>JAJYCJ010000006.1 GCA_021778515.1 Acidobacteriota bacterium
CTTCCGCGTCCCCGGGCATCGTCCCAACCTTCATGTCCTCTCGCTCATCCATTTCGATCTCCTCGGACAGCTCCAGTAAACCCTACTTCGTGTCCAAAGAAATCAGGGGCGCATCACTCTTCCGCGCGATGGCCAGGGCCCTGCCCCGGCCCACCCAGACGGGCGGGCCGGGGCAGAGAGTGGGGTGGAACAAGCAGGGGTTAGGGCTGGTGGCTCTGGGGGGCGAGGGCCTGGGTCACGTCCTGGAGAATGGACTGCTCCTCCGGGACGGCCGCGGCGGAGGCCTTCTGCTGGAGGAGGACCACCTTCACACCCGCGCCTTTCCCAATGTGGGACCCCGAGGCCGGATCGGCCTGGATGTGCATCGTCATCCGCTTGCCGTGATAGGTGCCCGCCGGCAGCGTCAGGGTCACCACGCTCGTGGCCGCCGTCGTCCCATCGGGGAAGCTCACCGTCACCGGGTCAAAGGCCGCCGACAGCGCCGCCTTCCCCTTCCCGGACAGGGTGGCCACCACGGGATAGCTCACCTTCTTGCCGCCCGGGGCCGTCATCGAGGCCTGGAAGCTGAAGGTGCCCCCGGCATCGAGAGAGGGAACCGTGAAGATCACCACCACGAGCCCCGACCCCTTCTGGGTCACCGTCGCGGTGGGATTCGTGGTGGAGGCAGCGACCGAGTACTTTATGGCGTGCCCCGCCGCCAAGAGCCCCGTCGGCACCAGCGCCACCACGGCCAGAACGAACAGCAGAGAAACCCATTTCTTCATGACAACCTCCTCAACACAACTCACTCACACCAGCCGGGCAGCCCCCCTGGCTGCCCACGGACTGGAAGGATGCACTTTGCCCCGCGAAGAACCACCCCTAGCCAGACCCTCCAGAACACCGGCGACACCACCCCCTTCACCCAGCGAGAACCCCCGAGCCGGCCAACCCCCGCCTCCACCACGGACCCGCGCCGGAGGCCGTGAGCCGGGGCGAACTGACACCCTTGCGGAGACCAGAGGAGGCAACTTGATGCCACTGCGTCTGACGCCCTGCGCGTCGCTCCGCCTGAAGACAGCGCGGTTAACTCCTTATGCCGGTTTTCTGTTCCATTGCTACCATTCCCCCATGTTCGGCCCGCTCAAGAGAGTCCGGCTTCGCTGAGCGCATCGTGCAGCTCCTCCTTGAACTTCTGAAACTCCGGCACATCCTTCAGCGCCCAGTCTGCCGCCTCAAGCAACTGCTGGCTTCGAGTGAGATGATCCCGTTTCTTCCTCTTCTTCCACGCCCCCAAAGCTTTCTGCGCCCGTTCGTAGCTCCCGATCGCACGGAAGTACGGACGGAAGGCCTCCGCATTCCTGCCGAAGCGTGAGAACTTGAAGAAGAGGGCGAGAAAGCCCAGGAATATCAAGGGCATTCCCTGCGGCTCGGTGAAAAAGCGGAGTGGCTTGGGCCACGACGAGAAGTTATAGCGGACTTGTACTTGTAGAATGGTCCCAAGGATTACGCCACCAATCACCGCAAGTATCATAAGTGCACCGCCCAGGGTGTTCACTCGGCGCAAGTACGCTTGCTTCTCATGGAGTTCTTCATCGGTCGCCGGATGCCATTGGGGCATTTCAGGCCACTGCCACGTCATGGTGTAAACCCGCCTTGTTCGAACATCCAAAGCTCGCTATTGCCGATGGCCTCATTGGCAGCGTCCGGCATCCACATGCGAAAGCCCGCTCCTACCGCCCAGCCCAACCCGAAGGCCCCGGGGGCAAAGCCTGTAGTACCTAGCAATCCTACCTCACCGAGGGTAGCTCCACCCCCCTCCAGCAACATCGTCAGGCCTGTCGAGGTCGCGCCCCCCGCTCCGTGCTCCCACGCCGCGGCGCTTCCCGCGTTGCCCCACAGGTCGGAGGTCACATAGCTTCCCGCCGACCACAGGCCGTAGGCGGCCCCGGCCACCGGAGCCCCATAGGACAGAGCGTTGCGGGCGTCCATCCCCAGCGGCGTCATGCCGGAGTTGACCACCGCCGAGGCAAGGGGGCCGCCATACTCCATGGCCATGGGCGCATGGCTCAGCCAGTGCTCCAACCCCACTTCGGCTGCTGCACTGCCCGCGCCGGCCAGGATCGCATTCATATCCCCCGTAAACTCCCACCCGCTCGAGGAGGAACCTCCCGTATTCGCGTAGAGGCTCGCTTGAATCTCCCCATTCGAGTAGCTGGAGGTTCCGGTCGTCTCTACGTATGTAAAGCCCAACTGCGACATGCTTAGAGAATCGCTAAGCCCAGAATTCACGCATGCCTGTAGCCACGAGTCTCCTTGGCCGTACATCTGCACCGCTGCCTGAAGGGGGTCGATGGAGATGTCCTGCCAAATCGTGGAATCCAAGTAGTTATCCTCCGTCTCCATCGGTACCGCCACGGGCGGCCTGGGCCCGAAGTGCCCCGTCGGGTCCGCGAAGACGACGGGGTTTCCCTCCACGTAGCTGTACAGGTTCCAGCTCTGCGGATCGGCCGGGTTGCCTACCACGTCGTCCGGGCTGTAAAATCGCTCCATCAAGGCCCCGTAGAAGCGGTAGTGCATGTCGTCCATCGTGTCCGTCCCGTTCCCCGTGAGATCGTCCCTCTCCTGCCCCGCGTAGTGGATCAGCGCGTACGCGCTCTGTGTCGGCGGCGGCATCTCCTGCCCGTACGGCTCGTAGTCGTGCTCCTCCACGATCGCCCCCGCCGCATTCGCCACCACCCGCACGCTCCCCACCTGGTCCCACACATAATAGTACACCGTCTCGTTGGCCAGCGCGGCCTCCGGTTGGGCGGCCCCCTCCGGGGCTGCTTCGCCGGCCATGCTGCCGCTCTGGCCCTGCTCCAAGCCATCGCACCCCTCGCCCCGCCCGAACGGGCTTGGGCCGGGGCCCCCATCGGCTTGCACCCCGAAGGACTCCCCCCCGGCGGTCCTCTCCCCGCTCGGCACGGCGCGAGCTCCCGCCTGCCGCCCGACCTCTCCCGGTCCACCCGGCCGCGCTAGGCTTGCTACCTGCGAGCCCGTGGTGACGGTGAGCGCGGTGTCGTCCAGGATGAACGCCGTCCCGTACGCGTCGGAGTTGGTGACGGCCCTGAACCGGATCTGCACCGCCTGACCCAGCAGAGAAGAGACACTGATGGTCGCCTGCTCCTGTCTCCACCCCCCCGCGTTCACGTTGCTCAAGGTCACGGGCGTTTGCAGGACCGTGCCACCGGTCGTCAGAACTTCGACGTACAGGTAGTCCTTCGCCGTGGTCCCCGCCTCCTGCGTGTAGATCGCCACCCAGAAGCTCAGCGTGGCCGAGGTGGCCGTCGCGGGGATCGTCACCGTCTGCTTCACCACATCCGTCTGCCCGCTGTAGTAGCCCCCGTTGATCCCCCCGCCCAGGATCGCCATGTAGTACCCCGAATGCGGCGTCGTCTGCGCCGTCGTGGTCGTGACCACCATGTGGCTGTTAGGACTGGTGTTGATCGTCCAGCCGCTGGTGCCCGATTCGAAGCCCGGGTTCTGCAAGAGCTGCTGCGCCGTGGATGTCGCCGTGAAGTTGATGTTGGTTTGGCTCGCCCCGCTGATCGTGACGGAGGTGTTCGCCGGCGAGAAGGTGTAGCCGCTCAGGCTCGGCGTCACCGTGTAGCTCCCATTCGCTAGGCCGGTGAAGCTGTAGGTCCCCCCGGTGCCCGTCGTGGTGCCCGCCGTGGCCGTGCCCGTGAGGCTGATGGCCACTCCGGAGGTGACGGCCCCGCCCACCGTCCCGGAAATCGTGTAGGTGGTCACCGCCGAGAACGAGGCGGTGATCGTGTGATTGGCCGTCACGTTGCTGAAGGTGTAGCTGGCGATGGCGCCCTGGTTCGTCCCGTCCACCACCACCGAGGCGATCTGGTAGCCACTGTTGGCCCCGATGGTAAACGTCTGACTCCCTCCGGAGGACACCGAAACCGAACCGCTCGGGCTGATCGTGCCGCCCGTCCCCGCCGAGGCGGTGATCGTATAGCTGCCACCCGCTGCCGTCGCCGTGAAGTTCACCCCGCTCTGGTTGGTGCCGTTGATGGTCACGGAGGTGCTCGACGGCGTGAAGGTGTAGCCGGACAGGTTCGGCGTCACCGTGTAGGTGCCGTTCACTAGGCCGGAGATTGTGTAGGCGCCCGTGCTGCTCGTTGTTCCAGAGCCGGCGCCGGCGGTCACCCTCACGCCCGAGAGGCCCGCGCCGCTCAGCGTCACCGTCCCGGAGATGCTGTACGTGGCCACCGCCGAGTACGAGGCGGTGATCGTGTGATTGGCCGTCACGTTGCTGAAGGTGTAGCTGGCGATGGCGCCCTGGTTCGTCCCGTCCACCACCACCGAGGCGATCTGGTAGCCGCTGTTGGCCCCGATGGTAAACGTCTGACTCCCTCCGGAGGACACCGAAACCGAACCGCTCGGGCTGATCGTGCCGCCCGTCCCCGCCGAGGCGGTGATCGTATGGCTGCCACCGGCCGCCGTGGCCGTGAAGTTGACGCCCGTCACGTTCCCGCCGCTCACCGTCTCGGAAGCGCTGGCCGGGGAGAAGGTGTAGCCCGAAAGGCTCGGCGTCACCGTGTAGCTCCCGTTCGCTAGGCCGCCGATCGTGTAGGACCCGTCGCTTCCCGTGGTGCCCGTGGAGCCAGCCTCGGGCAGGCGGACCTTTCCCGCGAGTGCGTGCTCCACAATCAGGCCGCTCCGCCCTGGCGCCAAGGCCGGCTGGGGCTCGCGAGCCCCTGTCCGGCCCGCCCCGCGCACCGCCCCCTGCCCCTGCGGTACCGCGGTGAACTCCTGCTGCGTTCTGTGCTGCGAGTCGCACGGCCGGCCCCCCGACGGCGTGAAGTTGTACCCTGGCATCGAGGGCACGATCGTCCCTTCCACGCCGGCCCCGTTCCCGCTCCCGCCTCCCGGCGGCTGCAAGATGTACAACCCCGTCGCATCCGTTGAAGCCGAGGCGTTCGCCGCGCTCACCGACACCCCGGCAACCGGCGTCCCGTCCGTCAGCGCTACCGTCCCCGACGAGCACTTCCTGCAGACGGAGCCGAAGAAGTTCACCGTCACACTGGACCCGTTGATCGTCGTCGTCTTTGGGTTCTTGAGGTACGTGATCACAATGCCGGTCGGCTGCCCAGCCGTCACCGTGTACGAGCCGTTGCCCAGCCCCGTGAAGCTGTAGGCCCCGCCGTTCGTGGTGGTGCTGCCCGAGGCCGCCCCCGACAGCGTCACCGGTATCCCTGACGGGCTCGGCATCCCATTGATCGTGAACTTCCCCGAAATGCTGTACGCCCCACCGGCCTTCGCCGCCGTAAAGTTCACCCCCGTCACGTTCACCCCGTTCACCGTCTCGGAGGCACTGGCCGGGGAGAAGGTATAGCCCGACAGGCTCGGCGTTACCGTGTAGGTCCCGTTCGCCAAGCCGGAGATCGCGTAGGCGCCCGAGCTGGTCGTCTGCGCCGAAGCTGAACCCGCTGTAACCGTTACCCCCGAAAGGCCCGAGCCGTTGTAGGTGATCGTCCCGGAGATCGTGTAGGTGCCCCCCGCAACCGCCGAGACCGTCACCCCCTGAAGGCCCGAGCCGTTCAGCGTCACCGCGCCGGCGATGCTGTAGGTGGCCGCCATCACCGTCACCGTGAAGGACTGGCTCGCCGTGTGGCTCGCGCCGTCTGTCACCGTGCACGAGGCCGGGTAGCTGCCGGCGGCCAGGTAGTTGTACGTCCCCGAACTGGCCGCCGAACTCCCTCCATCCCCGAAGCTCCACGAGTAGCTGTATGGGGCCGTACCCCCGGAAGCGCTGGCCGAGTAGGTCACGTTCAGCGGCGCACTCCCGCTGAGGGGGGTGATGCTGGCCGTGACGCTGAGTGAGGAGGGAGCCGAGACGCTGATGGTCTGAGCCGAACTCGCACTGGCTTGGGGGTTGGCGGAGTCCGTCACCGTGAGCGCCGCTGTGTAGGTCCCGGCCGCGGTGTAGGTGTGGGTCGCCGAGGCGCCGCTCCCCGTGGCACCATCTCCGAAGGCCCAGGCGTAGGTATAGGGCGGGGTCCCACCCGTCGCGGATCCAGTAAACACCACCGTCAGGGGTGCCCGGCCAGACACCGGCGAGGCCGAGGCGCTGGCCGCCAGCGCCGTGGTGGCCGTGGCCGTGAAGGTCACCCCCGTCACGTTCGCTCCGTTCACCGTCTCGGAGGCGCTCGCCGGTGAGAAGGTGTAGCCGCTCAGGACCGGCGTCACCGTGTAGGTCCCGTTGGCCAGGCCGCTGATCGTGTAGGCCCCCGAGCTGTTCGTCGTTCCCGTGGCGGATCCCGCGGTCACCGTCACCCCGGAGAGTCCCGAGCCGTTCAGCGTCACCGTGCCGGAGATGGAGTACGCGCCGCCAGTGCCTCCCACGCCCCCCTCTTCGGAAGTCGCAAGGTGGCCGCCGATATAGAGGAAGGCCTTGGCGTTGCTCTGGGAGGGGTTGGTGACGGACGGGAAGTTCTCCTGGAGGCGGACCTGCGAACCGGCGCGGAAGAAATAGGTGACCCCCGCGCCGTTTCCCACGGCGACCCGCTCGCCCGCGGCATCATAGTGGTACGCCAATGGTGTGCCTCCGCCTGGGGGAGTCACGGCCACAATACAGTTGAGCGGGTCGTAGGCAAGCGCATTCACCCCGTCATTGGTCATGTTGCCTGGGGCGGTTCCGCCGCCACCGTAGACCGGTGTGTGGGTCTGGCTTCCCGTGCCGGAATTGGCCGTGAAAGAGGTGAGGCGGTTGGTGGAGGTATCTGGGGTAAACGTGAGGTTGGGCAGGGAGGCGCTCGGCGAAGAGACGGTTCGCCCCCTGAGGTTCCCGAAATCATCGAAGGAGTACTGAAACGAGACGGGCGTTCCTGTCCCGTGCGGGTGGTACACCGTGGCCTGCTGGAGCCGGCCAAGGGGGTCGTAGCCGAACGTATCCGCTCCTTCTGCGATCACGTCTCCGATACCGTCGTACTGATAGTTTCCAGAATCCCATAACGGTTCGGTGATGGTCCCGGTCCCCGTTCCCCAAGTAATGTCCGAAAGCCGCCCAGTTTGCGCATCTTCCGAAAACTGCGTGGAGGTACCGTTTGCAAAGCTCAAAGTGTCCACTGCGCCGGAGGGCCAGTAGGTAATACCCGTGATACCGGGACCGTCGGAAAACACTTTGGCCACAGGCAGGCCATAGTTGTAGCTAATGTTGGTAGAGACGCTCACAGCGCTGCCGCGCACATCGGTCTCCTGCGTCACCTCGCCCTGCGTATCGTAGGTGAGCGAGGCGGTGTAGCCTGCCGTTGGAAGGCCGGAGAGATTCAACAAGAGACTCGCTTGGCTCAGGCGGCCGCTCATTCCATTGTAGGTCCAGGATTCCTCTATCTGGCCGTTCTCCGAATCGGCGCGCGTCAACCGGCCATTCGACTCACCGTGGCCCGGCTCATCGTAGAACCACTGCCGCCAGATTTGCCCTCCTTCGCTCAAGGTGATCGCCCGCCCCCGGGAGTCGTATTCGCTGGTGTAAATTCGGCCGGCGGCATCTTCAAATTGAATCAGATGGCCTCCAGCGTCGTACTGCACGTACAGAAGCGTTCCTTTTTCCGGCAGCGCGGCCTGCCTGAGGAGCCCCAAGGCGTCGTAGGTGAACGTTCTGTTCGCCTGATGCACCGTTCCGCTCGAGCTGGCCAGCGCAACCTGGGTGAGGTGGTTGAGACCATCGTAGGTGTACGTTGCTTGGGCGCCGGTGCTCGGGCTTACGCTCAGCAGGCGGCCGAGTGCATCCCGGACGTACGTCGTGGTACCACTCAAGCCAGAACCGGAGCCCGGCGCCGCATTGATATCGTTGATCGTAACCTGCGTCGTGGGCCCTTGTGCTGCAATCTCGGGATAGGCAACATCTCGGTGAGAACCATCAGGACCGAGCACCTCGGAGATTCGGTAGAAGGGATCCAGCGTGCCTTGGAACGGCTGCGCCCCGGTCGCCCCGGCGAAGGGGGTGGTCCACGTTCCATACCCCTCTCCAGAGGCATTGGCCGGTGCAGCCATACCGAAAGTGCTGCCCGTCTCCACCAGGCCCGAAATGGTGGGATTGAGTGTCGTGGTCACCGATCCGTAGGCGTACGGCAGGGATTGAAATACCGCTGCACCCCATGGAGCGTACAGGGTGATCTTCTCCGACCACGTGTATCCGCTTCCCGATGCGGGGGGCATAACCGTATCTGTTCGCCAGGGGCGCCCCAGATCATCGAGAGTCGTCACGCTATACAGGTCCGTATTGGAAGGCAAAGGAGTGCTGCTTCCTGGGCTCAATTCCGGGTTGGCCCCGCTCCCCTTGTAACGCTCAATCGTGTTCGGATTCGGGTAGGCGATTTGGGTCGGCGCCTCGCTTCCCCAGGGGCCTGGAGGAGGGGTAACACGGGTTATGCGGCCAATTGCATCGTATTGGAAACTCGTGGCGAGCTGGTTAGGGTCGGCCTGCGAAAGGATACGGCTGGTCGAGGAGTCGATGGTGCGTGTGAAGTCATTATACCCATACTCTGGATGCGTGGGATCCGCGGTGTTCACCGTCCGCCATTCGCTGTGGACTACACCGCTTTCCCAGGCAAAATTCTGGGTGTACCCATGGCCTGCGTCTCCGCCCTGGAATTGCTCTGATTCAAGGTTCCCCAGATCGTTCGGGTCGGTTGTATAGGTAAAGGCCTGCGCTTGGTCTCCGCCCCCCGGTTGGACGGGATTTGGAAAGTCGAGATTCGTGAAATCGAACACGAAGCTTGCTTGCACCTGCTCGTAGCTCGTGTGGCTGCTCGGAAGGCCGAGGGAGGACGAGGAGTCGTACGTCCATTGTTCTGCCTTGAACTGCCCATTGAAGGTTTGCTGCCCAGACACCGGGGGATCCGTAAGCTCGGAGTCGCTCTCCGAAGACACGCCAGACAGGGCGGCAGTGGCCGTCCCGGTGTCTTGCTGCACGACCCGGTCCAGCTGGTACACCGTGGTCCGGGGATCGGTCCCGCTAGCCGCCAGATCCGGCGTGGTGTTCTCAAGGGTCATGGCCCGGCAGGCCACCTCAACTGGGGTTTGGGCAGGCAGGCCCGTCCCTGTCGTCTGGCTGAATAGATAGGTACCGAAGCCGTTCCATCCCAAGGAACTAGTGTCCCGGGACCATAACTGCTCGCTGCCGTTGTATTGCCCCTCAAATACTTCTCGCACGCGCGGGTTGCCTTGTTGGATGGGCGTGGGCGGATTCTGGCTGTCGTCGTAACAGAGGTGCACGTCTCCCTGCCCCTGGGCGTTATCACCATGCGAGTAGTACTTGTCCACCCGGTACACGCAGCCCGTCATTTGAGGGCTGGAGGTGCTATAGACCGTACCTGGGGCCAGGAGAAGGTCGTGGAGTTCCTTTCCTGCCCTCAATCCCCCGTTTCCATCGGTGATGTAATGAACTTCAATCCGTCCCATGGGATCGGTCACGGGGATGGGCCTCGTCTCGGCGGTGTCGTTTAGATATGTGTTTTCGGTCTGGTTGTGGTCAAAGGTCCATACCAGGACGTTACTGGCCGTCCCGCTGATCCGCCCCGTTGGATCCACGGGATGCAGGGTCAGCGTGCGGGTGGCCACATCGTCATCCTCAATCAGTGAAATCTCTCCGGGCGGCAGCGAGGAGGCATAGATATACGATGAAACGGCCCCCGTCGGATAGGTAATGCTCGTCAGGTGGGTATCGACAGGAGGTATACCCGAAGCATACGCATAGCTCGTCCGTTGTCCCACTGCATCGGTGACTTGCGTTAGCTCGGGATACTCCGAATGGCCATCCTGAAAGGAGACCATGCTGTACGAATAGACTTCGGACGTCCCACCCGCTGAGATGGACAGCAACATAAATGGCTGTCCAGCTTCTGAACCATAGTCGAACACAACTTGCCGGCCAAACTCGTCCGTGATGGCGGCTATGGCACCCCCGAAGGGCTGGGCCGGTGGATTGAAGGCCTCATAGCCTATCGCGATCTTGTTCCCAGCACGGTCGTCGATTTCCGTAACGTACCAGCCGTTGCTGAACTTGTTGGACACAGCGTTGTTGCTGATTTGCGGCGCAATGTACCCATTGGAGGCGGTTGCCCCTGCCACCAGGATCATGCCGTTGGGATAATAAATGAACCAGAGGTTGTTGTTAGGATCGGAGGTGTTGGCTATATTGTCGTAGTAATAGGCCCGGATGTAGGAGCTGTCGTCCGTGTAGTACCAGCCCGCATGGGGCGGATCGGTAGCGGATATGTTCTGACAATAGGGACTGCTTCCATAGTATAACCGGTGCTCCGCTCCAGTATGGTCCATGAAGAAAAAGAATTCTCGGACAAAAAGCCCCTGTCCGGAGGGATCCGCCAAACCCCGCTCAAACACCCGGCCATAGGACAATGTCCATCCCATACCAACCGGACCGTACGGCAAATCGGCAGACTGTAGGCTATTGGAGTACGCCGCTTCGCTCACTTTGCTGTTGTAATAGAAAGTCGGGCTTAGGCTCGCCCCTAGATTTTGCGGCAGCGGGACGCCAAAGGAGTGGCTCACCACGAGTGTCCCATTCGCGATGTTGATCTCCTCGCCGTGTCCAAAGTCCTGATAAGGCATATACGCATTCATGCCAACCGCAGTGTCCACGGTCTGTGGCGAAAAGGGTGCTGGCGCGGGTGGCGGCTGCAGGCTCTGGCCCCATACCACACTTCCCCAGAGAATCCCCAAGGTCACGACGAGGAACCGTCCTCGAAGGATCCTGATATTTGACAGATGTAGCGCCTGCCGCCCCTTTGCGCTGACGCCCGCCAGCGATGCCACGATCCAGCGGAGGTACGCCACCACTCGCGCGCTGCCGCGCGCCGCCTGCCCCTTCCCCATTTCCATGGTGATCCCCCTCATCTCTCTTGTTCATCCCTCACGGCTGCTCTCCCGGTATGGGGAGCCTCCAGGCAGAGGGCGCGGGCTTTCCAATTTCTACGTTATCAAGATATGTTTTTTGGCAACATCCGTGCCGTTCCGGCACCGGGCGTGACATGACATGGTACACAGAACGGAGTTCCCGGTCAGTCGGTCACGCCGACTTCGGCCCTCGTTTAGTTTCATGCCGCTAGTAGCGGCCCGCCACTGGACCGCGCCGCGAGGGCATGAGCACCGCGTTCTCGCGTCAACATGGCGCGCCACTCCGACACCGAAGGCCACCTTGGCCTGCCACACGGGCCGCACCTTGTCGGCAACCGCAGGAGCATCGGTAATCACCACATGGGCTCTCCGCTCTCCTAGGCCACGTTCGGACGGGCCTGGAAGGGCGCCCGCCGCCGGCGTGGTCCCGCGCCCTGCAACCGCCGAGATCGAGGCGAGTACTCTTAGACCCAAATTCGGCGGTTGAAATGCGGGTGGCTTCGACCAAGGTTCAGGTTCACGGGAGGAGACATTGTTTCTTGGACGGGGAGGGCCGAGGGCTTTCTCCTCCGATTCGCAGGCCAAAGCCTGCCGAATCGTCGCCTTGCCCTCCGGGGCCCCGCCCTACGGGCAACCCGTTGGGGCCCCACCCCGCCCTTGGGGCTTCCTCCCCCGGATCAAGTCCGGGGGCGGAGGCAACGCAAGTCTTAACGCATTTCTGTAACGGGTAGCGTCCTACAAGCGAGCCAATGTTGCAACCTTCTGCCGTGTTTGCGGCGATCTCTGCCCGGGCATACTCACAGGGAGCGCGTACCAGGACCCCTTTCGCCTCAAGCTGACGAGCTCGAACTTCCAGCACGGCAACCTCGGCTTCATCAACGGCGTTCAGGTGCCATCGAGCGCGTTCAAGGGGACCGATGCTACGACAGACCGGATACGGATGGTCCTCGGAGGCGGCAGCCAACTCAAGGCGATGGTGCCCAAGGGTTGGGCGGTCGCCATCACCATCCAGAACCCGGACGGACATCAGTCGGCCAGCTTCAGCTTTACGAGGTGGCGCAACGGGGGGCAGGCCGGGATCGTGCGGGAATGCTCTTCGAGGCGTGCAGCGGCGGCACGCTGAGAACGTGCGTGGACAAGGGCGGTTGGCTCGGCTGGAACGCCACCGCCTGCCCGACAGGCCCGTGCGCGAACGCGACGACCTGCCGGGCGGCGAACTCGAACGCGTCCTGCACGCAGGTCGGCCCTAGGTGTTACCATGACTCCCCCCTCTCTTCAAGCCCTTCGGGCCGCCGCGGCCTCTCCATCCTGATGTCCTCCCGGGTGGGCAGTCCGTCGCCTCCCCGCGCGCCGTGGGGATCACGCGTGGCCGATTCAACTTCGCGCATGAGGTTGGCCACGAGCCCGCCCGCCTCGCGGCCGGCCATCTTGCCGACGGTAGTGGCCACGGCGGCCTCGGCCCGCCCGGCGTTCTCTTCGAGGCGGCTGGTGATGCGGTCGGGAGTGGCAGAGTAGAGCTTGGCCGCGGAGACCTCCGTGTGGTCGAGTCCGTGCTGGTCCTTGAAGCTGAACCGGTAGAGGCCGTCCTCGCCCAGCCGGGCGGTCACGCCGCGGTCCCGGAGTCCTTCTGCGAAGGCCTCGTGGTTCTTGGCCGGGCGCAGGGCTTCGATGATCCGGCCCCGCAGGTCCCTCTGCCAGGAGTAGCGGTCCGATCGTTCGTCCTTCAGCCGGCGCCGGTAACCCTCCGGATCGCGCCGGAGCTGTTCCTTCTGCTGGCCGAACTTCTCCAGCAGGCCCCGCCGCTGGTAGGGCTCCCCGAGCTTGACCTCGCGGATGGCCCGTTGCCTGCCCGTCTCGTCGGTCATGGCGTAGCTGTACTTCCCTCCCCGTATCCTCAGCTCGACGCCCTGCTTCTTGAGCCGGCCTCTGAACTCCTCCTCGGAGAAGGCCCGGCGTCCCGCCTCGCGGATGCGGTCCTGGAGATCCAGCTTCCAGGAGTAGCGCCCGCCTCCCCGCTCGGCCTGCCGGAGAAATTTGTCGCTCGGCCGGTGCGGGTCCCTCACCCGGTCCAGCTCCCGCTGGATGCCGTGATTTCTCGCCAGCCGGTCGTTCACGTCTCGGAGGCGGTCCAGGTTGTGGTTGTCGTGGTGATACTTCCTGCCATCGCAGCCGGTGGCATTCCAGAGCACATGCACGTGCGGGTGCCCCTTCTCCCCGTGGACCACCACGAGGTAGTCGTGTTTCTGGGCAATCCCCACCTCCCGTGCCCACTCTTCACCGTAGTCCCCGAGCTTCCCGAGATCGGGTGGCCCGTCCGGACGGGCCAGGTCCCCGAGGTCGTTCCGCTCGAAGCTGATGGCGACGTGATAATACTGGCGGCCTCCCTCCTGCTCGAATTGGCTTCTGGCCGATTTAAACTCCCGCTCGACGGACTCCGCGCTCCGCCCGGTCACGTTGCCCCCCACGGCCTGGACGCGGTTGCGCGCCTCGTTCTGGTTGAGGAGATAGGAGATCATCTTGGAGCTGTCGCCTCCGACCGAGATCTTGAGGATGGGCATGGGTCATCCGAGGAGGATCGTGAGGAGCTCCTCCATGAGGACCCGGAGGGCGGTCACCTCTTGGAGATCCACCCGCCCCATATTGGCTTGGTGGGCAAGTTGGTTCAGGTTGCCGGAGAGACTTCGGATCGCTCGGTAGACTTCGTCGGGAAATTTGGGGACGGTCCGCAGGCGGGCGCCCATGATCAATCGCCGGGTGAGGGTGGCGGGCCGCTGGTTGGCGAGGCGCGCGAGCCCCTTGAGATGTTCGTACTCCTCCCGCGTCAGGCGCACATGGACCCGGTAGGGCCGGAGGCGAACCGATGCTGGAGGATCGCGCGGGATATCCGGAGGAAGGGCTGGTTCCGTCATGCTGGGACTCCTTTCTGAACGGGGGGCCGGGGCGGAGCCCTGGCATCCGCCCGGAGAGGAGGGGGCAGCCCTCCGGCTCCGGGCGGCAACGGCGCACGTCAGGGCGCCCGTTGCGCTGCTTGCGCTCCTGACTTCGACGGTCCTCCCAGCCCCGTTTGGGGTCCTTGGGCCATCGGCGAAGGCATGGCGTCCACCTAGGGCAGAGCAGCACTTGCAGGCGGGGATTCGCCGGAGGCATCCGCCTCCGTCCCCCCGTTCAGCCGATTGACCGCCCTCTCCTGGAAATCCCTCTGGGCACTCCGGGTCTCATCCCGAAGCTCGATCCGCCCATCCTGGGAGAGCTCCTCCCGGAGGCAGTGGAAGGCCCAGGCGCCGGGGTTCTTCGGGTGCGGTTCTTGCTGGAAATGCTCAAACGCTTTCCGGGCATTCTGAAGAGTGCAGCCGTGTTTCGCCAGGCAATGCACCTGATCCAGGGTCAGGCCCGAATCGCCCGGCGAGGTCCTCTGGTGCCGGTCCCGGCGCTGCATGGGGAAATGGGCCATGATGTAGCCCGCCACCTCGGATGGTGAGAGCTTGAGCTCCACTCTCTGCGCGATGGCCCGCAAAGAGAGCATCTCCGAATCCTCTGCATGCGCTCTTGTCCGTTTATCCGAATCGCCTTGGGGTCGGACCGGCTCCCCGGGGGCTCGGGGAACCCCGCACGAGGGGATCCGCTCCGCCAAGGAATCGGGATTCGGAAAGGGGGAATCCGGAATCAGGGAATCGGGATTCGGAGAGAGGGAATCCGGAATCAGGGAATCGGGAATCAGGAATCCGGAATCAGCCGGGCCGGAACCGTGCGACACCGGGGCGCGTTCGGTGCTGCTTCCGGTCTCCTCCGGTGCCCAGCCGGGGCGAGTCTGGTTCGGGTCCGGTGCTGACACCAGACTGGTACCGTGCTGGGATGGAACCGGCTCATCCGGTGCCGGCGGTCCTGAAGGGCCAGCCCCGTTTTCGCCCGAGACCGGAACCGGACCGGCAGGGTGCTGGCCCGATGCCGGCAGGGTGCTCGCAGGCTCCTTGATGTGGGGGTTCTGGTGCCGATGCCAGGTCGTAACCTGGAGGAGGCGTAGACCGTCCACCTCGTAGCGCTGGATGAACCGCCGCTTCGCCAGTTCTTCCAGGAGGGCATCGACGTCGCAGTCATCGTAGGGAAAGAGCTGGGCCTTGATCCTTTTCGGCCGGTCCTCCAACCGCCCCTCGCGGTCGGCCAGCGTCCAGAGGCCCGCGAAGAGCAGGCGGCCCAAGGGAGGAACCTCGGCGAGCAGATCGTTCGTGAAGAAGCCTGGCTTGAGGTTGCGTGAGCGTGCCATGGGATATCACTCCCTAACGGAGGTCACGCTTGGACTTCGGATTCTTTCACGGTCTCCTCGGCGGTATTCGTGTACACCCGGGCCGCCAGGTAGGCCTTGAGGTCGCTCAGCCGGTAGGCCACCCGCGCCTTCCGGCTCTCCCCGAGGCGCACATAAGGGATGCAGCCTTTGCCGCCCTTGAGCCGACGCACCCGCAACGTCTGCGGCTTGCACAGGAGAATCCGTGCGGCTTCCGCACTCGGGATGAGGATCTCGTCCTCACGCCAGATTTTGCCGCGGGGCGATTCCGGGATGATGTCCGTTGGTTCTGAGGGCTTGAATGGAATGAAACTCGGGGGGTTATCCGACTTTGGCATGACTGAGCCTCCTTCAAGTGGTCCTACTGCTTCTGGGAGTCACACTTCAACCGTTCACCGATCGTCCGTTTCTGGCCAATCGCATGCGATACCGAGTTCCGTCTGATACTGGCAGGTGCTGGTTTAACTCGATCTTCCGGTCTCAGTTGATGGAGATCTCGCCCTCGGGAGGCGGGCCCTCCCTTCTGCCTTGTCTCCCCGTGCCACGCTCCGCCGCGAGACCTCTCGCTCCAAACCCGTGCCAAGGCAGCCTGAAAGGCTCTCTATCGAAGGCCAGCACCGGCTTGGCAATGGACTTTCGACGAGAGGCTCCAGGCCCGACTTGCCCTGGGGCGGCCAAGAGAGTGGGCTCCCCTGGAACTCCTGAATGGCTATCATGATCAGCCTACTACGCTCCTTCGCATCCCGATCAACGGCCGATTCCAAACCATACATACGTCCTATTCTTCCATTTGTCAAGCTTAGCTTAGTCAACTTGTTTAGGTTTCTTTATACTCCTGTACACTCCTTTCCAATAGAGTTAACTGAATTCAACTGAAGCACTCTGCTTGGCGTTTATAACGGTGGGTTCAGCAACCCATTGACGACTGGCCGTCCTCGATGGATCGCTCCCGTCCTCATCGAGAGGGAGTTCCAGGGCTCCATGACACTGGAGCCGGCTGGGGCGAGGCATGAAAAGATGCGGCTCTGGTTCCAGGGGATTGAGCCTTTCCCAACCGGGAAGGGCGTCGTGGATCGGGGCCGGCTGCCAGGACTCACCTTTCCTACTCCCCTGCCCGCACGGAGCCAGGGATGGATCAGCCTCCCAAGGCGCTCACGGCGACCACCAAGGCTGCTGCATTCCTCCTAGGCGCCACTCTGAACTGGTGGGTCCGCCAGGACCCCAACGGCCGGTGGCCACGGATGGGAACCCTTCGATACGCCCCTCGCTCCCTTCGAAGACTTTGCGAATAGAGGACTTCCTGTAGAAGTCCGCCCCTCCTCCCACCTGGCAATAGATACAACTCATTGAATTATAAGCACTTCCTCCACACCGTGGAGCGGCGGTGGAGCGGCGAGGGTGAAGAAGGCGGTGCGCTCCCGCTCGGCGCCGGCAGGGCACCCTCGAAAACCTCCCGCAAGAGGTGACGACCCGGCCCGGGATTTTCTCCTCCAGCCACCCCGTCAGCCAGCCGAAGGAGCAGAGCCCGGTCATAGGAGAGGAAGGCCCCGCCAGGGGTTCCCCGCGGACCGCAAAAGGGAGGGAAAAATTGCTCCCGTGGAGCGGTGGTGGAGCGGATCGACGTAGGTAGGCCCTCGCGGGCCTTCCCTGTCACACCACCGTGCGTACGGGTCCGTACATAGCGGTTCGGTGAGTTGTGCGGTCCCACCCTTAGGGGTGTCTCCGCCGGGTTTTCGGTTTCGCTTCCCGTGCCAAACGTTTCGGCCCTTCACTCCGCGAACCTTCGGGCTTCACCCTACGGCACCGCTTCGAAGGCCAGGTCGCCCCGGATGTTCCGCCGCTCTGCGTCCGCCATGGCTGCGTCCTGCTCGCCTCTCCAACCGTTCGGGCCTTCGGGGATCCCCTCCCCTCCTATGCCCTCTGCTGACTCCAGCACCGCGGTCAGGGAGTCTTACGACCCCCTCAGTCCCGATCCCGGGAAACGGCGCAGGCCTCCCGGGGTAAGTCCAGCCGCCTTCCGCGCGCAACCGCCAGATTTACGCTTTGCGCCCTTGATGGAGTTGGACTTCGCGCTCAGTAGCCCGCTCGTCCGGCGCTCACGCAATCCCATCTATCGGACCCTCCACCGGAGGGTCCTCCCGCTCGCTACTTCGCAGCTTGCGGAGATGGGCCCGTCCGTCGCGGTGACAGGCCCTTGCGCTTCGCTAACCCTTCACCTCCATCAGGTTGGGTAGAGGACTCTCACCCCAAAAGCTGCTGGTCATGCCGGGCACACATACAGAACGACCATTAGATGGTTGAAATTCAACCATTAAGCAGCTATATTTGAGCCGAGAGGGAGAGCGATGATCAAGCGACACTTAAGCTCAGCCGTGGCCGAGGCACTAAAGGACACACCTGTAGTTCTCCTGGTCGGCGCGAGGCAGACCGGAAAGAGCACCCTGGTCAACTCGCTCCTCGGGACCGCTCCCATCAGGCGCTATCTTACCTTCGATGACCAAGGCGTCCGCGATGCGGCGCGGAGCGACCCCGCAGGTTTCTTGGCCGGTCTGGAGGGTCCGGTGACACTAGACGAGGTCCAGAAAGCGCCCGAGCTGTTCCCAGCGATGAAGGCCGTCGTGGACCGAGACAGGAGACCCGGCCGCTATCTTCTCACCGGATCCGCAAACGCGCTCATGCTGCCGAGACTCAGCGAGTCTCTTGCCGGCCGGATGGAGGTCCAGACCTTGTGGCCCTTTTCCCAAGGCGAACTGAAAGGCCGGCGGGAGACCTACCTTGAAAAGGTTTTTCAGGCCAAGTTCTCTCCAAAGCCCTCTCATGGTGGCGGGGCAACGGCATGGCCAGAACTGGCCTGCCTCGGAGGGTTCCCCGAGATTGTCGCCCGCGCCTCGGCGCCTCGCCGCCGTCCCTGGTTCCGATCCTACGTGGCGACCGTACTTTCCCGGGACGCACGAGACCTCGCCAACATCGAATCGCTTGCCACTCTCCCCAGGCTCCTGGGCCTGCTGGCTTCTAGGACCGCGTCGCTGCTCAACTATGCGGACCTATCCCGCACTCTGGGAATGCCGCAGAGCACCCTAAAGCGCTATATGGGACTCCTGCAGGCATTGTTCCTCTTCCACCCCCTGCCCGCCTGGTCCAGTAACCTGGGACAGCGACTGATCAAGTCGCCGAAGGTTCTGCTTTCGGACACAGGCCTGCTCGCACACCTTACGGGCGCCACCCCGGACAAGCTCCGCCAGGATCCGACAGCGGCTGGCCACCTACTGGAGAATTTCGTCGCCATGGAGCTGGTCAAGCAGGCCTCGTGGTCCGAGACGCAGGTCCAGGTCTTCCACTTCCGGACCCTCACCGGAACCGAGGTGGACATTCTCCTAGAGGATGAGGAGGGCCGCGTCGTCGGAATCGAAGTAAAGGCCTCGGCCACGCCATCGTCCTCAGACTTCAAGGGGTTGAAGAGCCTAGCGGAGTGCGCCGAGAACAAGTTCGTGCGGGGAATCGTGCTGTACACAGGCAGCGAGGTGATTCCCTTTGGGAAGAACCTCACCGCCGTGCCTTTGCCGGCACTCTGGGAGTCTTGACCCATGGGGGATCGGCGCGAGCTTAAGGAACAAATCGCGCGCGAAGAAGAAAGACTCTCATCGTTAACCCGAAAATTGGAAGAGCAGCGCGAGATCGTCGCATCGCTCAAGAAAAGGCTGGATTTCGCAGAACCAGAACGCTCCGAAACGATCACAAAGCCTGTTCTGGCCGCATCAAGCTCTGGGCTCTCTGCTATCGAGAAGGTGCGCCTGTTCAGGTCTCTATTTCGTGGGCGCGAGGACGTCTTTCCACGCCGATGGGAAAACGCGAAGACGGGCCGCTCCGGTTACGCTCCAGCTTGCGAGAATGAATGGGCACCAAAGGTCTGCGCCAAGGGCGAGGCGAGGGGGCGTCGCACATCCGGCAGCGTTTGTGGGGAATGCAAGAACCAGAGATTCCTTGCAGTCACCGATGAGCAAATCGCCTGGCACTTGAAGGGGCTTCAGGTCATGGGCGTCTACCCTCTTCTCCTGGACGAAACATGCTGGTTCCTGGCCGTGGACTTCGATGGCGAGAGCTGGCAGGAGGACCTCGCAGCGTTTTCGAAGACGTGTGCCCTTCATGGTTTTGCGGCATCCGTCGAACGATCCCGCTCTGGAAATGGAGCCCATGCCTGGTTCTTCTTCGCTGAACCTGTGCCTGCCGCGACAGCCAGAACAATGGGCTGTTTCTTCATTACCGAGACCATGGCTCGCAGGCACCAGCTTCCGATGAAGTCTTACGACCGTCTTTTCCCGAATCAAGACACGATGCCCATGGGTGGTTTCGGGAATCTTATCGCACTGCCCCTTCAACGAGAGGCCCGGCTTCGAGACAATTCAGCCTTCCTGGATTCCCGCTTCCTTGCGCTTCCAGACCAATGGAGCTATCTGGCTTCGGTCCCTCGAATTGAGAAATCCAGGGTGCAGGCAATAGCAAGGGAGGCAAGCAGCTCTGGACGGACGACCGGACTCACGCTGCCTACCGAGCCAACCGACCAGGACTCTGATCTGGGAAGGCCGTACCGGCGTTCGGCTCGGCGAAGCGTGGTGATTTCGGAAGCGCTTCCCCAGCAAGTGACGGCCAATCTGGGAAGTCGGGTCCGGATCTCCAAAGAAGGCCTCCCCTCCTCGCTCCTCAACTCCATCAAGCGTCTTGCCGCATTCCAGAACCCTGAGTTCTACAAGAAGCAGAGCATGCGGCTTTCCACCGCCATGACTCCGCGGGTTATCGCCTGCTTCGAGGAGGACTCCCGCTTCATCGACCTGCCGCGTGGGTGCCTCTCCGACTTCGCTGCCATTCTCAAGGATCATGGAATTTCTCTGGTTCTCCAGGACGAGCGCGAGAGTGGTGTCCCGATCGACATCACCTTCCATGGGCACCTGACAGATGAACAAGAAAGGGCGCTTCAGGCTCTTCTTGCGCACGAGACGGGAGTTCTTGTGGCTCCACCCGGGGTTGGAAAGACGGTTACCGGAGTCTCCCTGATCGCGGCCAGGAGGAGGAGCACGCTGGTCCTGGTCCATCGAAAGCCGCTTCTGGACCAATGGACTGCCCAGCTCGCTCTATTTCTGGGCATTTCCCCCAAGGAAGTCGGTCAAGTTGGAGGTGGTAAGCGCAAACCGAATGGGCAGCTAGATGTGGCCATGATTCAGAGCCTGGTCCGCAAGGGGAAAGTAGAGGGATTGGTACAAAGCTATGGCCACGTGGTCGTAGACGAATGCCACCACGTTTCCGCATCTTCCTTCGAGCGGGTTCTGGCTGAAGTCAGAGCCAAGTATGTCACGGGTCTGACCGCTACGGCCCGGCGCCGAGACGGGCATGAGCCGATCATCCAGATGCAGCTTGGACCCATACGCCATACGGTCTCCCAGAAGGAAACCGTTGCAGCCAGGGGAATGGACCGCACGCTGATTGTCCGCGAGACGGGATTCGATCCGACAACGATTCCCAACGGAGCCAGCATCCAAGAGATCTACGCCCTTCTCTGCCAATCCGAAGCCCGCAACGACCTGATCTTCGACGACATCATCGCGGCTCTGGAGGCGGGCAGGTCTCCCATTGTTCTAACCGAGAGACGGGACCACTTGGAGCACCTTGCTGAGAGACTCAAGCGATTCGCGAAACACCTGATCGTTTTTCACGGTGGCATGAAGGCGCGGGAGCGGAGAGAATCTTTTCTTCGCTGCCGAGAGCTGCCGGCACACGAAGAGCGGGTGCTGCTCGCCACTGGGCGTTTATTGGGCGAGGGCTTCGATGATGCGAGACTGGATACCCTCTTCCTCACCCTCCCGGTCTCATGGAGAGGCACTCTGGTTCAATACACTGGGCGCCTGCATCGCAACTATGGCGGGAAGAAGGAGACACTCGTCTACGACTACTTGGACGAGGAGGTGCCCGTCCTCAGGCGGATGTTCGAGAGGCGCCTGCGGGGATACCGAGCCATTGGATACGAGTTGCCCCATTCGCATCTACAATCCTAGGCTCCCTTCCCTAGGCCTTCATTCTTATGAATCCTGCTGGTCAGCCGGAAACGCGATCTGGGCGCTCCAGGTGGAGCGGCAGGTGGAGCGGCACAGATGGCAGACCCGGATCAGGCCACCTTCGACGCCGCGAAAGACCACGCTTATGGAACCAGAGGGAGGAGGGAACGGGCCGACTTTCGCCCTCCAAGTGCCTTCACGGCGCCTTCCCTCGGTGGGTCACGCCCACCTGCAAAGCCCGAGTTCTCCTGCGCTTCATCCGGAGCGGGAAAATGGTGGGGGGACTATCGCCGTGGAGCGGTGGTGGAGCGGCAACACGAAGGCCGCCTTTTGGCGGCCTCGTAACTACCTGATTTTTCTGGAGCCGACGGCCAGAATCGAACTGGCGACCTGATGATTACGAATCAACTGCTCTACCAGCTGAGCTACGTCGGCCCAGTCTTCGTATTGTATGCACTTCGTCCCCGGACGTCAACTGCCCTGGGGGTTGCGCGCAGGGGAGGCTCCCGCCTTAAGGACCCAACGGGCTTGCGGCAAGGGCGCGCCTGCTTCCTGCGTCGTCCCCTCGCGGGACGGCGCTTGAAGCGGCTGCGGAGGCGTGTGTGTCCTCAGACGAGCTTGGTGCCACAGCGGGTGCAGAACTGTGAGTCGGCCGCGCCGGCGGTTCCGCACTTCGAGCAAACCACCGAAGGGCCTGCGGGCGCCGCCTGCTGGGCCACCTGGGCCACAGCCTGCGTGGGGACGCTGGACTCGGCGGCTACTTCCTTGGCGCTCTCGCGGAAGGCCTTGATGGTCTTGCCCATGGAGGCGCCGAGTTGGGGCAGCTTGGAAGGGCCGAAGATGAGCAGAAGGATGGCGAGGATGACGAGGAGCTGTTCGGGTGAATCGATGAATGCTAGGGCGAGGGGCATTCGAATCTCCCGCGCCAGCCTAGCGGCTGGCACACGAGGGCACTGCCGTTACCGGGCCGCCGACGGCTGGCGGATGGGCAGTGCAGGGGGCCGAGGGGCGCTTCGGGTTCATATCCGGGTGGTCCTGAGGGCCGTGGGCGGCCACACGCACCTGAGGACGTCTCTCCGTATTCTCCTCGGGCGCCAGGCGGGACCGCCGGGACGCCCAGGACGACGCCCGTATCTTAGGCCCGGCGACGGGGTGAGTCAATAGACTGGGCTGCTACTCGTCGATCAGGCGGTGCGGGCCCGAGGAGCTGGGCGGGAGCCTGTGGGCCCCGGAGTCCGTCGCGGCGGGCATCCCGGTCCGAGAGTCCATGGGGCCGAGGCGCCGGATGCCGGAGTCGGTGAGGCCGGGGGCGGGCGGTTTGGGCTGGCGTTCGGCGCCGGCGATCTTCTGCTGTTTGAGGAGCCACCGGCAGACCCACGCGCCCGCCGCCAGAAGGAGGAAAAAGAGGCCGATGGCGCCCCACTGGGAACCCACGGGCAGCGCCCGCACCACGTAGTCGGGCCGGAGGGCGGCGTCCCGGACGGCGTCCCTCATCACGGCCATGCCGGCGAAGACCGCTACCAGCGCCGCAGCCGTCCCCCAGAGGTAGGGGCCCGGCTTGACGGAGTTGATGCCCAGGAGCGCCCCGCAGAGGGCGAGCAGGGCGGCCAGCAGGGCCACGCCGAAGGAGATGGAGGCCGGGAGGCTGCCGCCCATGAGCACCATCATCTGCTCCTTGGGCAGGGCGAGGAGCCACCAGCTCCCGATGGCCATGTTGACGAGGGTGGCGCCGGCGAACCAGGTGGCGCCGCTGCGGTACTGCCACCGGCCCTGTTCGGGCTCCAAGTGCAGCCGGCGCGCGCCGCGGATGGCGATGTAGAGCCCCGCCACCGCGACCGCGCCGACCATCATGTGCAGGAATCGCGGAATGAGCGTGGGCTCGGCCATGTTGAGCTGCCAGCCGCCGGGATGGGCGAGGTACTTGTTCTTGTATCGATCGGGGTCCAGCATGAGCGTGCTCAAGCTGGTCATGATGAAGCCGACGTAGCCCAGCAGCAGAAAGTTCAGGAGGGGCAGCCACGGCCGAGAGCGCCTCAGCCTGTCCCACCAGTAGGCCGCCAAGTACATGAGGGCGTAGGCCAGCATGATGACGGGAATGGACAGCAGGAAGGGTGTGCCGATGAGGATCGCGCTGGTGTAGAAGAGCGGCCCGTAGAGCACCTGGATGAAGAGGAGCGGCGCCACGCCGAAGACGATGGTGAAGGCCGTGGCGTAGGGCATGATGCGGACGAGGCCCCGGGCGGCGTCCAGGTGCCTCGGCTTGCCCTTGAAGGCGAAGACGGCCGCCAGCAGATTGCCGCCGGCCATGAGGTTCATGAAGAGCAGGTGCACGATGAAGGTCAGGAGCAGAAGCGCCTTCAGGAGCCAGACCGGGGCGGGCAGGGGCAGGGTGCCGAAAAAGGGCAGCACGGGCGTCATGGCTTGGCCCCTTCCTGCGCCGCCAGGTAGCTCGCCAGGCTCTCGCGTTCGGCGTCCGTCCCGCTCCAGTGGGGCATGGCGCTATTCATCACTTCGATGGAGGCGATGAGGTCCGAGATGTCCTTGGGCCCCATTCCCTTCACGGTCGGAAGGACGGGGCGGAAGGGGCCGTTGAGGGTGTGGCAGACCCCGCAGCGCATGCGCCAGATGGCGGCGCCGCCGCTCGGGGCGGGCGCCTGGCCGGCCCGGGCCGCGAGGTAGGCCGCGATGGCCCTGGCGTCGGGGGCCTTGCCCGGAAAGGGGGGCATGCCCGGCCAGATGAGGTCGGTGCGCAGGACCAGCGCCGCCAGGTAGGGCTGGTCCATCCCCCGGATCGCCGGAGCCAGCGCGTTGAGCCCGCGCGTCACGGCGTGGCAGGAGGAACAGGCCACGCGGAAGAGATCCCTCCCCTCCGCCACTGCGCCTTTCGCCTCGCCCAGGTGCGGCGGGAGCCAGCGCGCCGACGCGAGCAACCCCCGCTGCTTGAGGAGGGGGTAGTCCTCCACCGAAATCCCGCTGGAGTAGACCCGTCCCGTCACCAGGTAGGGGTCGCGCAATTGCTCTCTCTGCCACTCGAAGAGCCCCACCACGGCGAGCCCCACCAGGAGCATGAGGAGGGCCAGGCCCTTGGAGAGGTTCTTGGGCCTGAACCAGAGCACGGCGAAGCCCAGAAACGCGAGAAGGCCGAGGCATGCGGCCAGGCTCCATGTCTGGTTCTGCATGCTCGGGGTGAAGTCCCAGAGCTTCCGGTTCGCCCTCGGCAGCATCTGGGCGAACCAGAAACAGGCCGGCCCCATGAGCAGGGCGGGGATCCAGACCCAGCCCGAGGCGAAGCGCGCCACCTCGGCCCTGAGGATGCGGTCCCGACTGAACGAGGCCGAAGCCAGGGCCCACAGCCCCCCCAGCATGAGGCAGAGCAGGCACCGGACGACCAGCGAGGGCAGCAGGTTCGGATTGAAGAAGGCGGAGGCCAGCGAGCGATTGTTCGGCCAGGCCCCGGGCGCGAGCTGGAAGGCCAGGATGCCGTCGATGGCCACCATGCTCAGGAAGGCAGAGCCGAAGTAGATCCAGCCGATGATGCGGTGCGTGCGCCGGGGAAGCCTGCCCCAGGTGCGGGCGTAGACGATGACCGAGAGGATCTCCACCAAGAAGAAGACCCACTCGATCGCCCAGACCCAGACGAAGAGGTGGATCAGATCGCTGGTGGCCTGGGGGCTGATGAGGCCGATGGTGAACCAGATGCCCACGCCGGTGGTGGCGCCGAAGACGAGGGTAATGAAGGCGAAGACCCTGGCCTGGCGCTTGAGCCAGTCCAGGAGGGCCTGGTCCTCGTGCCTGTGCGCCCAACTCTCCGCCGCCACCAGCAGGAAGCCTCCCCCCACGGCGAACTGGGCGAGGAAGACGTGGATCACGCCGACGACGATGATCAGCCACTGGGAGCCGAAGGGCACCGACCAAACGGGGTAGTTCATGTCACCTCATGAAAGGGGCCGTTGTGGGCCGGGATGGGGAGATGGGGAGATGGGGAAATGAGGAACGAAGCGCGGCCCAAATCGGCCGGGGCAAACACCGCCGTCTCGAGCTTTTCCGCGTCACCTCATCACCTCATCTCGTCCTTCCAAGGGCTACTTCAGAGTGTTTTTGGCGATGACGAAGCGCTGGACCTGGTTGGTCCCCTCGTAGATCTGCGAGAGCTTGGCATCGCGCATGATCTTCTCGACGATGAAGTCCTTCGAGTAGCCGTCGCCGCCCATGATCTGGACCGCGTTGGTGGCCACCTCCATGGCCGTGTCGGTCGCGTAGTACTTGGCCATGGCGCTGTAGGTTCCGACCTCCTTGTCCTGGTCCGTCAGGATGGCCGCGTTCCAGACGAGGAAGCGGCTCGCCGTGATCTTGGTGAGCATCTCCGCGAACATGAACGAAATGCCCTGGAAGGCTACGATGGGCTGGTCGAACTGCCGGCGCTTGAGAGCCCACGCCTTCGACACGTCGTAGGCCTCCCGCGCCATGCCCACCGCCGCCGCCGCCACGCCCGCCCTCGTGCGGTTGAAGGTCTTCATGGCGATGATGAATCCCTGGTTCTCCTTGCCGATCACGTTCTCCACGGGGACCGCAACGTCGTGGTACTCGATCTCCACCTGGCAGGAGGCGCGCTGGCCCATCTTGGGCAGCTCGCGGCCGATGACCACGCCGGGCGTGTCGGTGGGCACCACGATGGCGGACATGCCCCTGGCGCCGCGCCCCGGATCGGTGTTGCAGAATACCGTGTGGATCATGGCCTGTTTGCCGTTGGTAATGAAGCGCTTCTTGCCGTTGATGACGTACTTGTCACCCTGCCGCACGGCCGCCGTCTTCACCGCCCCGGCATCGGAGCCGGCCTCGGGCTCGGTCAGGCAGAAGGCGGCCAACCCACGGCCCTCCACGAGCTGTCCGAAGATCCGCTTCTTCAGCTCGTCGCTGCCGCCCACCAGGAGCGGCGTGAGGGCCAGGTTGTTGGCGTCGATGCAGATGCCGATTCCCGAGCAGGCCGCGCCCAGCTCTTCGCTCGCGAGGCATCCGTCGAGGGAGTTGTGGCCCGCCCCGCCGTACTCCTTCGGGATGGCACCGTTGACGATCCCCTCCTCGTAGGCCTTCTGGACTACGGGCCACGGAAACTCGCAGGACTCGTCGTACTGCCGCGCCACCGGGCGCATGACACGGTCGGCGAAGTCCTTGCTCTTCTCCACCAGTTCCAGTTGTTCCTTCGAGAGTTCGTAGCTGATCATGGGAATCTCCCCTTCTTGAGTAGGAGCGGTCGCCAGACCGCGACGCACGATCGTTGAGATCCGGGTTCATCCCGGATTGGGGCTCCTCGGAGCCCCGCCACGCCTCCTCAGCGAACCAAGCCCTCGGCGGGGCTGGAGGCGGTGGCGTAGCGCTTCATGGGGATGCGGCCCGCCAGGAAGGCTTCGCGCCCGGCGCGCACGGCCTTGTTCATGGCGGCAGCCATGAGGACGGCGTCCCTGGCGCCGGCCACCCCCGTGTTCATGAGGACGCCGTCCACACCCAGCTCCATGGCGCGGCAGGCGTCACCGGCCGTCCCCACGCCGGCGTCCACGATCACGGGAACGTCCATGAACTCCTTAATGATGGAGATGTTGGTAGGATTCTGGATGCCCATGCCCGACCCGATCGGCGCGCCCAGGGGCATGACGGCGGCGGCGCCCGCATCCCTCAGCTTCTTGGCGTTCACCAGGTCGTCGTTGGTGTAGGGAAGCACCACGAAGCCCTCCTTCACGAGGGTCCGGGTGGCTTCGAGCAGCCCCTCGTTGTCGGGGAAGAGGGTCCTGTCGTCGCCGATCACCTCGAGCTTGACCCAGTTGGAGAGGCCCACCTCGCGGCCCAGCCGGGCGGTCCGGACGGCCTCGTCGGCCGTCGTGCAGCCCGCGGTGTTGGGGAGCAGGAAGTAGCGTTTGGGATCGATGAAATCGAGCATCGAGGCCTTGCTCCGGTCCAGCTCCACGCGCCGGACGGCCACGGTGATCACCTCGGCGCCCGAGGCCTCCAGGGCCGCCGCCATGGTCTCGTTGTCCCTGTATTTGCCGGTCCCCAGAAAGAGCCGGCTCGAAAACCGCCGTCCCGCGATCACCAAGGTGTCTTCGGCCATGGGAAACCTCCGCGAAGTGAGAAGGATAGCACAGCGGGGAGCATTTCGGAATTCGGAAAGCCGAACTCCGAGAAACGAAGATTCACCATTGCTAATGGGACACCAGTAGGGCTGACTCTTTGCTAAGGGCAGCTTCGAAGTGGGGATGGGAGAGCAGCGAGGCCGAAAGCCTGAGCCTGCCCCCGCGAAGGCGGGGGAGAGGGAGGGGGCCAACCCCTTCCCTCTCGGATTCGTAAGACACTAAGGCACGAAGAAATTGGGGATTGGGGCCTTGGATTTGTGGCTTGGGATTCATGCCGCAACCATTTCTCCATCATCCATCATCCCCTTGCCGCGGCATCTCTCCCTCGGCTACCATGGCGGCGTAAGGCTGGCCCATCGCGATGGACGAACGGCTCCGGCGCTTTCTCTTTCCTTCAATCACTCCGGCCTTTCTCGTCAGGGTTGTGCTTGTGGCGCTCTGCGCCTACGGCTTCTTCGGCTTCGTCTGCACCCCCTTCGTCATCCGGGGTAAGAGCATGGAGTCCACCTATCGCGACGGCGGGTTCGACTTCCTCTGGAAGCCCCATTACCTCTACTCGAAACCCCAGAGGGGCGACGTGGTGGCCATCAGCCTGGCGGGCGAGGATGTCGTCTACCTCAAGCGCATCGTCGCCCTGGCGGGACAGACGGTGGCCTTCAAGGACGGCGTGCTCGTGGTGGACGGCCGTCCCGTGGCGGAGCCCTACGTGAAGGGCCCGTGCGACTGGAACCTTCCTCCCCGAACGGTGGAGGCGGATCACGTCTACGTCGTTGGAGACAACCGGAGCATGCCCATGGAGCAGCACGACTTCGGCCAGGTATCGCTCCGCCGAATTGTTGGAGTTCCCCTATGGTGACCCGCAATAAAATCCTCGCCGGCGTGGCCGTTCTTCTAGCGGTCTGGGCCGTCTGGACCTTCTTCCCCTCGCGCACTCGGCAGGTGAAACGGCAGTTCAGCTCCTTCTCGGAGTGGGTCTCCAAGGACGGACCCGAGGGCAACCTGACCCTGGTCAACGAGGCAACCAAGGCCGATGAGTTCTTTGCGCCTCAGTGCACTTGGGAGGCCCACGGGTACGATCTCAACGGCACCGTCACCCCCCAGGAGGTCAGCCGGTACTACTTCGCCGGGCGCGCACGCTTCAACAAGCTCTCCCTGAAGTTCTACGACCTGGACATCCGCTTCCCGGAGCGGCGCACTGCCCGCGTCAAGGCCACGGTGAGGATCACCGGAACCCTCCAGGACGGCGACTCGGTGAGCGAGACCCACGAGGTGCGGTGCACCCTTCAGAAGATGCACGGGAAGTGGCTCTTCGGCCAGGTTACCGTGGTTGAGGTGCTCAAGCGGTAGGCCCGTCCGCTCGGTTCCTGTGCGTTCCACGGCCCGCCGGCAACGGCGCTCCGCCGCGCCCCGCCGTCAGGGGTGAAAGGCCTGAACCAGCAGCTTGAGGGCCATGGCGAAGGCCACGGCGAGGAAGACGGGGCGCACGAAGCGGGCCCCGCGTCTGAGGACCAGCCCCACGCCGATCCTGGCACCCACGAGCTGCCCCGCCGCCATGGCCAGCGCCTTCACCACGAGGACGTGGCCGCCGATGAAGAAAAAGAGGAGCGAGGTGAGGTTGCTGGTGAAGTTCATCACCTTCGTGTTCGCCGTGGCCTTCTTCATGTTGAAGCCGAGCAGCGTGACGAAGGCGATGATCCAGAAGGAGCCCACCCCGGGGCCGAAGAAGCCGTCGTAGAAGCCGAGCCCGAGGCCGAAGAACAGGTGGAAGACGGCTGCGCTCATCCGGGGCCGGGCGTCCTCCAGGCCCAGCCTGGGCGTCAGCAGAGTGTAGAGGGAGATGGCGATCAGCAGCACCGGAATGAGCTGCTTCAGGAAGCCGGGATTGGCCAATTGGACCGTCAGGGTCCCGAGGGCCGCGCCCAGGGCGGTGAAGAGGATCCCTCGCCCGCAGGTCTTGAGATCCAGCTCCTTGGCCCTCGCGAAGTGGAAGGTGGCGCTGCCGGAACCGAAGCAGGCCTGGAGCTTGTTGGTGCCGAGGGCGTCCTGGGGAGAGAGCCCCATGGCCAGGAAGGCAGGGATGGTGATGAGCCCGCCCCCGCCGGCCACCGAATCCACCATGCCCGCGAAGAGGCCCACGCCGAACAGGAGCGGATAGAGCCAGGGGCCGCTCACGCCGCCGTCCCGCCGGGTCCCTTCGTCACTGCCCCGTCCTTCTCTGCCATCTCATCCTCCGGCCACGCGGATGAGGGATGATCGACGAGAGGAAGCACACGGCCCATGGAGCCGTCTTCCTCACTTCCTCACTTCCTCACTTCCAAACAGCACCCACCGCTCGGCCTGGGCGTTGGCGGTCCCGAAGAGATCCCTCCAGGCCTCGTAATTCTTGGGCTGGATGATCCTTCCAGGGATCTCCGCCGCGGCGTCCATGGTCAGAATCCTCCCGTCGGCCCCCCAGCTCTGGGAGAAGCTTCCCGCTGCGTTGGAGAGCTTCAGCTCGCCCGGCAGATAGAGGGGTTTGGCTCCCTCGGGGAGGGTGATGCGCAGCACGAGGTGCTCCTTTCCGCTGCCCGCCAGCACCAGGGGAATCGTCCTTTCCCCGAGGTAGCTCGCCGGGAACCGGGCCAGCAGTGATTCTCCCGGCAGCCCCGTGGAGATCGCACGGATGCCCGCCTCGACCTTCGGGGCCGGCGCCTTGAAGAGGATACGGAAGACGCACTGTTGCGGCTCCAGCCTCACTACCGTGCAGTCCGTCAGCGCGCTCCCCGGAAGGAGCCCTTCCACGAAGGCGGCCAGGCAGGCCCTCTGCGCCTTCTCGTCGCCTTGGACCGCGTAAAAGGGGCTGTAGCGGCCCGCCAGGGTGACTAGGCCGCCGCCCTCCAGCGACAGGTCGGCACCGGCGGCCGCTTCGAGGTCGGCCTCGAGCAAATCGGTCCCACCGACGGGGGTCATGGTTTGCAGATCATCCGAGCCACCCAGGAGGGGCAGGCCTTTGAACCCGGCGAAGTCCCGCTGCGATCGTTGCGACAGGCTCGCCGTGGGGTCGAGCCAGAGGGGGCCTCCGGGGCCCTCGACCCGGACGAGCACCGTGTCCATCTGAGCCATGCATGGAACCGCGTCGGGATCGAGCCCGCCTTGCACCGTCTGCCTTCCCGCCGAAATTGCCGCCCCGATCCCAGCGCTCTTGAGCATGGCGCAGAGGAGGACGCCTTTGTCCAGCGCGTTGCCGTAGCCCGAGTCGTAGACCTCGGCGGCGCCGCGGGGGACGAAATCGAAGTCCGCCAGCGGCCAGCGCACGGTGTTGATGTCCTCGGCCACGTAGTCGTGGAGCGCCTCGATCTTCTCGAAGGAGCTTGCGACCCCCGTCAGGAGAGACTCCTCCTTTTTCTTGAGCTGGAGTGAGGTGACCCCCTCCGCCTTGGCCACCAGCCCGCCGATGGCCGATGACTCCTGCTTCCAGCCCGGACAGGTTGTGAAAATCAGGGTGGGCAGGAAGTTTCTCTCCTGCGGCCCCAGCTCATCCGGGGGCGCCAGGGGGACGTTGCCCAGGGTCCAGGTGGTGGTCACGGCGTCACCCGCCCGGGTCACCACAGGCTCTGCCAGGGCGCTGAAGAGCCGGTAATGCAAGGCCCTGCCTTCCGGCACGGTCACCGAGACGCTCCTCTCCAGGGCCGGGTCCTGGTCCTCGAACCGCTCCACCCCCTCCAGATACCGGCGCCAGGGGCGCTTGTCCGTGAGGGTGTACTCCAGCTCAACGACGCAGTTGAGATCCAGCCCCACCTTGGTGATGACCATCTGGCGCCAGTCCGTATAGGCCGGAGCCCTCTCCAGCTCGAAGGGGGTCATCTCGTTGAAGGAGTTGGCCTTGGCGTCCACGATCAGTCCATCGGCGGTGTAGGTCCGGCAGCGTTCGATGGAGAGCTCCTGCTCCCTCTTGTTGAAGGTGACCTTCGGGTCGCCCGTCTCGTCCATCCCCTGGTAGGTGAGGATCTTTTCCACGCGCCGGACCTTCTCGACCTGGCGCCCGTCGGGCAGAAGGGTGAAGTCGCGGCTCTCTGAGAGGACGAGCACGTCGGCGCGCGGATAGTCCTTGGCGGTGGGGGTTCCGGCGTATTGCGGCGGAAGCCCCGCCGCCAGGACCGGCAGCGCGGCCACCGCCAACACGAGGCCCGCCATCCCCCTAGCCGCCCTTCTCATGGCCCTCTCCAGCTCTCCAGATCCCCAGCTCTTCAGCTCCCTCATTTCCCCACCACCACCGGCGCCTGCTCGGCCGCCCGAAAAGCATCCACCGCGGACTTGAGGTTTTGGTACTCGCCGGCGGAGATGATCTTCTGCTTGATGACCAGGTTTTCGTTGAATTGAAGCCGGTCCGAACGCATGGAGGCTGACGCGGAAAAGCCGGCCGCCGGGCCGTCCACCTTCGCGTAGCCGGGCGCACCGGTGAGGGAGTACCCCTTCGGTAGCGTCAGGGTCTCCCGAAAGGTGAAGTCGCGGGTCGCCCGCAGGTAGATGCCGTAGCTCCGCTTGTCGCCCTTCACCGCGCCCATGAAGTCCGTCATCCTCGGGCTGTCGAGGATGCCGTGGGCCATGGGAGGCACGAAGACCATGCGCCCGCCGGCCACCATGGCGTAGCCGGGAACGCTGTAGGTGAGGGTGATCGAAAAGGGCTTCGTCACCTCGACGGGGTCCGTCGTGCGGTAGCTGGTGAGTCGGGCCCTCGGCGAAATGCGGGCGACCCACTGCTCGAAGACGCTCCTCACCTCGCTCGCGGGGCTGTTCACCACGGCCCAGGCCAGGTTGGTCTCGCTGTAGTGGCCGCCCGTGATGGTCAGGGTGCCCGCGAGGTTCCCCTGCTCGTTGAGAGTGCCGTCCGACTCGATCAGGATGAAGTTGTCGCTGGCCGGGGCCGGCGGCGTCTCCATGAGATCCTCCCCCCGGGGAGAGCCGATGAGGTAGTTCTGCGGCTTCTCCGCCGAGGACCAGATCTCCCGGCTGAAGGGGCACCACGTGGGGTCGTAGAGCTTGTACCGGTTCGGCGCCACCTCCGTGGCAACGACGCAGTGGTCAAACTGGTCGGCCGCGATCTTCTCCACCTTGGCGCCCACCATGGTCATGGCGGGGTAGGTGTGCGTGAAACCGGCCGCGCGGAACATGGTGATGCACATGCCGGCGATGTCCTTGCAGACCCCGCATCGGTCATTGAAGGTCATGATGCCCGGGTGCAGGGTGTAGCCCTCCCCCTTGCCCATGGAGATTCCGCTGTAGCGGATCTGGCGCGCCACCCAGGCGAGGATGGCGAAGCGCTTCTCGTCGTCGGTCATCAGGCCCCGCGTGATCTCCTCCACCTTGGCCTTGATGGCGTCGTTGTAGGCGAAGGCGTGGGCGTCCTCGTTCACCGTGTAGAACCAGCGGGACTTCTCCGGCCAGTCCTTCACCGTGGCCAAAACCAGCTTCGGGAAGGCGTCCTGGTCGTCCACCATGCGCGGCTCGCGCTTGGCGGCGGGCACGTTCTCCTTCCACCAGGTGTAGGTCAGGCTCTTCTCCCCGAAGGAGGTCGCGCTTCCCAGCTCGCCGTGGAAGACCTCGGCCTGGATCGGCTTGTCCTTGGGCAGCACGATGGTGTAGCTCTTCCTGACTATGGGCAGGCTCCCCTGGAAGAGCACGACGTCGTAGTAGTGGCCCCGCATGGGAGGGATGTACTTCTCGTCCCCGGGCTGAGCCGGGTCATTCAGATAGGCGATGACGAAGCCCTTGGAGTAGGTCTCGATCTCCACCGCGTCGCCGGGGTCGAGCTTGGGCACGGAGGCCACCTTCATCCGCGGGTCCCAGTAGATCATGAACTGGGGCTGGGGAAGATCGTAGATCCTGGAGGGGGGCACCTCCTGGACGCTCCCGTCCGCCCGGAAGACCGTCAGCTTCTTGATCTCGGCCACGGAGGAGGCGGGGTCGTAGTCGAAGCGCAGGGTGGCGAACTCGGCCGCCCCCTTCTCGGTCAGGACCTTGATGAGCAGCGTCCGATTGACGTGGCTGAGTCCCGACTCCTCCACGTCCACGTGCGTCTCGTCGAGGACCGCCACCGCGTCCGCGCCGGGATACTTCGCCGCCGTGACCGGCTTGAGCAGCTCTTCGACCTGGGCGGCATCCTGCGCCCTCGCCCCGAGCGCGCAGACCGCCAGCGTCAGGCAGGCGAGAACCGCCGCGGCGACCTTTTTCCTCCTCATGAGTCCCTCCGGGTAAGGAAAGGGCTCCCCGCCTCGGCGGGGAGCCCTGGACACGCGAATTCCGAGGCGACGGCTCACAGGCTCTTGAGCATGGCGTCGACTTCGTCGCAGGTCTTCTTGACCCCGGCGACCGACTTGACCAGCGCGGCCTTCTCCTCTTCGGTGAGGTCGAGTTCGATGACCTTCTCGATGCCGTTCTTGCCGACGATCGCCGGCACGCCGACGAACAGCCCCTTGACGCCGTACTCGCCCTCCAGCTTGGCGCACACCGGCAGGATCTTGCGCTTGTCGAAGATCACCGCCTCGGCCATCTCGAGCGCCGACCAGGCCGGCGACACGAACGCGGAGCCGAAGCCGAGCAGGCCCACGACCTCGCCGCCCGCCTTGCGGGTGCGCGTTTCGATCTTTGCCAGGGTGTCGGCGTCGAGGAACTTGGTGACCGGGATGCCGGCGATCTGGCAGGAGCTGCGCACCGGCACCATGTCGTCGCCGTGGCCGCCGAGGACCATGGCGTTGACGTTCTCAACCGACACCTTGGCCGCCTCGGCGACGAAGTAGCAATAGCGCTCGGAGTCGAGGACGCCGGCCATGCCGAAGAGCATGTTCTTCTTGGGCGTGAGGCGCTTGTCGAGGGTGTAGACGATGGCGTCGAGCGGGTTGGCGATGGAGATGACCATCGCGTTCGGGCAGTACTTCTGGATGCCCTTGGCCACCTCGATGGTAACCTTGAGGTTGATGGTGAGGAGTTCCTCGCGGCTGGGGAATGTCCCGTCCGGTCGGGCCTTGCGGGGAACGCCGGCGGTGTTGATGATCAGGTCCGCGCCCTCGATGGCGGAGTAGTCCTTGGAGCCGACGAGCTTGATGTCCTTGCGAATGGTGGGCAGGCCCTCGGCGATGTCCAGGCACTTCCCGATCGACACGGACTGCTTTTTGATGACCTCCTGGCGCTCCGGGGGATCGTTCGGGTTCGGCATGGGCGCCGGGTCCACCAACCCCACCTCGCGCGCGAGCCTCCGCTGGGCGATCTCCTGCGTGAGAACGCCGCCGATGTAGCCACCGCCGATGAGACCGATCTTTTTCAGCATGTGCATGTCTCCTTTCGTGCTTTGTGGTTCCGCCCCCGGGCGACCCCGCCCGCGTCCGCGCCGGGAGTTCGCCCAACCGAGGGGTTACTATAGCACGATCGGGGACAAGAGGGGACGGCTCAGCGCCTTGCCACCGGATGGGCGTGGGGGTATCATCGGACGCTCGGGGGCCTGATGGATCGGACCCCCTTCTTGTCGGGGGATAAGAAATGAGGACAGTCAAAGCCGAAGAGGTCACCGAGGCCCTGGCCAAGGTGGCCGTCAACGCCAACTACGACATCGGCCCGGAGATGCTCCGAGCCTTCGACGAGGCCCTCGCGGCGGAGAAGTCGGAGGCGGGCCGGGAGGTCATCCGCCAGATTCAGAAGAACGCGCGCATCGCCCGGGAGGAGTGCGTCCCCTACTGCCAGGACACGGGCTTCGCCGTGGTCTTCGCGGAGGTCGGTCAGGACGTGCACGTGGAGGGCAACCTCACGGACGCCATCAACGCCGGCATCCGGAAGGCCTACTCCGACGGCTACCTGCGCAAGTCCATCCTGAACGACCCCATCCAGCGCAAGAACACGGGGGACAACACCCCGGCGGTCATCCACTACGAGGTGGTGCCCGGGGACAAGATCCGCCTCACCTTCGGAGCCAAGGGCGGCGGCAGCGAGAACATGTCCAAGCAGGCCATGCTCAAGCCCGCCGACGGCCTGGAGGGGGTGAAGAAGTTCGTCCTGGAGACGGTCTCCGCCGGCGGCGCCAACGCCTGCCCGCCGCTCGTCATCGGCGTGGGGCTGGGCGGCACCTTCGAGAAGTCCTGCATCCTCTCCAAGAAGGCTGCCATGCGCTCGCCCTTCCACCGGAACCCGGACCCCTTCTACGCCGCGCTGGAGGACGAACTGAAGGAGAGCCTCAACAAGCTGGGCATCGGCCCCATGGGTTACGGCGGCACGGTGACGGTGCTGGGGGTCAACATCGAAGTGCACCCCTGCCACCTGGTGGCTCTGCCGGTCGCCGTGAACGTGAACTGCCACGCCGACCGCCACGGCGAAGTGGAACTGTGAGGAGGGGATCATGGCTGAATACATTCTGAAGACGCCCCTCACCGACGCCGACGTCCAGAAGCTCCGCATCGGTGACAGCGTCCGCCTTTCGGGGACCATATACACGGCGCGCGACGCCGCCCACAAGAGGATGGTCGAAGGCCTCGACAAGGGCCAGCCCCTGCCCTTCGACATCAAGGGGAGCCTCGTCTATTACGTGGGCCCCAGTCCCACCAAGCCGGGCAACGTCATCGGCTCCGCGGGCCCCACCACGGCCTACCGCATGGACCCCTACGCCCCTCGCCTCATGGAGATCGGCATGAAGGGCATGATCGCCAAGGGGAAGCGGAACGATGCCGTGAAGGAGGCCATGGCCAGGCACAAGGTGGTGTACCTGGGCGCCACGGGCGGCGCCGCGGCTCTCATCGCCAAGTGCATCAAGAAGTGCGACATCATCGCCTACGAGGACCTGGGCCCCGAGGCGGTACGCCGGCTCGAGGTGGAGGACATGCCCCTCGTGGTGGTCACCGACTGCCACGGAGGCGACCTCTACATCGAGGGCCGGAAGCAGTACGAGGTCCGGTAGGAGCGCCCCCCAGAGGGCGATACGCCGGCTTCTACTTTCGGTGCTACACTCCCGAGGGAGGGGCTGAAGCCCCTCCCTTTTCGCGTTCCTTGGACACGGGGAGAGGGGGGAACCATGCATCTGTGGCAGTACGAGCTTCTGGCCCTGCTCGGCCTGCTGACGGGCGTTCTCAACGTCCTGGCCGGAGGCGGGTCCCTGCTGACCCTCCCCTTCATGATCTTCATGGGCATGAGCCCGGCCGTGGCCAACGGAACGAACCGCATCGCGCTTCTCGGTCAGAACATCTCGGCGGTCGCGTCCTTTCGCAAGAAGGGGTTCTCCGATTTCAAGCTGAGCCTCACCCTCGGACTCTGCACGCTGCCAGGGGCCGTCCTGGGCGCGGTGGCCGCCGCCACCATCAGCCCCCTCTGGTTCAAGCGATTGCTGGCCCTCGTCATGATCGGGGTGCTGGTGGAGGTCCTGCGCCCCAAGAGGGGCAACAAGGGGGAGGGAGCACACCGCGTCCCCCACCCGGCGGCCGCCCACTTGGCCATGGTGGCGGTGGGCCTTTACGGCGGGTTCGTCCAGGCGGGCGTGGGGTTCATTCTCATGGCGCTGCTTCAGGGTCTGCTCGCGCTCGATCTGGTGCGCGTGAACATGCACAAGGTCTTCATCATCGGTCTCTACATGATCCCTTCGCTGGCCGTCTTCGCCGTCCTGGGGGACGTTCGCTGGGTGGCGGGCCTCGTCCTGGCCGCGGGCAACGCCGCGGGGGCGTGGCTCGGCGCTACCGTGAGCGTGCGCGGGGGCGAGCGGGTCATCAAGTTCGCCTTCGCCCTGGCCGTGCTGGCCACCGCGATCAAGCTCCTGCTGGGAGCCGCGTGAGCTGCTTCTGGGACATCCTGGAGAGCGAGGTGTCCGGCCTACACGGGTTTCGCGGCTCTCATCCCCGGTCCACCCAGGCCATCATGTCGGGCGAATAGCGCTCGCCGCTCGGAGGGTTGGCCGCAAGGGCGGCCTCGATGGCGGCCAGGGTCCGGGCATCCAGCGCGGAGGCCGCGGCGTTCTCTTCGAGGTAGCGCACGCGCTTCGTGCCGGGAATGGGGACCACCGTCTCGCCCTGGGCCAGCACCCACGCCAGGGCCAGTTGGGCCGGCGTCTGGCCCCTGCCCGCGGCGATCTCCGCGAGCGCTTCACGCAGCCGCTCGTTGCGATCCAGGTTCTCCCCCTGGAAGCGCGGCAGGCCGAGGCGCATGTCTCCCTCAGCCAAGGTGTCGCTCCGCACGCTCGCGCCCGCCAGGAACCCCCTCCCCAGCGGACTGAACGGCACGAAGCCCACGCCCAGCTCGCGGCAGGCCGGTAGAATGCCGTGCTCCGGCTCCCGGTACCAGAGGGAGTACTCCGACTGGACCGCCGTGATGGGATGCACCGCGTGGGCACGCTTCAGGGTGGCGGGCGCCACCTCGGAGAGGCCTACGTGGCGGACCTTGCCCTCCTTCACGAGGGTCGCCAGGGCCCCCGCCGATTCCTCGATGGGCGTCTTGGGGTCCTTCCGGTGCAGGTAGTAGAGATCGATCACGTCCGTGCCCAGCCGCTTCAGGCTCGCCTCGCAGGCCTGGCGGATGTAGGCCGGGCTGCCGTCCAGGCCCCTTCCCCTCTCGCCGAAGAGGATGCCGCACTTGGTGGCGAGGAAGACCTCCCCCCGCCTGCCCTGGATGGCCGCGCCCACGAGGCTCTCGTTGTGACCTTCGCCGTAGACGTCGGCCGTGTCCAGAAAGGTGACGCCCAGATCGAGCGCCCTCTGCAAGGTCTTCCTGGACTCGTCATCGTTCCGCGTTCCGTAGGCCTGCGACATGCTCATGCAGCCCAGCCCCATGGCCGAGACCACGGGGCCCTTCGTTCCGAGGGATCGAGTTCTCATGGGATCATCTCCGCTTTCTTCCTCACTTCCTGACCCCTTCCTACTTTCCCACCCCCACCACGATCTTTCCGAAGTGCCCGCCCTTCTGCATGAGGCGGAAGGCCTCCCCCGCCTGCTCGAAGGGGAAGACCTTGTCCACGACGGGCTTGAGGCGGTGCTCGCCCACGGCGCGGTTCATCTCCTCGAAGAGGGCCCGGCTGCCCACGAAGAGGCCGCGCAGGCGCACGCTCTTCATGAGGATCAACGTGAGGGCCACCTCCGTCTTGGCGCCCGAGAGAACGCCGATGACGCTGACGGACCCTCCGATGCGCACCGCCTTGAGGGCTTTCTCGAAGGTACCGGCTCCGCCCACCTCGACCACGTGGTCCACCCCTTCGCCGCCCGTCAGCTCCATCACGCCGCGGTCCCACTCGGGCTCCCAGGCGTAGTTGATGGTGGCCCAGGCTCCGAGCTCCTTGGCGCGTGCGAGCTTCTCGTCGCTCGACGAGGTCACGATGACCCGGGCGCCCGCCATCCGGGCGAACTGGAGGGCGAAGATGGAGACCCCGCCCGTCCCCTCCACGAGGACGCTGTCCCCCGGCTTGAGGGGCACCTCGCCGAATAGGGCGTTCCACGCGGTGAGGCCCGCGCAGGGCAGGCAGGCCCCCTCCTCGAAGGTGAGGTGGCCCGGAAGCGCGACGAGCCCCTCCTCGGAGAGCACGGCCAGCTCGCGCAGCATCCCGTCCATCGGTCCTCCCAGAGTGCCCTTGCGGGCCGCCCCGCTGGGCGGGCCGGCCAGCCACGTCTGCGAGAAGGTGCTCGCCACGCGGTCGCCGGGTTTGAATCGGCGCACCCCGGACCCCACGGCCAGGACCTCGCCGGCCCCGTCGGAACAGGGCACCAGCGGCAATTTCTGCTTGGGGTTGTAGGTGCCAAGGACGGTCATCAGGTCCCGGTAATTGAGAGAGCAGGCCCTCACGCCGACGAGCACCTCTGAGGGGCCGGGCGAGGGGTCGGGACGCTCGGCCAGCCTCAGGTTGTCCAAGCCGAATTGGGATTGGATCTCGAAAGCTCGCATGGTCATGCTCCTTTCATGGGCATCTGCCTCGCCAGGGGCAAATCACGGGCGCACCGCGGCCGCCCTCTCCGCTATCCGTCCTTCCGGCTTTCCGGATCCAGGTACTCCTCCCTCCGAACCACGCCGCGCGGCTCCTCGCCGCCCAGGAAGCGCTCCACGTTCTCCACGGCCCGGCGCAGTCCGTCCAGCAGGGCTCCGGGCACGATGCCCGAATTGTGCGGGGAGCCCAGCACGTTGGGGAGATCGAAAAAGGGATGCTCCAGCTCGAACCGTCCCTGGCGCTGGGGCTCCACCCACCAGGCGTCGATGGCCGCTGTGAAGGCTGGGTGCGCGGTCAGGTGGGCGTAGAGGGCGCGCTGATCGACGATCTCGCCCCTCGCCACGTTCACCAGGAGGCCATCCTCCTTCATGAGCGAGAGCTCCCTCCGGCCGATGAGACCGGCGGTTGTGCGGGTCAGGGGTAGGGCGACAACCACGATGTCCGATTCGCCGAGCACCCGCTCCAGATCCTCCAGGGTTCCACAGAAGTCCGCAACCCCATCGCCTCGGCCCGTGCTGTTGACGCCCAGGATGCACACCCCGAACGGTTTGAGCAGGCGCGCCGCGGCCCGCCCGATGCCCCCGTATCCCAGGATGCCGCAGCTGCTCCCCTTCAGCATCCGGTTGGGCAGGTGCTGCTCGAAGCTCCCCATCGCCAGGGCCGCGTGGCGGGAGCAGAGGTTCTTATAGACGCCCAGGATCATGGCGAGCACGTGCTCCGCCATGGGCTCCGCGTAGGCGCCGACGTTGGCGGCGATGCGCAGCCCGGCGGGCAGCCGCGCGAAGGGGAGGTGGTCCACTCCCGCCGAGACGAGCTGCAACAGGCGAAGTCCGCCCAGTTGCGACCACGATTCTTCGGGGAATTCGCGCTGCGGAAACCAAGCGATCGCGACCTCCGCACGGGCCAGGAGGGAGGCGCGCTCCTCCCTGGGAAGATCCTTCAGGAAGCCCAGGCGGACCAGGCGCCCCAAGCGCTCCTCCACGAGGCTCCTCTCCGCCTCATCCGTCCTGTAGGTCACGATCACGCTGGGTCTATCCATCCAAGGCGCTCCCGCCGGCCGAACGGCCGCCAGATTCATTCTAACGCCTGAGCGCCCCCGTTTTGTCCAGGCCCCCTTGGGGCCCGGCAACCTTGTTCCCGCGGGAGGCGTATAGGAGGTCTGGCGGAGTCCTTCGCGCGTGCCGCGCCGACGCGCCACGGGCTGGGGGGCTCCGAAAGGAGGGGCTTCTTCCCGTATCCCCTTCGTGGATGAAATAGGCTATTGTTGTGGATGTCTGGAGGTGACTGTGGAACAGGTTCATGCGACGACGATCATCTGCGTGGCGCGAAACGGGGCGGTGGCCATGGCCTCCGACGGCCAGGTCACGCTCGGCCAGACGGTGATCAAACACACGGCAAAGAAGGTCCGAAAGCTGTATCACGACCAAGTGCTGGCGGGCTTCGCCGGTGGCGTCGCGGACGCCTTCGCCCTCTTCGCCCGCTTCGAGGCCAAGCTCGAGGAGTACAACGGCAACCTGGAAAGGGCGTCGGTGGAGCTGGTCAAGGAGTGGCGGATGGACCGCGCCCTGCGGCGGCTCGAGGCGGTCCTGATCGTGGCCGACCGGGAGCACCAGTTTCTCCTCTCGGGCAGCGGGGAGCTCATCGCCTCGGACGACGGCGTCCTGGCCACGGGCTCGGGAGGCCCCTACGCCCTGGCCGCGGCCCGCGCCCTGCTCGGCCACACGCCTCTCAGCGCGCGCCAGATCGCGGAGGAGTGCCTCAAGCTCGCCGGTGAGATCTGCATCTATACGAACCAGAACGTGACGGTGCTGGAGCTGGGCGAGGGAGGATGAGCGGCCACGGGAGAGGAGCGGTGAAACGTTGGGGCGACGGGGCGAAGAGGCGGTCCACGGATCGTTCAATCGCCCGTCTCTTTCCCAGCCCAACAGCTTAATCGCTTAATCGCTTAATCGCTCAATGGCTTAATCGCCCAATGGCTTAATCGCTCATTCTCCCCATCGCCTACGCCTCCCGTCCCCCATGTCCGATCGTTCGCTGGAGAAATCATGATCAAGACAGAACCAGGATCGCTCTACAACCGGCTCGAAGATCCGCTGACCCCCAAGCGGATCGTGGAGGAGCTGGACAAGTTCATCATCGGCCAGAAGCAGGCCAAGCGCTCCGTCGCCGTGGCCCTGCGCAACCGAGTGCGCCGCCAGCTGGTTCCGCCGGAACTGAAGGACGAGGTGGCGCCCAAGAACATCATCATGATCGGGCCCACGGGCGTCGGGAAGACCGAGATCGCCCGCCGCCTGGCCAAGCTCACCGCGTCGCCCTTCCTGAAGATCGAGGCCAGCAAGTTCACCGAGGTGGGCTACGTCGGGCGGGACGTGGAGTCCATGATCCGCGACCTGGCGGAGATCGCCTACAACCTGGTGCGGGCCGAGAAGGCGGCCTCGGTGCAGGAGAAGGCCCGCGAGGCCGCCGAGGAGCGGGTGCTGGATCTCCTCCTCCCACCGGCGCCCGTCTACACGCCCGGCCAGGCGCCCCAGCAGGAGGAAGGCGCCCAGGCTTGGGAGCCGCCCCCGGCCACCGCGAGCGTCACGGGCTCTCGGGAGCGCATGCGCGAATGGCTGAGAGCCGGCCGCATGAACGACAAGACGGTGGACGTGGAGGTGGCCGAGGGGGGAGCCTCCATGCGCGTCTTCACTCCGGCGGGCATGGAGGAGATGGGATTCAACCTCAACGACCTCCTCCCCGGCCTCATGGGAGGGCGGCGCAAGACCCGCAAGGTCAAGGTGCCGGAGGCCCTCGACCTGATCGCCCGCGAGGAGGAGGAGAAGCTCATCGACAAGGACGAGATCGCGAGGGAGGCCGTGGAGCGGGCCGAACAGCACGGCATCATCTTCCTGGACGAGATCGACAAGGTGGCCGGCCGCAGCTCGGGCGGCCACGGCCCCGACGTCAGCCGGGAAGGCGTCCAGCGGGACCTCCTGCCCATCGTGGAGGGAACGCGCGTCAACACCCGCTACGGCCTGGTCCGCACCGACCACATCCTCTTCATCGCCGCCGGCGCCTTCCACATGACCAAACCCAGCGACCTGCTGCCCGAACTCCAGGGGCGCTTCCCCATCCGGGTGGAGCTCACCTCCCTGGGCAAGGACGACTTCGTGCGGATCCTGCGCGAGCCGGAGAACGCCCTCGTCCTTCAGTACACCGCGCTCCTCGCCACGGAGGGGGTGGAGGTGGTCTTCACCGACGACGCCGTTCTGGCCATGGCGGAGTACGCCAGCGCCATCAACGATCAGCTCGAGAACATCGGCGCCCGCCGACTTCACACCGTCCTGGAGCGCATCATGGACGAGATCTCCTTCAACGCGCCCGATCTGGGGGGCACCAAGGTGACCATCGACAGACCCTACATCGACGAGTGCCTGCGGGAGCTGGCGGGCAACCAGGACCTGAGCAAGTACATCCTCTGAGGCCGTGGCGCACGGGCAATACGAACCTCTCTTGCGTTGTTTCACCACTTGACGCATGACTTGAAAGTGCGTACTATGACCAGCTGGTTCAACTGGTGACCGACCGGTCGACCGGGGAAGGCAAGGGAAGTCTCCGTGAAATCGAAACCGTGCATCCGGGCCAAGAGCGAGCGACGCAGCCGATGGGAGCAACTGACCCGCGACGCCATCCACGATGGGGTCCTCCGCGTCCTTACCCAGAAGGGCGATGCGGGCCTCACGATGGAGAACGTGGCCGCCGAGGCGGGCGTGGCCAAGGGGACCCTCTACACCTATTTCAAGGACAAGAGCGACCTTCTCGAGTCGGTCAAGGAGTCCAGCCTCGAACCGCTCCGAAAGGAGCTGCTGGCCTTGCTGGAGGGGCCGCTCCCCCCCCACGAAAGGCTGAACCGGCTCGTGGAGAGGCACCTCGGCTACTTCGATGAGCACAGAGAGTTCTACAGGGTCCTGCTCTGGCAGCGCCAGTCCGCGAAATCCAGGCTCAAGCGCCAGCGCAGCGACCCCTATCGGGTCATGGTGGACAAGATTGCGGATTGCATCCGCGACGGAATTGGGGAGCACCTTTTCAAGCCCTTGGACGCCACGAAGGTGGCGGCCATGTTGATGGAGGCCAATATCGCCATGATTGGACAGCGATTGTGGGAAGAAAAACCGGGGCCCCTGGAGGAGGACGCTCGGTTGATCATCGAGCTCTTTCTCCACGGCCTCTTGGCGGGCGCCTCCGATCCGCGAAGCCGCGCACCGCTGGGGAGTCGGCCATGACCTCGCGAAGCCGCTTGACCGGAGCGCTCCTCTCTCTGGGCCTGGCCGTCCTGGCCGGCTGCGTGCACAACCCCCCCAAGGTGTACGGGGTCCCGGCCACCTCGCCCTCTCCCGACAAGCCCTGGAGCCCGCCCGCCAAGATCTCGCAGGCGCCTCCGCCGGCCGCCGCACCGACGCCGGCCATACCGCAGGAGATTCTCGCAAGGAGCCAGAACCTCACGCTCCTGGACGTGGTGGACATCGCCCTGCGAAACAGCCCCCTGACCGCCGAGGCGTGGGCTCAGGCGCGCTCGGCCGCGGCGGCCTACGGCAGCCAGAAGGGCAACTACTACCCGCAGGTCTCGGCCCAGGCCAACTACGACCGGGCCGAGGGAGCTTTCGCGAACGGCAAGATCTCCTACTACCAGCGCAGCTACGAACCCCAGCTCTCCCTCAACTGGCTCCTCTACAACTTCGGCGGGCAGGCGGCGGCCGTGGACGAGAAGCGGCAGGCTCTCATCTCCGCCGATTTCAGTCACAACGCCATGCTCCAGAACGTGACCCTGGCCGTGGAGCAGGCCTACTACCAATACGTGGCCGCCAAGGCCCTCTACAACGCCCAGGAGGAGACCGTCAAGGAGGCCCAGACCAACCTCGACGCCGCCCAGGCCATGCACAAGGCGGGAGTGGCCACCATCGCCGACGTCCTCCAGGCCAAGACGAGCCTGGCCCAGGCGCAGCTGATCCTGGACGGGCTGGAGGGACAGATCCAGACCACCCGCGGCGCCCTGGCGACGGCCATGGGGCTTCCCGCCAACACTCCGTACGACGTGGGGATCCCGTCCAAGGAGCCCAAGACCGACCAGGCCTTCCAGGCGGTGGACAAGTTCCTCGCCCAGGCCGAGGCCAACCGCCCCGACCTCTCCGCGGCGCGCGCGCTGGCGGAGAAGGCGGCCGCCCACGTCCGTACCGTCAAGGCCGAAGGCCGTCCCTCCCTGAACGGAAGCGCGAGCCTGGGCCGGATCTACTACGACAGCAAGAGCGCCTTCGGGAACACCTATAACCTCGGCGTCGTACTGAGCATCCCCCTCTTCACCGGCTTCACCCAGCAGTACAACGTCATCCAGGCCAAGGCCGACGAAGACGCGGCCAACGCGAGCCTATCGAGCCTCCAGCAGGAGGTCACCTTTCAGGTGTGGTCGAGCTACTACCAGCTCCGCACCGCCCGGCAACAGGTCAAGACGAGCCACGACCTGCTCGAAAGCGCCACCGAGTCCCACGACGTGGCCCTGGGCCGCTACAAGGCGGGCGTGGGCAGCATCCTCGACCTCCTGTCCGCCCAGAGCGCCCTCGCCAGCGCCAGGGCCCAGCGCGTCCAGGCCGACGTGAACTGGTACATGTCCCTCGCGCAGCTCGCGCACGATACCGGGACCCTCACCGTTGCCGACCAGCACAGCGAATTGGCCGCCCCCGTTGCGGTGGAGAAGGACAAAAAGCCATGAGACGCCCCGTCGCCAACTCTCGTTTCCTCGCCTCCCCCATGCGCGGCCGCCGCTTGGCCGCCGCCTCCGCCACCGTCCTCGCCCTAGCGATCCTCTCCGCCTGCGGGGGCGGGCAGAAGAAGGGCGGCATGCCTCCGGCCCCCGTCACGGCGGCCGAGTCCGTGCACAAGGACGTGCCCATCGTCCTCAGCGCCATCGGCACCGTGGAGGCCTACAACTCGGTCAACATCAAGCCCCTCGTGGGAGGTGAGATCACCCGGGTCGCCATCAAGGAAGGCCAGGACGTCAAGAAGGGCGATGTTCTGTTCGTCATCGATCCCCGTCCCTACGAGGCGGCCCTCCAGCAGGCCCAGGGGATTCTGGCGAGGGACAAGGCCCAGCTGGTGAGCGCCGAAGCCCAGGCCAAGCGCTACGCGGATCTCGTGAAGAAGGACTACGTCACCGCGCAGCAGTACGACGACGCCGCGGCTTCCGCGGGCGCCCTCCGGTCGTCCGTTCAGGCCGACGAGGCGGCGGTGCAGACGGCGCGGCTGAACCTCGCCTACTGCACGGTCCGCGCTCCCATTCCGGGACGCACGAGCAACCTCCTCGTCCAACTCGGCAACGTGATGAAGGCCAACGACGTGCCCGTTCTCGTCCTCAACCAGATCACGCCAATCTACGTGAACTTCTCGGTCCCCGAATCCGAACTGCCGGAGATCCGCCGCCAGCAGGCCGATGGGCCCCTGAAGGTCTCGGCGGTGCTGCCCTCCGGCGGCGCCACCTTCCAGGGCGAATTGAGCCTCATCAACAACGCCGTCGATCCCAACACCGGAATGATCCTGCTCAAGGCCACCTTCCCCAACGAGGACAAGGCGCTCTGGCCGGGTTCCTTCGTCCAGGTGTCCCTGACGCTGGGCACGCAGAAGGGGGCCGTCGTGGTCCCGGAGAAGGCGGTCCAGGAGGGACAGCAGGGCACCTACCTCTTCGTGGTCAAGCCCGATCGCACCGTCGAGATGCGGCCCGTCACGGTGGGCCAGCGGCGAAACGACGAAGCCATCATCGAGAAGGGGCTCCAGGCCGGCGAGGAGGTCGTCACCGACGGCCAGCTCAGACTCTTCCCCGGGGCGAAGGTCGAGATCAAGAGCGGCCCCGCCCCCACGCAAGGCGCGGGAACCCCATCCGCGCCGGGAGGCGGGAAGTGATGACCCGGAGACCTGCAGGGCCTGAAAACCAAGGAATCGCCCTCTGGAGAGCGCTCCTGCGAGTGGGCCTCCGGCGCCCAACCCCCCAATCTGCCCGGTCCCCCGAGGGCCTCCGCACGGAGGAGACGCCATGAACCTCTCCGCGCTCTTCATCAAGCGGCCGGTCATGACGACCCTCGTCATGCTGGCCATCCTCCTCTTCGGCATCACGGGATACCGGCTCCTGCCCGTCAACGACCTGCCCAACGTGGACTTCCCTACGATCCAGGTGAGCGCCTCCCTGCCCGGCGCTACCCCCGAGACCATGGCCTCGGCCGTGGCCCTGCCGCTGGAGAAGCAGTTCTCCACCATCGCGGGCATCGACTCCATGACCTCCACGAGCTACCAGGGCTCCACCACGATCACCCTGCAGTTCGCCCTCGACCGGAGCCTGGACGGTGCGGCCCTGGACGTGCAGTCGGCCATCTCGGTGGCCCAGGGCCAGCTACCGACCGGTATGCCGACGCCGCCCTCCTACCAAAAGGTGAACCCCGCGGACCAGCCCATCCTCTACCTCGCCCTGACCTCACCCACCCTCCCCATGAGTCAGGTGGACAACTACGGCGAGACCCTCATGGCCCAGCGCATCTCCATGGTGAGCGGCGTGGCCCAGGTGCAGGTCTACGGTTCGCAGAAGTACGCCGTCCGCGTTCAGGTGGACCCCAACAAACTCGCCAACAAGGGAATCAGCCTGGACCAGGTGGCCAACGCCATCACCAGCGGGAACGTCAACCTGCCCACGGGAACGCTCTACGGGCCCCACGTCTCCTACACGGTGCAGGCCAGCGGCCAGCTCGAGGACGCGTCCGCCTTCCGGCCTCTCGTCGTGACCTATCAGAACGGCCAGCCCGTGCGCCTCGAGGCCCTCGGCCACGTCCTCGACAGCGTGGAGAACGACAAGACCTCCGCCTGGTACATCGACCACACCCACAACCAGCGATCCGTGGTTCTGGCCATCCAGCGGCAGCCTGGGACCAACACCGTGGCGGTGGCCCAGGCGGTGAAGGACCTGATCCCCACCTTCGAGCAACAGATCCCCGCCTCCGTGACGCTGCACACCCTGTACGACCGATCGACCTCCATCAAGCAGTCCGTCTCGGACGTGAAGTTCACCCTCCTGCTGACCCTCATCCTGGTCATCCTGGTGATCTTCCTCTTCCTGCGGAACGTGTCGGCCACGATCATCCCCAGCCTGGCGCTGCCCATGTCGCTGGTGGGCACCTTCGCCCTCATGTACCTGCTGGGCTACAGTCTGGACAACCTCTCGCTGATGGCCCTGACCCTGGCGGTAGGCTTCGTGGTGGACGACGCCATCGTCATGCTCGAGAACATCGTCCGGCACATGGAGATGGGGAAGGGCATCCTGGAGGCCTCCCTGGAGGGGTCGAAGGAGATCGGCTTCACGATCCTCACCATGACCTTCTCCCTGGTGGCCGTCTTCATTCCCGTCCTCTTCATGGGGGGCATCGTGGGGCGGCTGTTCCACGAGTTCGCCGTCACCATCGGCTCGGCCATCCTCATCTCGGGCTTCGTCTCGCTGACCCTCACGCCCATGCTGGCCAGCCGCTTTCTCAAACACCAGTCGGAGGTCCACCACGGCCGCATCTACGACCTCTCCGAGAGGGGCTTCAACTGGATGCTCGGCTGGTACGAGCGCGGGCTCAAGTGGTCCATCGGCCACCGGCGGCTGGTGATGATCTTCTCGGCCGTGGTCCTGGTGCTCACGGGCTGGCTCTTCGTGGTCATCCCCAAGGGCTTCTTGCCCAGCGAGGACGCCAGCCGCGCCATGGTCTTCACCCAGGCCAAGGAGGGCATCTCCTACGACGCCATGATCCGCCATCAGCAGGCCATCAACCGCATCATCCAGGCCAATCCGGACGTGGACGCCTTCTTCTCCACGGCCGGGAGCCGCGGCTTCCTGGCCCCCAACCAGGGCATCTGCTTCATCCGGTTCAAGCCGCGCTCCGAGCGCAAGCTCAGCGTGGACCAGGAGATCGCCAGGATGCGAGGCCAGCTCATGTCGGTGCCGGGCATCATGGCCTTCATCCAGAACCCGCCTCCCATCCAGATCGGCGGGCGCCTCTCCAAGAGCCTTTACCAGGTGACGCTCCAGGGCTCCGACACTCAAGAGCTCTATGGCGTGGCCACCGAGCTGGAGAACAAGATGAGGGCCCTGCCCGGCCTCATCGACGTCACCAGCGACCTGCAGATCAAGAACCCCCAGGTGGAGGTGCATATCGAGCGGGACAAGGCATCGTCCTACGGCGTCACGGCCCAGGCCATAGAGAACACGCTCTACGACGCCTATGGTTCCCGCGAGATCTCCTACATCTACGCGCCCAACAACACCTACCAGGTGATTCTCGAACTGGAGGACCGCTACCAGAGGGATCCGTCCGCCCTCTCCATGCTGTACGTCCCCTCCTCCTCGGGGCAGGTGGTGCCCCTCGACGCGGTGGCCAAGATCACGCGTGACCTGGGGCCACTCTCCATCAACCACACCGGCCAGATCCCCTCCGTGACGGTCTCCTTCAACCTCGCTCCCGGCACCCCCCTCGGGAACGCCGTGGACGCGGTTCAGAAGCTGGCCAGGGGAATCGTCCCTCCCACCCTCACCATGAGCCTCCAGGGCACGGCGCAGGCCTTCCAGGCGAGTACCAAGGGCCTGGGCTGGCTGCTGCTGCTGGCGATCCTGGTGATCTACCTGGTGCTGGGCATCCTCTACGAGAGCTTCATTCACCCCTTCACGATCCTTTCGGCCCTCCCCTTCGCCGGCTTCGGCGCGCTCGTGACGCTGCTCATCTTCCGCGTGGACCTCTCCATCTACGCCTTCGTGGGCATCATCATGCTCGTGGGCCTCGTGAAGAAGAACGGCATCATGATGATCGACTTCGCCCTGGAGGCCCAGCGGAAGGAGAACAAGCCCGCCGACGAGGCCATCTACGAGGCCTGCGTCATCCGCTTCCGGCCCATCATGATGACCACCATGGCGGCCCTCATGGGCACGCTCCCCATCGCCCTGGGCATGGGCGCCGGCGCCGAATCGCGCCGCCCCCTGGGGCTGGCCGTGGTCGGCGGCCTTCTCTTCTCCCAGTTCCTGACGCTCTTCGTGACCCCGGTCTTCTACCTCTACATGGATCGCCTCCAATCGCTCCTCAGCCGGCGCCTGACGCGTTCGGCGAACGGATCCACGATTCCCGAGGCCGAGTAGTCCGAAGGGCTTCTCTGCGCTTCCGAGGGCGGGCCGCACGGCCCGCCCTCTCTGTTTCCCCTCCTGCTTGCCCCACGGTCCCCGCCTGCATCGCGGCGGGCAAACTGCCGTTGTGGCCGCCTCGGGTTTGTGATAGGTTCCTCGCAGCGGCGTGCGGGGGCGCAACCGGTCATCGGCCTGCTCCGATGGCCGACGCGGGCATGCCCCATGGAGGCGTTGGGTGGAGAAATTGGCGGTCCTGCTGGTGACGCACGAAGCTGGCGCCCGCCTCCCGCTGAAAAAGGCCCTCTCCGAAGACTTCCCCGATCTCGATCTGAAGATTGCCGCGACTCCGGAGGCACTTCGCGAGAGCCTCGAGGAGTCTGGTTTCGACGTCGTGATCCTGGATGGCTCCGTCCCCTGGGCCAAGATCCGCGGGCTCGTGGAGGAGATCAGGGGCCTCCACCCGGAATGCCCCATGGTCCTCTTGACCACCCCGAGCCGCGAGGGAGAAGCCGTCGAGGCCCTGCGCCGTGGGCTGGACAACTACATCCTCCGGACGCCGGGCTACCTGCGCCGGCTCCAATCCACGATCCTCGGCCTCATCGGCCGGTCCAGGGCCAGGACCCAGTCCGCCCGGCTGGAACGACGATTGAACGGCCTCCTCCAGCGGATCAACGTGGGCATCTTCCGCTCCACGGCGGACGGCCAGATCCTCGAGGCCAACCCCGCCTTTCTCCGGATGCTCGGGTTCCAGAGCCTTCTGGAGGCGCAGGGAGTCAGGCTCCAGGAGCTCTTCCTCGGAGCCGACGACCGGGTGAGGCTGCTCGATCAGATGCGCCACCACGGACACGTCCACCGGGCCGAGCTCAAGCTCCGGCGCATGGACGGCGAAGTGATCTGGGTGCTCCTCACCGAGAGCATCGGATCGTCCCACAACGGGCAACTGGTCATGGACGGTCTGGTGGAGGACGTCTCCCAGGTCAAGCGCACCCAGGAGGCCCTGAGGGAGAGCGAGGCCCGCTTCACCCTCGCCGCCAGGGGTGCCATCGAAGGCTTCTGGGACTGGAACCTGCGCACCGAGGAGATCGACTATTCGCCCCGCTGGAAGGAGATGCTCGGCTACGCGGAGGCGGAGGTGGGAAGCGGCGCCCAGGAGTGGCTCGGCCGCGTGCATCCCGACGACCGCGAACTCCTCCAGGCGGCCATCGAGGCCCACCTGGAGGGCCGGAGCCCCATGGTGGACTGCGAGCACCGCCTGAAGCACAAGGACGGCAGCTACGTCTGGGTGGCATGCCGCGGCCTGGTCTTCCGGTCCGAGGACGGCACGCCCCTGCGCCTCACGGGCACCCTCGTCGACGTCAACGACCGGAAGATGGGCGAGGAGCAGATCCGCCACGACGCCGCCATCGACGGGCTCACCGGGCTGGCCAACCGCTTCCTCTTCCTGGAGCGGCTGCAGGCCGCCATCCTTCGCTCCCGCCTGGACCCGGCCTACGCCTTCGCCCTGCTGTTCCTGGACGTGGACCGCTTCCAGTTCGTGAACGACAGCCTGGGCCACGTGGCGGGTGACGAGCTCCTGGTGGCCGTGGCCAAGAGGCTCAAGGGCTGCCTCCGCTCGGACGACATCCTTGCGCGCCTCGGCGGAGACGAGTTCGGGATTCTCCTCGAAAACATCAGGACCGCGCGGGAGACGGACGGCTTCACCTCCCGGATCCACCACGAGCTCGAGGCAGCCTTCAGCGTGTGCGGACACGAGGTGTACGCCACGTGCAGCATCGGCATCGCCTTCAGCACCCGCGGCTACGACACGCCCGAGCAGCTCCTGAGGGACGCGGACACGGCCATGTACAAGGCCAAGTCGCGCGGGCGGGCCAGGCACGAGATCTTCGACGCCTCCATGCACGAGAGCGCCGTCCAGGTCCTCCAGACCGAGAACGACCTGCGCAAGGCCCTCGAACGGCGCGAGCTCCGCATCCACTACCAGCCCATCGTCTCCATGGCCACGGGCAAGATCGCCGGGTTCGAGGCGCTGCTGCGGTGGCAGCATCCCAAGCGCGGGCTCGTCCTTCCCGAGGAGTTCATCCCTGTGGCGGAGGAGACGGGCCTCATCGTCCCCATCGCCAAGTGGGTCCTGGCGGAATCGTGCCGGCAGACCAGCGCCTGGCAGTCCAGCTTCCCCTCCGCCTCCCCCATCACCGTGAGCGTGAACCTCTCCAGCCGGAACCTGGCCCAGCCGGACCTCATCGAGCAGGTGAACCGGGCCCTCTTCCAGGCGGGCCTCCAGGGCGGATCGCTCGGCATCGAGATCACCGAGGGCACCATCGTGGAGAACTCCGAGGCGGCCATCGCGGTGCTCTCCTCGCTCCGGGCGCTGAACGTGAGGGTGCAGATCGACGACTTCGGGACCGGCTACTCATCGCTCAGCTACCTGCACCAGTTCCCCATCGACGCCCTCAAGATTGACCGCTCCTTCATCTCAGGCATCGGCCGCAGCAGCCAGAACAGGGAGATCGTGCGGACCATCGTGGCGCTCGCCAAGAATCTCGGCCTCGTGGTCGTGGCCGAGGGCGTGGAGACCGGCGAAGAGGCGGAGCTGCTGCGCGGCATCCAGTGCGATTTCGCCCAGGGCTTCTACTTCCACGGCCCCGTCGAACCCAACGCCGCCGCCGCCCTCCTCAGCCGCGAGCGCCCATCGCGCAACTGAGGGCCGGCCGCCGCAACGGCGCCCTCCACCATCCACCGCTATTCACCCCCCTTGACACCGGCTCCGGTTTGACCTATTCTCCGCACTGGAGGAAGGCAGAAGTGACGTACACCCAGATCGCGACGACCAACATGAACTATTGGTGGTACGGCGGGCTGGGTGTGCGCGAGAGGATGGCGGCCGCCTAGGCGCCACCATTCGCCAAACACCCGGCCCACCGGAAACGGTGGGCCTTTTTTTGTGCCCGCGAGGGCGGGCGGAGGATGCGCAGATGCCCCAATCGGAGACCAAACGGCGCTCGGCCGCGCAGCCCAGGCAGATCGTCCGCCTGCGGGTCCCGGGGGACCTGCTCACCCCCGTCCGCGCCTTCCTGGCCCTCACCGGCCCCGGCGAGGAGGCGTTCCTGCTGGAGTCCGTGGCGGGCGGCGAGACGCAGGCGCGCTACTCCTTCCTGGGCCTCCACCCGGCGGAGGTCTTCGAGGCGGACGGCTCAGCGAGGCTCCGCCGCGGCTCCGAGAGCCTCCCCTTGGCCGGCTCGGCCCGCGAGGCCTTCGCCCGCTGGGTCGGCGCCTTCTCCTCCCGGTGGGCCGAGCCTCCCATCCCCTACATGGGCGGCGCGGTGGGCTGGGTGGACTTCTCCGCCTTCTCCATGGCCGAACCCGTGCTGGAGCGGTCCCTGCCGCCGACGAGGGATCCCCGCATCGTCTTCGGCCTCTTCACGACCGGCGTGGTCTTCGACCACCTTCGCCAGGAGTGCCACCTCTACCGCCTTCCGGCGCCCCAGGAGGAGGAGAGTACGGCCCTCGCTCAGCTCCGCTCCATCCAGCAGAAGCTCGAGAGGCCCCTGCCCGCTCCCCCGCCGCCGCCCCGCTGGGTGCCGGAGGAGAGGCCCGACCGCGAGCGCTTCGCGCGCAACATCGCGGCCGTGAAGGAGCGCATCCTCGCGGGCGACACCTACCAGGTCGTGGTCTCCGAACCCTTCGGCGGCCCCTTCCAGGGCGACCCCTTCGAGGTCTACCGGCGCCTGAGGCGCCTCAACCCCTCGCCCTACCACTTCTACGTCTCCCTCGGCGGGCGGCAGGTGGTGGGCGCCTCGCCGGAGATGCTCCTGCGCGTGGAGGGCCGTTCGGCCACTACGATCCCCATCGCCGGCACGCGGCCCCGCGGCGGGACTCCCGAGGAGGACCGCCGCCTGGAGCGCGAGCTCCTCCAGGACCCCAAGGAGCTGGCCGAGCACGCCATGCTCGTGGACCTGGCCCGCAACGACCTGGGCCGCGTCTGCGAGTTCGGCTCCGTGGGCGTCCCCGTCCAGGCCGTCGTGGAGCGATTCTCGCACGTCATGCACATCACCTCGGAGGTCCACGGGACGCTGGCGGAGGGAAGAAGCGGGCTCGACGCGCTCTGGAGCACCTTCCCGGCGGGCACCGTGAGCGGCGCGCCCAAGATCAGAGCCGTCGAGGTCCTGAGCGGGCTGGAGGCGCAGGACCGCGGCGTCTACGGAGGCGCCGTGGGCATCCTCGACACGGCGGGCAACCTGGAGACGTGCATCGCCATCCGGACCTTCGAATTCGCCGGAGGGCGGGTCCGCTTCCGTGCGGGAGCCGGGATCGTGGCCGACTCCCAGCCCGAGTGCGAATGGAAGGAGATCCACCATAAGGCCGGCGCTCTGCTCGATGCGCTGGGCGGAGAGGCGCGATGACGGCCCTGCGGCAGGGACGGGGGACTGGGCGCCCGGGACGAGGAAAGCTGGCAACCTTGCCGCGGTCACGCGTTCCCGCACCCCTCATCCCCTCATCTCCTCATCACCTCATCTCGATCCAAAGCTTGCCCATCGCAACGGAGGTTCCCCATGATCCTCTTCATCGATAACTACGATTCCTTCACCTACAACCTCGTCTCCATGATCGGGACCCTGGAGCCCGACCTGCGCGTGGTGCGCAACGACCACATCTCGACCGAGGAGATCCGCGCGCTCAAGCCCTCGGGCATCGTCCTCTCCCCCGGCCCCGGCGCCCCAGCCGACGCGGGCATCTGCCCGCGGGTGGTCGCGGAGCTGGCCCCCGAACTCCCCATCCTGGGCGTCTGCCTGGGCCACCAGGTCATCGTCGAGGCCTTCGGCGGAAAGGTAGGGCGGGCCTCGCGCCCCATGCACGGGAAGACCTCGCCCGTGCTCCACGACGGCAGCGGCCTGCTCTCCGGCCTGCCCAGCCCCCTCATGGCGGGCCGCTACCACTCCCTGATCGCGAGCAGCGAGGGCTTCCCGGAGGAGCTGCGGGTCCAGGGCTCCACGCCCGAGGGCGAGATCATGGCGGTCCAGCACCGCCGCTACCCGTGCCATGGCGTGCAGTTCCATCCCGAGTCGGTGCTCACGCCCGAGGGGATGCAGATCCTGGCCCGCTTCGCCGGGCTGTGCAGGGAGGTGGCCCGTGCGTAAGGAGCTTCTGGCCAAGGTGACGGGGGGCGGCCGCCTGACCGCCTCGGAAGCCGAGTCCGTGGGAACCGACCTGGCGCAGGGCCGCGCCGAGCCCCTCCAGACGGCGGCCTTCCTCGGCGCCCTCGCGGCCCGCGGCGAGACGGCGGAGGAGCTCTCCGGCCTCGCCTCCGCCTTCCGGCGCGAGGCCACGCCCTTCCAGCCCTTCCCGGAGGCCGTGGACACTTGCGGCACGGGGGGCGACGGCCGCCACTCCTTCAACCTCAGCACGGCGGCGGCCCTCGTGGTGGCCTCCCTGGGCGTCCCCGTGGCCAAGCACGGCAACCGCAGCATCTCCAGCCGCTGCGGGTCGGCGGACCTCCTGGAACACCTGGGCTACCCCATCTCGGAGCCGCCGGAGGAGGCCCGCGCCCGCATGGAGCGCTGCGGCTTCGTCTTCCTCTTCGCGCCGCTCTACCACCCGGCCATGGCCCGCGTGGCCCTGGTGCGCAAGGCCCTGGGGGTGCGCACCGCCTTCAACTTCCTCGGCCCCACCCTGAACCCCGCCCTGGCCGGACGCCAGGTGGTCGGCGTCTTCCGCCCCGAGGCCATGGAGTTGATGGCCCGGACGCTGCTGGCCCTCGGCACGAGTCGCTCCCTCGTGATCCACGGCGAGGGGGGCTACGACGAGGCCGTCCTGCACGGGCGCGTGGCCGTGCGGGAGATCCGCGACGGGCGCATGGAGAGCTACGAGCTGGGCGCGAGCGACTTCGGCCTGCCCCCCTGCACCGAGTCCGAGCTCGCGGGCGGAGACGCGGGCGGCAACGCCGACCTGCTCTGTGCGCTCCTGGAAGGCTCCGGCCCAGCCGGCCTGCGGGACGCGGTGGCCGCCAACGCGGCCCTCGCCTTAAGGGCCGCGGGCCGGTGCGAGGACCTTCGCGAGGGCGCCGGCCTGGCCCGCGAGGCCCTCGGCGGCGGGAGGGCCGCCCGCTTCTTGAACCGAGTGCTCTCGTCCGACGGGGAGGTCCGGCGTGCACAGGTATCTTGAGACGATCTTGACCCAGCGCATGCGCCGGGTGGAAGAGGCCGAGGCCATCCTGCCCGCCGCTGAACTCGAGAGCCGGCTCGGCCCGGCCGATCCTCCCACCGATCCGGCCCCGGCCGTGCGCTCCTCTCGCGGCTTCCTCATCGGCGAGATCAAGCGCGCCTCCCCGAGCAAGGGGCTCATCGCCAGCGAGGTGGACGTGGCCGCCCGCGCGCGCCGCTACGCGCAGGGCGGGGCCGGGGCCGTGAGCGTGCTCGCGGAGCCCGACTTCTTCCAAGGGTCGGACGAGGACGTGCGGACCGCCTCTGCGGCCGTGCCCCTCCCCGTCCTCTACAAGGATTTCGTGGTGCACCCCTACCAGCTCCTCACGGCCCGCGCCGCTGGGGCGCGCTGGGTCCTGCTCATCGCCCGGGTGCTGGAGGCGCGGCTCGCGGCCTTCGTGACCGATAGCCTGCGGCAGGGGCTGGAGCCCCTGGTGGAGGTCCACACGGAGCGCGAGCTCGAGGAGGCGTCGGGCTCGGGTGCCCGGCTGGTGGGGATCAACGCGCGGGACCTCGACACCTTCGAGGTGGACCTGGAGCGGGTCAAGAGTCTGGCGGCGCGCTGTCCCTCCACCTGCGCCTGTATCGCCGAGAGCGGCATCCGGACCCACCGGGACCTCGTGGAATTGAAGGCCGCCGGTGCCCACGGCTTTCTCATCGGCGAAACCCTCATGCGCTCCGAACGTCCCGACGAGCTGTTACACACCTACCGGTTCGCCCTGGGGGCCGAGACCGCCCGGAGGTCCGCATGAACCCGCTCCGGCCCTGGATCAAGATCTGCGGCATCCGCACCGAGCGCGAATTGGAGCTCTGCGCGCAGGCGGGGGCCACCCACGCCGGGCTCAACGGCTGGCAGCGGAGTCCGCGCTTCCTTCCGCCCGAGCGGATGGGCCGGCTCCAGCGCGCCGCCCGCTCCCTCGGCCTGGTGCCCGTCCTCGTCCTGTCCCCGCTGCACGCGGCGTCCTTCGCGCTGCTCGCCGGGCTCTCACCGGGCTGGCTCCAGCTCACGGCCGCCCCGGCCCCGCCGCTCAGGCGCGAGCTGGCCCGGACCGGCTGGCGCCTGCTCGAAGCCAGGCGGGCCCTGCCGGGCTCCATGCCGGCGCCCACCTGGGGCGAGGCGCTCCTGCTCGACGCGCCCGGCCCGGCCGCGGGCGGCAACGGACGCCGCTTCGACTGGAGCCTCGCCGCCTCCGCCCCGCGCCCCTTCCTCCTCGCGGGCGGGCTGGGCCCCGACAACGTGGAGGCCGCCGTGGCCGCCTGCTCCCCCGCCGGGGTGGACGCCGCCTCGGCCCTGGAGTCGTCGCCGGGGGTCAAGGATCCGACCCTCGTGCGGGCCTTCTGCGCGGCCGCACGCCGCGCATTGGCCACCGCCGCACCCATTTCTTCCGTTCCGACCATCCCCCTCAGGAGAGAGCTATGCCCTTCGATCTGACGACGCAGCAGCGGGACTTCGGCCCCTTCGGCGGCCGCTTCGTGCCCGAGACGCTCATGGCCCCCCTGCTCGAACTGGAGGAGGCCTTCCGCGACGCCTGGGGCGACGCGGTTTTCCTCTCCTCCTTCCGGACCCTGCTCCGGGACTACTCGGGCCGCCCTACGCCCCTATTCCATGCCGAGAGGCTCACGGCCGCGGCGGGCCTTGGCGCCATCTACCTCAAGCGCGAGGACCTCGGCCACACGGGCTCCCACAAGATCAACAACGCCCTCGGCCAGGCTCTGCTCGCCAAGCGAATGGGCAAGAAGCGCGTCATCGCGGAGACGGGCGCCGGCCAGCACGGCGTCGCCTCCGCCACCGCCTGCGCCCTCCTTGGCCTGCCCTGCACCGTCTACATGGGCCGCACCGACATGGAACGCCAGGCGCCGAACGTCGCCAGGATGCGCATGCTGGGCGCCCGCGTGGAGCCCGTGGAGTCGGGGGCCGCCACCCTCAAGGAGGCCATCAACGAGGCCCTGCGCGACTGGGCCGCCCACCCGTCCGACACCCACTACCTCCTGGGCTCGGCTTTGGGCCCTCGCCCCTTTCCCGCCATCGTGCGGAGCTTCCAGTCGGTCATCGGCGAGGAGGCCCGCGGACAGTTCCTGGAGGCCGAGGGCCGCCTTCCCGACGCCGCCGTGGCCTGCATCGGGGGCGGCTCCAACTCCATCGGCCTCTTCTCCGCCTTCCTGCGGGACGAGGCCGTGGCCCTCGTGGGCGTGGAGGCGGGCGGCTCCTCACCGGAGCCGGGCCGCCACGCGGCCCGCTTCTCGGGCGGCTCGCCCGGCATCCTGCACGGCTGCTTCACCTACCTCCTCCAGGACCGGGACGGCCAGGTCCTGCCCACCGAGTCGGTGGCTGCGGGCCTGGACTACCCCGCCGTCGGGCCCGAGCACAGCGACCTCTTCCGCACGGGGCGGGCGCGCTACACGAGCGTCCCCGACGGCTCCGCCCTGCGCGCCTTCCACAGGCTCGCCGAGCTGGAGGGCATCATCCCCGCCCTGGAGAGCGCCCACGCCGTGGCCTACCTCCTGGAGCGCGGGGCCGCCGACCTGGGAGGCGGAGCGCGGGTGCTGCTCAATCTCTCGGGCCGCGGAGACAAGGACATGGGCAACCTCTCGCCCCCATCTCCCGAGTGCCCCGCCGCGGGCCCCGACGCCCACGGACCCTTCTGCTGAGGAGCCGCCCATGAGAGAGCACGCCGTGACCCACGCCGACCCGCCCCCGTCTCGGAGCTCCAGGGAAGCCGGCCGCCTGGAGCGGGCGCTGGCCCCGGGCCGCGCCCTGATTCCCTACCTCACCGCCTTCGATCCCACCCCCGAGGCCTTCCTGGAGGCCGCCGCCGGCGCCGCGGAGGGAGGCGCCCGGGCGCTGGAGATCGGCATCCCCTGCTCAGACCCGGTGGCCGACGGGCCGGTGATCCAGCGCGCCCACCAGCGCGCCCTGGCCTCGGGCGGATCGGTGGAGGGGACCCTTTCCCTGCTCGAAAAGCTTCGCGCCGAGACGGACCTCCCCGTCGTCCTCTTCACCTACGCCAACCCCGTCCTCGCCTTCGGCCTCGACCGCTTCCTCGTGAGGGCCCGCGACGCCGGGGCAGACGGCCTGCTCCTCCTGGACTGCGCGCCCGAGGAGGAGCCCGCCTGGTTCGACGAGATCCGGCGCCGGGGGCTCGACCCCGTGGTCCTGCTCAGCCCCAACACCACCCCCCCGAGGGCCGCGCGCATCGCGGCCCTCGGGGGAGGCTTCCTCTACGTGGTAGCCCGGGAGGGCGTGACCGGCACGCACGGCCACGCCGGTTCGAACTTGGCCGCGAGGGTCGCCGCCGCGCGCGCCGCCTCCGCCCTTCCCGTGGCCGTGGGCTTCGGCGTGAAGGACCACGCCGACGTGGAGGGGCTCTGGTCCCTGTGCGAGGCCGCCGTGGTCGGCTCGGCCTTTGTCCGCCACCTCGAAAACGCCGGCGCCGGCGATCCTCGCCGCGCCGCCCAGCAGTTCATCCGGCAGCTCGCGGGAAGTCCCCTTCCCCGCGCCGGGAAGGAGCAGACCCCATGATCGTCAAGATGAGCCCCACCGCCTCCCCATCCGAACGCGGCGCCGTCTCCGAGGCCCTCGTCAGGGCAGGCTTCGAAGTCCAGCCCGTGGCCCTGCCCTTCGGCAGCTTCCTCGCCGGACTAGGCCCCGGCGAGGTCTTCGCCGGAAAGCTCCGCGCCATGGCCGGCGTGGAGTGGGTCCAGCCGGGCGAGAGCACCCCCGCCCTCGCCTCGCTGGAGGCCAACTCCGGCAGGACCACCGTCGCCATCGGCCCCTGCCTCGTGGGCGGCCCCGCCCTCGCCGTCATGGCCGGCCCCTGCTCCGTGGAGGGCCCCACGCAGGTGCAGACCTGCGCCCGCTTCGTCTCCGCCTACGGCGCCACGGTGCTCAGGGGCGGCGCCTACAAGCCGCGGACCTCCCCCTACTCCTTCCAGGGCTTCGGCCGCGAGGCCCTGGAGATGCTCCAGGAGGCGGGCCGCGCCGCCGGTCTGCCCGTGGTCTCCGAGGTGATGGACCCGGGCGACGTGGAGGCCATGGCCCCCTTCGTGGACTGCTTCCAGCTCGGCGCCCGCTCCATGCAGAACTTCCCGCTCCTCAAGGCCGTGGGGCGCACGGGTAAGGCAGCCCTCCTCAAGCGCGGCCCCTCCGCCGGGCTCGCCGAGTTTCTGCTCGCCGCCGAGTACCTCCTGCTCCAGGGCAATTCCAACGTCATCCTCTGCGAGCGCGGCATCAAGACCTTCGAGACGGCCACGCGCAACACCCTCGACCTCAACGCCGTGCCCATCCTGAAGGCGCGCACCCACCTGCCCGTCGTGGTGGACCCCTCCCACGGCACGGGACGCCGCGCCGCCGTCATCCCCATGGCCAGGGCCGCCGTCGCGGCCGGAGCGGACGGCCTCATGGTGGAGGTGCACCCTGACCCCGACCGCGCCCTCTCCGACGGCGACCAGTCCCTCACCCTCGCCGAGTTCCGCCAGCTCATGGACGAGATCGGCCCCGTCGCCGAAGCCGTCGGCCGCAGCCTCGCCGCCCCCCGCCAGGGCCTCCGCCAGACCGGCACCGGCCGCCGCGGCCTCGGCTGGGGCGCCGCGGGCTAGGCGAAGACGGGGGCATTCACCACGAAGAACGCGGAGAACACGGAGGGAAGAGGGAAAAAAAGGATTCACCACCAAGGCACGAAGACACGAAGCGGGAGAAATGACAGCCTTATCTTCGCGGCCCTTCTCGAATACAGGATCTCCCGCTTTCACAGCGCCGCGGGAACCGCCGACAGGGGGGAAAGGGCCGCGCAAGGCGCCGCGTTGGTCCCCCCGCGGTCTGCGACACTCTCCTCCCCGCCATTCTGGTTAGCAGAGCGAGTCCAGAATCCGATTTCGCACAAGCCAGAATGACGGCCCTGGCGCGTGCCGCTCCCAAGAGGCCCCGTAGACAACCGAGAGGGTGAGCATCCAGGGATCGCCCCCGCCTATCCCCTCGCCAGGCGCGCTAATGTTGTTGCCTTCGCCACCAATCCAGAAACTCTCTGCGGCGCTCAGAAAAGGGTTCGCCGACCTTGTCGAAGCACGGGTAGTATCCCTTCTGATAGCTTTCCAGCATGACAAGCGCCTGAAAGGCAACGCTGGTATCCACATCAGGGGTCTGCAAATATCCTGACGTGGTGGACGGGTATACATCATGGCAGCTGGCCTTTGAGTCCAGAAGCCCGATCAACTTAGGCACATCCGCTCGCTTGATCCAACCGACGTGCCTGCATGTAATGAAGCACGCACCAAAGTCGGAATCATTCCTTTGCAGAAAGGCCAGAAAGTCAAGCGGACCCTCGTGTTGCCAGTCGAAGCTACAATTGTCGTGATTGGGCACCAGCGGTACCCCGGGCTTGGGGCAATCGAGCGCGTGGCTTCGGTCCACAGAGGGCGGCCGCTTGGCCGCACATGAGCACTCCACCAACACCGCAGCAGCCATCAGCCCAAGGGCTATGACCGTTCTGATTCGCACCTTCCACATGGTCCAAGCCCCTCCTCATTTGGTTCACAGCTCCAGGGGGTTCACATCTATGCGATCGTACGCTGGGTGAGTCGCTGCGTCAACAGGCTCGCGGCGAGGCTGAAGGCGGTGCCGACCAGAAAGCAGGCCACAGCCCTGTCATCATCTTGGCTACATTACAAAGCACGCATATCCACAATTATGGCTCCCAAGAACGCGGCTGTGCTGATGCCCACCAGCGCCATGTAGAACCAGGCCGCCGGCCGTGCACAATTGAGCGTATACCTCGTGCCGCCTGGATACTGGACAAGGAGGGCCGGATCATCGGGGTTGTAATGAAAGGTTCGGCCGCATCGCCAGTTGGCCTCCTCGGCCTCCGGGCCACCGGGGAGGGTTCCGCCCGCCTGACGGACCGCTCGCTCCGCTGCCCGTAGTTGCAGCTGCCGCCGCATCCAGACCACCATGCTCCAAGCAAGTCCAAGCACCGTAGCCACGCCCCATGTGTCCCAGAGCCAATCGCACTCGGCAATTGGAAAAGAGACGGTTGGGGAGACTAACAGGAGCGCCCCCAGAAGACCGACCAGATAGTCGCCCATGATGAGCATCACCAGAAACGCTCGTAGGACTCTCGACGCATACGTTCCCAGGTCACCCTCGACGTAGGTGCGGCGTCAGTGATGCGCTATGCCCTCCACCGTGAGGGCTGTAAGCACCGCAAACCCAAGGAAGGCAGCGAAGAACAACGTCCACTGGAGCGGCGATTTGGCTATCAAGTGGGTGGTGTCGCCTCTCCGCATTGAGGGGAGCATGGCGGGTACCACCGGCCATTGCCTCCACAGCAACGCTCCCGCTGCCAAAACCATGAGGGTGGGTACGGCAAGGACGACAGGGCGCCGGGCAGCCGCTCCGCGTGCGCCTTCACCTGGGCCTTGCGCACGGTGATGGGCGGGCTGAGGTGAGGCAGCACCTCCCTCCGCGATGAGGCCAGAACGAGAAGGTATCCCGGCGTGAGTGTCAGGTCGGTGACCCCAATCGCCCAGAATCCCCAGAACCATGCGACAACGGCTCCTAACAGTAGGCCGCAGCCGGTCAGGGCCATACGCTGGCGCCGATAGCGATTCAGAACGCCTGCGGCCGTATCGCCCCGAAGAAAGTCCTGCGAAGTGCGCACCAAGAAGAGTGCATCCGACCTCCCGGCATGGGGAATGATCCACATCGCTACCGCCGGGATGAGGACGTCGGCTTCGACTGCAGTCAGCGGGCCCAGGTTCGAGACATGACCTTGCTACCTCCTTCGGTCTGCTTCTTCCTTCCGGATGCGCTCGGATGCCGACCCGAGCACCTTAAGAATGCCTTCCACGGAGACCCCGCTGCTCCTTGCTTCGGCGAGAAGCTCGAACAGCCGTTTCTTGAACTGCGCCTCGACTTCGGCGTTGTGAGCCGGGGAAGGCCTCGAAAGGACGGTTGCCCCTCGCCGGCGCTTCAAGCTTATCCAGCCTTCTTCGGCCAGAATCCTGTACGCCTCGGCCACAGTGTTGTGATTGATCCCGAGCTCAAGAGCCATGCTCCGGACCGTCGGTAGTTGATCGCCTGCTGCGATGGCGTTTGAGACCAGCAGGGCGCGCAACGAGCTGACGATCTGCCGATGCAAGGGGGCAGAGGAGGCTACGTCGATTTCCAGAACAGGAGAGGAATCTGCCATGATCTCGTTCCATCGTCCCGGCGCAGAACCTATCTTCGCCCGAGGCGGACACATTGTATGGCCAATTCATACATTATCGCCGCGTCGCTGTCAAGTTGGCCCCCATTGAGAAGGGAGCGCGCTGGGGCGGTTCAGCGTGGCGTGCGTGGAGGCCACAAAGAAGCACGCTGTGGCAAAGACTGCGGAGGCAGTGCTCTCCGCCCAGCTTACCGAAACTGCGGGGCGGGAATGAGGACCTTGGCGCTGAGGACGGCGGCCACGAGGATGGAGAAGAGGGCAACGGCGGTGAGCGCCAGCCCCCAGGGCTCGCGGATGAGCGGAGCGAG
>JAJYCJ010000072.1 GCA_021778515.1 Acidobacteriota bacterium
GCGAGCAAGGGGGCGGGGAGCGACGGCTCCCTCTCCCTCTACCTCTACGAGCCCATGGCCTTCGCCGGCGCCAACGGCAGCTCGCTGCCCTTCCTCCTGGAGGTGGCCGATCCTCTGGGGCGGGAGCTCTGGGGCACCTTCGTGGAGCTGAGCCCGGCGGACGCGGCCGCCATGGGCGTCGCGGAGGGGGACGCCGTGGCCGTGGAGGGGCCGAAGGGCGAGATCCGCGCCAAGGCCCGCGTCTTCAGGGGACTCCTCCCCGGCGTGGCCGCCATGGCCGTCTGCGGCCCCTCCCGGAACCGCTTCGCCCGAGGCCTCATGGCCGACCCGCTCTCCATCGTCCAGGACACGCTGGATGCGTCCTCGCACCTGCCGAACCTCCAGCGAACCACCGTCCGGATCCGCAAAGCGTAGGAGGACCTCATGCCCCGGTACGGAATGGTCATCGATCTGGACCGCTGCACGGCCTGCCAGGCCTGCGTGGTGGCCTGCAAGGTGGAGAACAACGTGCCCTTCACCGACCCCGAGGCTGCGGCCAAGGGGCGCACCATGCTCTGGATCGAGCTGCTGGCCGAAATCGAGGGGAGCTTCCCCTCCCTGCGCGCCTCCCTGAAGCCGAGGCCCTGCCTCATGTGCGACGACCCGCCCTGCACCAAGGTCTGCCCGGTGAACGCCACCTACAAGAACCCCGACGGGATCGTGGCCCAGATCTATCCCCGCTGCATCGGCTGCCGCTACTGCACGAACGCCTGCCCCTACGGCGTGAAGCTCTTCAACTGGCGCAAGCCGGAGTGGCCGCAGCCCATGGCCCAAGGCCTCGACCCCGACGTCTCCATTCGTCCCAAGGGCGTGGTCGAGAAGTGCACCTTCTGCCACCAGCGGTTGCAGGCCGCCAGGGAGCGGGCGGCGTGGGAGCGGCGCCCCATGCGCGAGGAGGACTACCAGCCCGCCTGCGCCGAGGTCTGTCCGCCCAACGCCATCTCCTTCGGTGACCTGGACGACGAGAAGTCGGAGGTGCACCGCCTCTCGCACCACGACCGGGCTTTCCGACTCCTGGCCGAGCTGGGCACGCAGCCCAAGGTCTACTTTCTGAGGGAGGTGGGCAAGTGAACCGCCGCGAGGACTGGACCTACGAAGAGAAGGCGCTCATCCCTCCCGTCGTGGACACCTCCCGCCTCTTCTGGTTCACGGCGGCGGGATTGGGGGCCATCGTGCTCTGGGCCCTCTACGCCTGGTACTACCAGCTCCAGCGCGGCCTGGGCGTGACGGGCATGGGAAGGCCCGTCTACTGGGGCTTCTACATCACCAACTTCGTCTTCTTCATCGGCGTCAGCCACGCCGGCACGCTCATCTCGGCCATCCTCCGCCTGACGAGGGCCGAGTGGCGCCGTCCCATCACCCGGGCCGCGGAGATCATCACGGTGGCCGTCATCGCCATCGGCGCCTCCAACGTCATCATCGACCTGGGCCGAGAGGACCGGCTCTTCAACGTGATCTTCAAACCCCACCTCACCTCGCCCCTGCTCTGGGACGTCCTGTCCATCACCACCTACCTGACGGGCTCCGTGCTCTACCTCTACCTCCCGACCATTCCGGACTCGGCCATCCTCCGGGACAAGCTGCCCCACCGGCGCTGGCTCTACGGGCCGCTCTCCCTGGGCTGGACGGGGACCGAGAAGCAGAAGAAGCTCCTGAACCGCGCCATCGCCATCATGGCCATCATCATGGTGCCCATCGCCGTCTCGGTGCACACGGTGGTGTCGTGGGTCTTCGCCATGACCATCCAGCCCATGTGGCACTCCAGCATCTTCGGGCCCTACTTCGTGGTGGGGGCGATCTACTCGGGCATCGCGGCCATCATCGTGGCCATGGCCATCATCCGGAAGGGCTGCCACCTGGAGGCCTTCCTCAAGCCCCTGCACTTCGACTACCTGGGCCGCCTCCTCCTGGTGATGACGCTGCTCTGGACCTACTTCACCTTCGCCGAGTACGTCACGACCTACTACGGCAACAGCCCCGACGAGATCAAGGTCATGATGTCCAAGCTCACCGGCCCCTACGCGCCCTACTTCTGGACCATGGTCATCTGCTGCCTCCCCATTCCTCTCGTCATCCTGGGGGTGAAGCGGTTCAGGACCATCACCGGCACGGTCATCGCCTCGCTCCTGATCAACGTGGGCATGTGGCTCGAACGCTTCACCATCGTGATCCCCACCCTGTCCAACCCGCGCATCCCCCGCTACAACGTCCACTACACGCCGAGCTGGGTGGAGGTTTCCCTGATGGCCGGCTGCTTCGCCCTCTTCATCCTGGTCTACATGGGCTTCACCAAGCTCTTCCCCATCATCTCCATCTGGGAGATCGAGGAGGGCAGGGAGGGGGTGCAGGAGACCACCGAGCGGCTGGAGAGCTACCTTCCCGAGGGCGGCGAGGGGGGCGAGGCCGCGGGACCGGTCCCGGCGGCCGCCTCGGTCGCCTGAGGCCCGACTATTCACTTTTCCCCTGGCTGGGGCTAAGGTGAGGCCCATGGTCACCTTTCGCGTGGTCGTTCCGGACGAGACCTACTACCGGCGGCAGATCTCATGCCGCGCGGCCTGCCCCATCCTCAGCGAGTGCCACGCGTACGTCCAGGCCATCGCCGCCTCGGAGGACGAGAGGGCCTACGAGCTCGCCCGCCTCGGCAACCCCTTCGCCTACGTCCTGGGGCGCATCTGCGCCCACCCCTGCGAGCAGGCCTGCCGCCGGGGCGCCATAGATGCCCCCGTGGCCATCTGCGCCCTGAAGCGCTTCGCCACGGATCACCACAACCTGGGCCACGGCCACGACCCCGCGCGCCACCGCTCGCCCCCCACCCCCAAGCTGGACAAGCGGGTGGCCGTCGTGGGCGCCGGGCCGTGCGGCCTCACCTGCGCCCACGATCTGGCCATCTGGGGCTACGACGTGGAGGTCTTCGAGTCTGCGCCCGTCCCGGGCGGCATGCTCTACATGGGCGTGCCGCACTACCGCCTTCCCCGGGAGATCATCGACATGGAGGTCCAGCAGATCCTCGCCCTGGGCATCCGGCTCCACCTGCGCACGACGCTCGGGCGGGACCTCCCCTGGTCCACCCTGCGCTCCCGCTTCGACGCGGTGATGCTGGCGACGGGGCTGAGCCGCGGGAGGGAGACCGAGATCCCCGGCGCCCACCTCGACGGCGTCCTCCAGGGCATCGACTTCCTCATCAACGCCAACCTCGGCTACCAGGTGGAGCTCGGCCCCCGGGTGGTGGTGCTGGGCTCGGGGAACGTGGCGGTGGACGTGGCGCGCTCCGCCCTCAGGCTCCTGCAGGAGCCGCTGGCCAACGAGGAGGTCGAGGAGAGCCGCCCCCCGGAGCCGACCGGTTCGGCCTACTTCTCCGCCATCGAGGCGGCCCGCATGGCGCTCAGGACGGGCGCACGCTCCGTGCGCCTGCTGAGCCTCGAACCGCGGGAGAAGATGTCAGCCTACGAGTGGCAGGTGAGCGAGGCGGAGTCCGAGGGGGTCCTGGTGGAGAGCGGCTGGGGCGCCATGGAAATCCTGGGCGAGGGCGGCCGGGCTTCCGGCCTGCGGATCCGCCGCTGTCTCTCGGTCTACGACGAGGATGGGCGGTTCGTTCCCGCCTTCGGCGAGGAGGAGCGGCATCTGGCCTGCGAGAGCGTCGTCCTCGCCATCGGCCAGCAGGCGGACCTGAGCTTCCTGACGGGCCAGGAGGGCGTGGGCGTTTCCCGCCATGGGTACGTCAGTGTGGGACCCCAGCTGGGGACCACGGCCCAAGGCGTCTTTGCGGGAGGCGACGTGGCCTTTGGACCGCGCCTGCTGGTGGACGCCGTGGCCGACGGCCACCGGGCGGCCCGATCCATTCACCGCTACCTGGGCGGAGAGTCCTCCGGGACGAGCACCGGCCGGTTCCGCATCCTCCCGGGCTGGAGACTCCCGGCCTCCTGCCTGCGGACCCCCCGCCAGCCCATGCCGTCGCTGCCCACCAACCGCCGCGTCGGGATCGCGGAGGTGGAGCTGGGCTACGACGACGCCGCGGGCCGCGCGGAGGCCTCCCGGTGCCTCAGCTGCCAGGTGAACACCGTCTTCGATTCCGCCAAGTGCATCCTGTGCAATGCCTGCGTGGATATCTGCCCGGAATCCTGCCTGAAGCTGGCGGACCTGTCGCGCCTGGCGGGGAACCGCGACCTGGACGCGCTCGTCCGGGCGCGCTTCGGCGTGGAGCCGGGAGGCCTCCGGCCAGGGGCCGCGACGGCGATCCTGAAGGACGAGACGCGCTGCACCCGATGCGCGCTCTGCGCCCAGCGCTGCCCCACGGGGGCCATCACCATGGAGGCCCTGGAGGAGCGGCACCGCGAGACGGCGCGGTAGGGCCCGGCATGGCCCCGCGCCTGGGAGAGACGGCATGAACCGAAGGAGCTTCCTCTCGCTCTCCACCGCCAGCGCGGCGGCCCTGCTCGCCACCGCCGGCATGGGACTGGCCGGGTTCTTCCGGTTCCTCTACCCCGGGGTGTTCTACGAGCCGGCGCGGCGGTTCAAGGTCGGCTATCCCGCCGACTTCCCGCCGGGACAGCCGGTCTTTCTCCCCACCGAGAAGGTCTACCTCTTCCACGACCCGGCGAAGGGCTTCTCGGCCGCGAGCGCGGTCTGCACCCACCTGGGGTGTACCGTCCAGTGGTCCGAGCGCGACAGGCAGTTCGACTGCCCCTGCCACGGCAGCGTCTTCGCCGCCGATGGCGCCGTGCTGCGCGGCCCGGCCCCACGGCCCCTGACGTGGCTCGAGGTCACCCTGTCGAAGGACGGCCAGCTCCAGATCAACAAGAACCGTCCCGTCACCGACGCCTACCACCTGCTGATACCGGCCTGACCATGCTGAAATCCATCCTCCGCAGCATCTTCAGGGGAGACCCGCCCAGCACCCAGAAGGGGCGGAGCGAGCTGGTCTTCTACAACCTCTGGCTCCACATCCACCCCGCCAAGGTTCGCAAGGAGCACCTGAAGCTGCGCCACACCGGCTACCTCGGCTTCGTCTCCTTCTTCCTCCTGCTCATCCTGGGCGCGACGGGGCTGGCCCTGATGTTCTACTACCACCCCTACCCCCCGAGGGCCTACCAGGACATGAAGGACCTCCAGTTCGTGGTGTTCCTGGGACCCTTCCTGAGGAACATGCACCGATGGGCCGCCCAGCTCCTGGTGGTGGCGGTGTTCCTCCACCTGTGCCGCGTGTTCTACGCGGGGGCCTACAAGGAGCCGAGGCAGTTCAACTGGGTGGTGGGGGTCCTGCTCCTCTTCCTGGTCCTCACCCTCTCCTTCACGGGCTACCTCCTGCCCTGGGACCAGAAGGCCTTCTGGGCGATCACCGTGGGAACCAACATCGTGGCCTCCGCCCCTCTGGTGGGTCCCGTCGTCAAGGTCCTCCTGCTCGGCGGGCATTCGTTGGGCATCCAGGCCCTCCTGAGGTTCTACGTCCTCCACGTGGCGGTCCTGCCGGGTCTCGCGGCGGCCCTGGTCATGGTCCACCTCTGGCGGATCCGGAAGGACGGAGGCCTGGCCCCCTCCCCTTCAGGGCCTCGGGAGCCCTCCGCGCCGCCGCGGGAGACCCCGATCCCGTCATCCCCGGAGAAGAGCTACGGGCTCATGGGAATCGTGACCGGCAAACCGACCTTCGAGGTTCTGGTCCCCGAGGAGGAGGAGGCCGTCTTCTCGTACCCCTACGCATTCCTTCGCGAGGGCGCCGCCTTCCTGGCGACCTCGGCGGCGGTCATGGCGCTGGCCCTGCTTTACAATGCCCCGCTCTCGGAGGTGGCCGATCCCTCCAAGACCCCCAACCCCGCCAAAGCCCCCTGGTACTTCCTGGGCGTCCAGGAGCTGGTGAGCCACTCGCCCGCCCTCTCCGGGATCCTGCTGCCGAGCCTCCTGGTCCTGGCACTCCTCTTCCTTCCCTACTACGACGGGAACCCCAGCAGGAGGCCGAGGGACAGGGTCCTCGCCCTCTCCCTCTTCGCGCTGGTGGTGCTGTCCTATCTCGTCCTGCTCCTCATCGGCCTGTACTTCCGGGGAGCGGGATGGGCCTGGGTCTGGCCGTGGGCCAAAGGCGCCGGAGGGGGCGCATGAGGGACCGGGCGCGGCTCGTCTTCTTCCTCCTCAGCCTCGCCAACATGGTCCTGCTGGGCTTGGCCCTGGCGCGCGCGGCCCGGCCCGGCTGGGCCGCGTACCAGCGGAGCTACCACCGCCTGGAGGCCCAATCCGAGCCCAACGCCGCCGCCAAGGCCGCCGTGGAGGGGGCCCCCGTCGCCATCGCCCAGATCATCCTTCCGGGCCTCCAGCGGGTGGACCGCTGCACGACCTGCCACCAGGGCGTGGAGAACCCGGCCATGAAGGGGGCGCCAGAGCCTTTCTCCTACCATCCCGACATCAGCAGGCACCCGCCGTCCCGCTTCGGATGCACCATCTGCCACGGCGGCCAGGGCCTCGCCACGGACCTGGCGGCCGCCCACGGCCGGGTGGCCCACTGGCACCAGCCCCTCCTGCCGCGCGAATACGTCCGGGCCTCCTGCGGGCAGTGCCACACGAAGGGCGACGTGCCGGGCGTTCCGGAGCTCGCCGAGGGCAGGCGCCTCTTCGATACCCACGGCTGCCGAGGGTGCCACAGGCTCCGCGGCGTGGGGGGAACGATCGGACCGGACCTGAGCCGGGAGGGGGCCACGCGCCGAGACCCGGCCTGGCTCGAGAGGCACTTCCTCGACCCGCGGGCCGTCTCGCCCAATTCGGTCATGCCCAATTTCCACTTCACGCCCGGCCAGGCCAAGGACCTGACCTATTACATGCTCTCCCTCACCGGGGAGGAGATGTCCAACTATTACACCAGCGAGAGCGTGATCCCCAGCATCCCGTACGGCCGCGAACTCTTCGCGCGGAAGAACTGCATCACGTGCCACAGCATCGGCGGGGTCGGCGGGAAGTCCGGCCCCGACCTCGAGGGCGTCACCCGGCGGCACTCGGCCCGGTGGCTGGACGAGCACTTCGTGAACCCCACGCTCGTGTCGCCCGGGTCCACCATGCCCGCCTACGACCTCACCTCCGACGAGCGCACGGCCCTCATCCGCTTCATGGCGGTTGCCACCGACAAGGACGCCGAGGCGCTGCTCGCCGGGGGGGCCAAGGCCCTCACGCCGGAGGAGGCGGCCGTCGAAGCCGGCGCCAGGGCCTTCGTGCACTACGGCTGCGTGGGGTGCCACGGGCAGGGGGCCGCGGGCGGCGTGGCCAACCCCAACAGCCAGGGCGGCCAGGTGCCCTCGCTCATCCACGTGGCCGACGACTACAAGAAGTCCGAGGTGATGGCGATCATCCGCGACGGCAAGACGCCCCCCCTGGCCGACCCCGCGATGCCGGCTCCGCCGCTCACCATGCCCTCCTGGAAGGGGACGGTGAACGAGGAGGACCTCCACAACATCGTGGAGTACCTCTGGTCGCTCAAGCCCAGGGGAGAGGGCTCCCGCTGGTAGCGGCCCACCTTTCAAGATCCTCCCGCCGCTTCGCCGCCGGCGCACCTCGGAAGAATGGGGGGCGCTGGAGACCGAACAGGCCGCGGCGGGCGCCCGAGGGCGCCGGGGGGCGAAGGCCGGGTGGACAGCCCGCGGCCAGCCAAGACCCCGCCCCGTCCGTGCCCGTTTCCCCCGGCCGGTCTTGCGGCGGAGGGCGCGGGAGGCCATAATGCCAGCCCATGCTCCTCCCCTGGACGAAGAAGCAGCGCCGCAAGAAGCTCCTCTCCACCCCCTTCCCCGACACCCTGCGCCTGGCCGTCGAGCGTGACGCGGCCTTCTACCGCGGGCTCGCCCCGCGTGAGCGGTCCAAGCTGGAGGAGGACCTTCGGATCCTCGCGGCCGAGACGAGCTGGGAGGCCTGCGGGGGCCTCACGCTCACGGCGCCCATGAAGGCGGTCATCGCCGCCCAGGCCTGCCTCCTGGTGCTGAACCGGTCCATCGACGAGTTCTCGAACGTCCGCTCCGTCCTGGTCTATCCCGAGGCTTACATCGCCCCCACCCGCAAGCTCGACCGCCTGGGGATGGTGATGGAGGGTGAGCAGGCCCGGAGCGGAGAGGCATGGAGCCGCGGCACCGTCGTCCTCTCCTGGGCCGACGCCGAACAGGGCGGACGGTTCGGGTCGGACGGGCGCAACCTGGTACTCCACGAGTTCGCCCACCAGCTCGACATGGCCGACCGCGTGGTGGACGGCACCCCCATCCTGGACCGGAAGGAGGACTACGCCCGCTGGAAGTTCATCATGACGGCCGAATTCCAGAGGCTCCGGTCCCTGGTGGAGAGCGGGGGGGAGACCGTGCTCGACCCCTACGGAGCCACCGACGAGGCCGAATTCTTCGCCGTGGCGACGGAGTTCTTCTTCGAGCGGCCCACCCTCATGCGGACGCGGCGCCCGGCCCTCTACGACCTCCTGCTGGGCTATTACCGCCAGGATCCGGCGGAGAGGGAGAGGGCGGCTCCCTAGCCTCCTCCCGGGGCCTGTCGATCCGGCGCGATGACTGGACTCCCCCGTGCTTCGTGCTATCTTAATACTACATAGCAACGACTGGTCAGCCCGTTGGGAGGGAGACCATGCTCGGCAGGGGTGGAAAGCTCGGCTTCGCGGCCGGGATCGTGATCGTTGGTGCCGTGCTCGGCGCCGCGCTGGTGATTCAATATCGCGGCTACGCGCGGGAGAGGGCAAGGCTCCAGGAGATCCTGGACGAGGCCCAGGCACAAGTCAGCCAAGGCCGCGAGGCAAGGCGGCACATGGATTCGATCTGCCTGGAAATCGCCAGGACCGACGCGGCGCTGGCCGTCCTGAAGCGCAAGCTGCCGTCCCAGCCCCAGATCAAGGAATTCGCCGAACAGCTGATGGAGGAGGCCGCCCAACGCAAGATGGAGGTGGCCATCGATCACATCGAGCGCGGGCAGGCCGTACCCCACGTCCCCGGCTTCCAGCGCCACGAGTTCACGGTCCGGATGAAAGGGGACCTCGCCGAGGTCGCGACCGCCCTCGACCGCCTGAGACAGGAGCGGGCCTTCACCCTGAGGAGCATTCGGCAGATGGAGACGGAGGCCGAGCTGCGGGTGGCGGTCCTCTCCTTCGAATGGGCTCCCATGCCCTCCGAGCTCCCCCCCCCGAGCCCCATCGATTCCGGCGGTCTCTTCCTCTGGCCCTACAGCCAGAGGATCGCCTCGCTTCGCGCGCGCTGCCGCCTTAATCGGGCACAGGCCTCGCAGTACCGGTGGGAAATCGCCCAGGCGCGTGAACTGGCCGGCAAGAAAAGGCTTCTCGATTACATCGAGACCGTTCTGGTGGAACTCGAGGCGGAGGGGCCCGCAGGTGGCGACGAACCGGGCGGCACCGTCTCGGCCCCCGAATCGCCCTCGGCCACGCCTCTCCCCCGGGGCGCTCCCGCTCGGCGCACCTGATCTCCGGCCCTCACCGCCGCGGTCGCCGCGGGCGGGCGCCGGCGCCGGGGAAGAGGGTCAGACTCGTGGCCCGCCGGACCTGGACACGGCCGGCGAGTGGCGCTTCTGGCGGGATTCAGGCTGGAGGACGGCGCCTGGGCTCCCTTCCGCTGGATGGAGAAGAGCCGCGTCCTCGCCCCGCCCGAGGGGATCGCCGATTCCGTCCTCGTCGCCATCGCATGGCCAGGCGGCGGCGGGTTCGAGCTCACGGGAACGGGGCTCAAGGTGCTGTGCCACCGGCGGGAATGCCGACGGGCGCGGGCGGGTTGAAACAGGCAGCGGGATCGCTCCGCAACGAAGGAGAAACCATGGCTGACGTGACCTTCAAGCGCTTCGATGAACTCGAGGGGTACAACCAGCAGTTCCTGTACGCGGGCAAGGGCCTGGGCGTATCGGCCTGGGGCATGAACGTGCTCAAGCTGCCGGCCGGCTGGCAGGAGTATCCCGAGCACGACCACGCCTCCGATGGCCAGGAGGAGGTCTACGTCGTCCTGGAGGGCACGGCGACGCTCCAGGCCGGAAGCGAGAGCTGGGAGCTCGTGCCGGGCACCCTGGTCCGCGTCGGCCCGGCCCAGAAGCGCAAGATCGTCCCCGGGGCCCAGGGCGCGGTCCTTCTGGCGCTGGGAGGCACCCCCGGCAAGGCCTACGCGTTCCCGGCGTGGATGAAGGGCTGACCCGCGAGGCAGGACCCGCGCCCTTGACTCTCCGGTTGGAGCGCCGCAGGATGGACCGGGCGGCGACGGCCTTCGGAGGGCACCGGTGGCGCAGGATCCCCACGGAGAATTGATTCTGGCGGCCTCGCTCATCCCCGTCTTCCGACGGGCGGACGGGGAGCTTGCGGTGGTCCTCGTGCGACGCACCGAGTGGGGCATCCACGGCGGCCAGCTCGCCTTTCCCGGCGGCAAACACGAGCCTCAAGACGGGATCATGCTGGAGACGGCCCTGCGCGAGGCCTGGGAGGAGATCGGCCTGCCCCGAGAGGCGGTGACGCCCCTGGCCGTCCTGCCACCGCTGGCCACCCTCTCCACCGGCTTCCTCATCCATCCCTTCCTGGCCCGCATCCTCAAGCCGCCCCGCTGGAAGCCCCAGGAGCGAGAAATCGCCGAGATCCTCGAGGTGGGGCTTCGCGATCTCCTCGTGCCCGAGGCCCAGGGCGAGGAGGTGCTCCAGTTCCCCGCCTGGCCCGAGCCCCGGCGCTTCCCCTTCACCCGCATCGGGCCCCACAAACTCTGGGGCGCCACCCACCGCATCCTGACCCCCCTCCTGCCGCGCCTCCTCCAGGGCGAGTGGGAGATCTGAACCGCGGGAGGGCCCCTCGGCGGCCCTGCCGGACCGCGAGGAGCATGCCCGTCCAAGATGGAAGGTGCCGTCGGCTCCGAGCCTGGCCGGGGCTCGGCCCCGACCTTGGCGCGGCGCCGGGGCGTGGTCCGATCGCCGCCGCGCGTCCTTGACGTGCGGGAATCTCTAAAGTACATTGTACGTGTACAGTGTACATTACCCGCCAGAACCCGGGCGGGAGGATGGGAGGGCGGCATGGCGGACCAGGATCTGACGCTCAGGGTGGACCTGGCCTGCGAGGTGCCCGTCTACCGGCAGATCGTGAGCGCCCTGCGGGCCCACCTCGTGGCGGGCGACCTGGCACCGGGGACCCCGCTCCCCTCGGTGCGGGAGCTCGCCCTCGACCTCGGCGTCCACCACAACACCGTGGCCGAAGCCTACCGGCTCCTCGCGGAGGAGGGCTGGCTGGATCTGCGCCGCCGCCGCGGCGCGCTCGTCCTCGACCGCGCCCGGCCCCAGCCCTTGCCGGAGGCGCGGGAGGGCTTCCGCCGCCGCCTCGACGAGCTCGTGGCCGAGGCCCGCGCCAAGGGCCTGAAGAAGCGTGCCCTCGCCGCCGAGCTGCGCAAGCTCGCCGACGGGCTGAACGGAGGGGGGACGAGATGAGCTGTTGGATCGCCCTTTGGCATCTCGCGGCATCGGCTGCACCGACAACGGCGCCCTTGGATGCGAGAAGCATCGCAATGGAAGGCGGCTTGGGCCTTCTAGGGGAGGAGGCGATGGGGTTCCTCCTGCCCGAGATGAGCCCGCGGGGGCTCCTCTTCGGTGCCACGGTGCGGCCCGAGCTTCGGGCTTCCTACGAGGCTCGGAGGCTCAAGCGGCTCTTCCGGCTCATCCTGCTGGCGGCATTGGTCCCCGCCGCGGCCGCCCTCTGGGCTGCCGCCGTCTGGAGATCGGCCCTCGTCATGGAGGCCGCATTCCTCCTCCCATGCGTCTTTGCCTACCTGGCCTTCATCGTCTGCCGGGCCAAAGCCAGGCCGCTGGGCAGCGCGCCTGACCTGGTGCGCGAGGCCCCGCTGGTCCCCAGGCGTGAGGGGCTCCCCGGAGGCGCGCTGCACCTCATCCCCGGCCTCCTGGCGGTGGCGAGCTTCATTCATTTGGCCACGCGCTGGAACGAGCTCCCCGATCCTTATCCCATCCGGTCCGATCTCGCCGGCCACCCGGTGGCATGGGCCCCCAAGAGCCTGGCCGCCGTCTACGGTGGCCCGCTCTTTTGCACTCTGGTCTGGATTCTCGTCATCCCCATGGCGCTGAGCATGATGAACGCTTCCAGGGGAGGGACGATGAACAGCCCCCTCTCGCGGCGCCGAAGATGGATGTCGGGCCTGTATGCCGGGGCCGCCGACGTGGCGGCCCTCATCGCAGGCAGCATGGCGGTCAGCCCGTTCCTCTCCTCTTCCGAGAGCCGGCTGCTGGGGCCCCTCGTCATCGCCGTGGCCGCCATCGCCCTCCTTTTGTTCGCCGTGGTCCTCGTTCGCTACTTCCGCGCTGGGCCCGAGGGGAGCGGAGGCGCGGCCGGAGGGGATGGAACGCCCGATGGCGCCTGGAAAGCCGGGATGTTCTACTGCAACCGGGACGATCCGGCCCTCTGGGTGCCCGCCCGATTTGGTATGGGGTACAGCCTCAACTTCGGCAACCGCTGGGCCTGGGTCATCCTGGCCGCCACCGTCCTCATGGCCGTCCTGGGCATCACGGCGGCCGCGCTGTCGGGTGGCTAGGCTCCGAGGAGAAGAAGGACGGCATACCACCAGAATCGTCATCCCGTGAATCAGGTCATTTCAAAGACGAGGAGGCTCGGATGAGAAAGGGATCGTGGACATTGGCTCTGGAGGCAGTGTGGACGGTGCTGGCGCTCGTCGCGGCAGCGGGCGCGTGGGCTCAGGCGGCGGTGCCGGCGCTGGCGCCGCCCCCGTCCGTCGCGGGGATCTGGGAGGGTACGCTGGACGCCGGCGTGCAGAAGCTGCGGGTGCTCTTCCACATCACCCAGGCTCCGAAGGGCGGCCTGTCGGCCACGATGGACAGCCCAGACCAGGGGGCCACGGGCATTCCCGTGAGCGGCGTCGCCTTCGAGAAGGGCGAGCTCCGGCTGGAGGTGGAGGCGGTGGGCGGCCACTATTTCGCCGAGCTGGAGAAGGACGGCACCCTCCAGGGGACCTGGAGCCAGGGCGGCGCCGCCCTTCCCCTGACCCTCCGCCGCGTGGAGAGCGCCCCCGTCCTCGCGCGCCCCCAGGAACCCAAGCCGCCCTTCCCCTATCAGGTGAGAGAGGTCACCTACGCCGGCGGCGCGCCGGGCGTCACCCTGGCGGGCACCCTCACCCTGCCCGAGGGCAAGGGCCCCTTCCCCGCCGTCCTGCTCCTCGCGGGCTCCGGTCCCCTCGATCGCGACGAGGCGCTCTTCGGACACAAGCCCTTCCTCGTGCTCGCCGATTTTCTCACGCGACATGGCCTGGCGGTCCTGCGCTTCGACAAGCGCGGCGTGGGGCAGTCCACGGGGGACCGCGCCAAGGCGACGGATGACGACTACACGAAGGACGCCCTGGCGGGCCTCGCCTTTCTCCGCTCGCAGAAAGAGGTCAACCCCAAAGCCGTGGGCCTGATCGGCCACAGCGAGGGCGCCATCGAGGCGGTGAAGGCCGCGGGCCGCTCCGCCGACGTGGCCTTCATCGTTCTGCTGGGCGGGCCGGGCCTGCCGGGCGCCCGGATCCTCGAAGACCAGAGCGCGGCCATGGACAAGGCCGCCGGGGCAACGCCCGAGCAGGTGGCGCAGGCCATAGCCGTGGAGAAGCAGATCCTCTCCGCGGTCCAGGAGCAGCCGGACGACGCCAGGGCCTCCGCCGAGATCCGGACGATCCTGGGCAAGGCGCAGCCCGAACTCAAGGGGCAGGCCCTCGACCGGCAGGTCCAGATGGCGACCTCTCCCTGGTTCCGACAGTTCATCGCCTACGACCCGAGGCCCGACATCGAGAAGGTGAAGTGCCCCGTCCTCGCCCTCGGCGGCGAGAAGGACCTCCAGGTCCCCGCCATGGAGAACCTGCTCGCCATCCGAACGGCCCTGCAGAAGGGCGGCAACCAGCGGTACGTGGTGAAGATGCTCCCGGGGCTCAACCACCTCTTCCAGGAGGCCTCCACGGGGCTGCCCGCGGAGTACGGGCGGATCGAGCAGACCTTCTCGCCCCAGGCGCTGAAGCTCATCGGCGACTGGATTCTCCAGCAGGCGGGGAAGTAAGGTGCTGCTCGCCCTGCTCCTCGCCGGCGCTTTCCCGACGGTCGTGATGGTCGTGATCGCCCTCGCGCTCCCCCACTGGAGCCATCGGGGCCTCTTCTTCGGGGTGACGGTGGGGGCGGAGTTCGCCCCCACCTCCGAGGGAAAGGCCATCCTGCGGGGGTACCGCGGCACCGTGGCGGGCGCGGGCCTCCTCGCCTTGGCCATGGCGGCCGGAGGCGCGCTGAATCTTCCCTGGCTCTCCCTGGCCGCCCCCTTCGTGGCGGTGGCCGGCGTGCTCGCCGGCTACCTCCGCGCCCACCACGCCGCGCTCGCGCACTGCATCACTCCGGTGACGGTCCGCGAGGCCTCCCTCCAGGTGCGCCGCGAAGGCCTGCCGGGGGGCCTTTTCGGGCAGAGCCTCCCCTTCCTGATCCTGGCCGCCGCCATCGCCTACACGGCCCTGCACTGGGATGAGCTGCCGGCGCGCATCCCCATCCATTTCGACGCGCAGGGGGCTCCCAACGGATGGGCCGAAAAGGGTTTCTTCGGCGCCTTTGCCGGCGCCGGCCTGCCCGCCCTGTTCTGCGCCCTCATGCTCCTCTTCTCCGCCAGCCTCCTCCGAAATTCCCGGCCCGGGACCACCGGAGCCTCCGGCGGAACCCTGAGGAGGGTCTTCCTCAAGGGCCTCCTCGCTTGCGAATTCCTGCTCGCCTTGGTGGGCGTCTGCGTCACCGCCATGCCGTTCGTCGCCTCCCCGCGGAGCCGACAGGGAATCACGCTTCTGGTGATCGTGGCGGCCATGGCCTGCCCCCTCGTCCTCCTCAGCTATCTGGGCATCGCCGCGAGCCGAGCCATGGGCCGAGGGGCCACGGCGGATGCGGGCCGGCCGCCCTCACTGAGCGACGGAACGCCCGACTCGTGCTGGAAGAAGGGGATGTTCTACGTGAACCGAGACGATCCCGCCCTGTGGGTGGAGAAGCGCTTCGGCATCGGCTACACCCTCAACTTCGGCAACCGCTGGTCGTGGGTCATCATGGCCATTCTCCTGGCCCTCATTTTGATGGGCCTCATCCTCCCCTTCCTGACCTCGTGAGCAGGCCTCCGGCTCGCGTTGACCCCAGGAGCGGAACACTCTACGATGAGAGCCCATGCAGGCCTCCGGGCCCGCACGGGCTCGCCGGAATCGGCCCATTCCCGTCCAGGGCGGGCGACGTCGGCGGGCAGCGGATCCCCTGCCGAGCGGGGCAAGGGCCATTTCAAGGACGGGGCATGCACCACGAGAAGGACCCAGGACCGGACCAGGAGCGCCACGGCCCCGCCTACGAACTCGCGGCACTGAGGGCGGTGGCGGCGGCGTGCGTGGAGGAGACGCAGGAGGACAGGCTCGTCGAGAGGGTCACGGAGATCATCTGCCGCGCCTTCTCCATCACGAACTTCGGCGTCGTCCTGTACGACGACCGGAGCGGCCTGCTGCGCGACCACCCCTCCGCCCGGCGGAGGGAGGGGAGCGCCGCCCTGGAGCTGGCTCTCGGCGAAGGAATCGTGGGCACCGTGGCGGCCACGGGCAAGCCCATGCGGGTCCCGGACGTGAGCCGGGAGCCCGCCTACCGCATGGGGGATTCGCAGACCCGCTCCGAGCTGACGGTGCCCCTCAGGGTCGGCGACCAGATCATCGGCGTCATCAACAGCGAGAGCACGGCCCTGGACGCCTTCACGCAGGACGACGAGCACCTGCTCATGGCCCTGGCCGGGCAGGTGGCGCCCACGCTGGCGCGCCTTCGGACCATGGAGGCCATAAGGGACAGCGAAGAGAAGTACCGCGCCCTCTACGAGGACAACCCCTCCACCTACCTCACCATCGACGCCCGCGGCGTGATCCTCTCGGTGAACGAGTTCGGGGCCCTGCAGCTCGGCTATTCGGCGGATGAGCTCGTGGGCCAGCCCGTGGAGAGGATCTTCCATCCGGACGAGCGGGCGGAGGCCCTCGGACGCCTGACCCAGAGGCTCGCGGGCCCCGGCAAGGTGGCCCACTGGGAGCGCCGGCAGGTCCGGAAGGACGGCCAGGTGCGATGGGTGAAGGAGTCGGCCCGGTCGGTCCGGGGCAGCACCGGAGAGCCGGTGGTCCTGACCGTCTGCGAGGACATCACCGAGCGCCGGCGCGCGGAGGAGCAGGCCCGGGAAAGCGTGCGGAAGCTGGAGAGGCTCCTGGACGAGACCGTCCAGACGCTCGCCGCCGTGGTCGAGGTGAAGGATCCCTACACCAGCGGCCACCAGCGCCGCGTCGTGAGGATCGCCGCGGCCGTTGCGGAGGAAATGGGGCTCTCCGTCGAGCGCGCCAAGAGCCTGCGCGTGGCGGGCCTCCTGCACGACATCGGCAAGATCCAGGTGCCCGCCGAGATCCTCGCCAAGCCGGGAAGCCTGAGCGAGGCCGAGAAGAGCATCATTAGGACCCACAGCGAGGTGGGCTACCGCCTCCTCAAGGGCATCTCCTTCGAATGGCCCGTGGCGGAGATCGTCCTGCAGCACCACGAGCGCATGGACGGCTCGGGCTACCCGGGCGGATTGAAGGGCGAGAAGATCCTGCTGGAGGCCCGAATCCTGGGGGTCGCCGACGTGGTGGAGGC
>JAJYCJ010000073.1 GCA_021778515.1 Acidobacteriota bacterium
ATGGCGAATGGTGAATGGGAATGGGACCCTTGGTGCGTGAGCTTCGCATGCTCTATGCCCTTGTAGGGGTGCTCTCCAGAGCGGGAGAGCGGCGGGCGGGGGCGCCCGCCCCACGGAATCTGACTTCTCGCTCTTCGCCGCTCATTCGGTCCTGACTCCTATCCGTTCGTTCTCCCTCCGCCACCAATCAAGAAAGCACAGCAGGGTCCAGAGAGGCTTGCGGTGGTCGGCCTTGCGGGCGAGGTGCTCGCGCCAGAGGCGGCGGGGTTCGGCCGGTTCCAGGAAGGGGACCCGGCCCAGCACCTCGTCGGAGAGCAATTCCTCGGCCATGGGCCGCAGGGGGCCCGTGAGCCAGCGGGCGATGGGGATGCCGAAGCCCTTCTTGGGGCGGTCGAGGAAGCCCTTCGGGAAGCGGCCGGCGAAGGCCTCCTTGAAGACCGCCTTGCCCGCGCGCCCGTGCAGCTTCCAGTTGTGGGGCATGGCGAAGGCGAGGCGGACGACCTCGGGATCGAGCAGGGGCACCCGGGCTTCCAGGGAGGCCATCATGCTGGCCCTGTCCACCTTGGCGAGGATGTCCTCCTGCAGATAGGTGTGGAGGTCCAGCCACTGGGCCGAGGTGACGGGATCGCCCTTCGGCGCCGGGGGGATCCACTGTTCGGGAAGGGGCGCAGCTTCGCCGTCGGGGATGAGCCGGGCCAGCCGCTCCGGGGTCCACGAGCCGAGCCAGAGGTGGTGCCGCAGCGGCATCGGGTACTCAGCCCCGTCTCTGAACTTGCGGAGCTTGTAGGACAGGGTGAGGTTTGCGTGGGAGACGGGCAGGAGGCGGTCCGCGGCGGCCAGCCCGGCGCGTCGCGCCCATCCCGGCGCGGAACGGTAGAGGCCGAAGCTATGGTGCACCCAGTAGGTCGGGTAGCCCGCGAACAGCTCGTCGCCGCCGTCCCCGCCCAGGGCCACGGTCACGCGCTGCCGGGCGAAGCGGGAGAGCAGGGCGGTGGGAAAGATGGAGGGGTCAGCGAAGGGTTCATCCAGGAGGCCGAGCACGCGCGGGACCTCGGCCAGCAGCTCGCCTTCGCTGAAGAGGTGCTCGTGGTGCACGCAGCCCAGGTGCCGTGCCGCCGTCCGGGCGTAGGCGCTCTCGTCGAAGGAGGGGTCCTCGAAGCCGATGGAGAAGCTCTCCACGCGGCCCCCCGCCTCCACCATGCAGGCCGCGACGATGCTGGAATCCACGCCGCCGCTCAGGAACACCCCCAGGGGCACGTCGGAGATGAGCTGCCCCTTGACGCTGCGCTGTACCTCGTATCGCAGCCTCTCCTCGGCCTCGTCCGTGGAGGGTCCGGGCGCCTGAGGAATGGCCCAGCGCCAGTAGGGACGGAGCCGGGTTCCCCCCGGTCCCGCCAGCAGCGCGTGGCCGGGCAGGAGCTTTCTGGCCGAACGGTAGATGGAGAGCGGAGCGGGGACGTATTCGCAGGTCAAGTAGGCCTTCAGAGCGCCCAGGTCCAGATCGGTCGGGAAATCGGGATGGGCGCGCAGGGCCTTGAGCTCGGAGCCGAACAGGAGCCCTCCCGGCACCTCGGCGTAGTAGAGCGGTTTCACCCCCAGCGGGTCCCTCGCCAGCAGGAGGCTCCGGCGCTCGCGGTCGTAGAGGGCGAAGGCGAAGATGCCGTTCAGCCTGGGGAGGAAATCCTCGCCCTCCTCCTCGTAGAGGTGCACGAGCACCTCCGTGTCCGAACGGGTGGCGAAGCGGTGTCCCTTGGCCTCCAGCTCCGCGCGCAGGGCCTGGAAGTTGTAGATCTCGCCGTTGAAGACCACGACCACCGAACCCGACTCGTTGGCCATGGGCTGGGCACCCCCCGACAGGTCCAGGATGGCCAGGCGCCGGTGGCCCAGCCCCACGCCGTCCTCCACGAAGAAGCCTTCCCCGTCGGGGCCCCGGTGCACGAGGCTCCGCGTCATGGCCGCGAGCGCCTCGCGATCAGCCGGCCGGTTCAGCGCGAAGCCCGCTATGCCGCACATGGCCTACTCCCCTTCGCCCGTGGCGCGGCCACCCCCGGCCGCGAGGCCATGGGAAGGCGGCGAACCTGATTGGGAATGAGGAGCGGCGGGCCAGGGCGCCCGCCCCACCGGCGGGCCATGATTCTTCTTGAATCCATGGCTGCTGGCCGATGGGTCATGGGCTCTCTACCCTTCACCCTCCACCCTCCAGCTCTCCACCGCCCCTGGGCGATTCCAGCACCTCCCGGATGACGTAGGGGGTGGTTCCGGAGCTGGCGAAGTAGATGCGGATGAGCAGCTCGCCCAGAAGGCCCATCATGATGAGCTGCATCCCCACGAGGGCGATGAAGATGGCCACGAGGAGCAGGGGGTTGTTGTGGACCCAGACGCCGTGGGCCAGCTTCTGCCAGAGCGTGTAGGCGGCCAACAGAGCCGAGAGGAGCCAGAGCCCCACGCCCGCTCCGCCGAAGGCGTAGATGGGCTTGGTGAGGAAGGAGCCCATGAACTTGATGGTCAGGAGGTCGAGGACGACCTTGAGCGTGCGCCCCAGCCCATACTTGCTCTTGCCCGCCACGCGGGGGTGGTGAGTGACCTCCACCTCGGCCACGCGGGCCCCCTGCCACGTGGCCAGTATGGGGATGAAGCGGTGCATCTCGCCCAGCAGCACCACGGGGGCGAGCACCTCGCGCCGGTAGGCCTTGAGGGTGCAGCCGTAGTCGTGCAGCTTGACCCCCGAGATGAGGGAGATGAGCCCGTTGGCGATCTTCGAGGGCAGAATGCGCGTGAAGAAGGGGTCCCGGCGGTGGCGGCGCCAGCCGCTGGCCACGTCGAAGCCCTCGTCGAGCTTTGAAACCAACTTGGAGATGTCGGCGGGATCGTTCTGCAGATCGCCGTCCAGCGGGACGAGGATGGTCCCCCGGGAGTGCTCGATGGCCGCCGCGAGGGCGGCGGTCTGACCGGAATTGCGCCGGAGGAGGACGGCGCGGAGGTGGGGGCGTCGGGCGACGGCCCTCTTGAGCCTCGCCACCGTACCGTCGCCGGAGCCGTCGTCCACGAGCACGACCTCATAGCTCCGTCCCAAGCGGGCCATCTCCTCCTGGATGCGGTCCAGCAGGGGCTCCAGGTTTTCCTCCTCGTTGTAGAGGGGGACCAGGAGGCTCAGTTCGGGGGGGGCGGAAGAGTGGGCGTCGGTCATTCAGAGGACCTCTGTGAAAAAACCGGGAGGCGAGGATTTCCGTGTAGGAGGCCTCTCCAGAGGCCGATGCGTGATGTTGGCAGCACCCGTCGCGCTCTGGAGAGCGCTCCTACGGGGGGTGGCTGGATGTGAGACGGAAGACGCCAAACGCGAGGTGCGAGACGCTTGACGGGAGACGCAAGACGTGAGAACCGGGGACCCCTCTTCTTCTGTACGCCTTCTGCCGTTCCCCATGGGCCTTCGCTCTCCCCGTTACCCTTCTTTCGCGTTGAGGCGGTACTTCTTGACGAAGTAGCGCATGGAGCGGAAGGTGATTCCCAACCGCTGGGCCGCCCTGACCATGACGCCCCCCTCCATCTCCAGGGCCTTCTGGATGTAGCGCGCCCGGGTCTGTTCCACCACCTCGGTGAGATCGAACCCGCTCTCGGGGATCTGGATCTCCCCCGGGGTCTGGGTCAGGCGGAAGCCCACGACCTCCTCCGGCAGGTGGCGCGTCTCGATGCGCTCCTCGGCGAGAGCCATGGCCCGCTCCACCACGTTCTCGAGCTCCCGCACGTTGCCCGGCCAGCCGTAGCTTTCGAGGGCCTTGAGCGCCTCCGCCGACAGGGTCGGAATGGCCCTGCCCATGAGCCTGGCGTGTTTCTCCATGAAGCTCCTGGCCAGCAGGGGGATGTCCTCGCATCGGCTCCTGAGCGGCGGCACCGCGATGGAGTGGACCTTGATGCGGTAGTAGAGGTCCTCCCGGAACCTCTTCTCCTGGATCATTCGCTGGAGGTCCTCGTTGGTGGCCGCGATGACTCGCGCGTCCACGGGATGCTCGCCGTCGCCCCCCACGGGGCGGATGCGGCGCTCCTGCAAGGCCCGCAGCAGCTTGACCTGCATGGAGGGAGACATCTCTCCGATTTCATCCAGGAAGATCGTCCCCCCTTCGGCCAGGTCGAAGAAGCCCTTCTTGGTGGTGTGGGCCCCGGTGAAGGCCCCTTTGACGTGGCCGAAGAGCTCGCTCTCCAGGAGGGTCTCGGTGAGCCCTCCGCAGTTGACGGCGACGAAGGGGCGCTTGCCGCGGGGCGAGCGCTGGTGGATGGTCCTGGCGATGAGCTCCTTGCCGGTGCCGCTCTCGCCCTGGACGAGGACGGTGCTCGCCGTGGGGGCGATGCGCTCGATCAGGGCGTAGATCTCCTGCATGGGCCGGCTCTGGCCGACGATCTCTCCGAAGCGCTCCTGGTGGGCCAGCCGGACCTTGAGGAGGACGTTCTCCTCCCTGAGCGTCTTCTTCTCGATGGCGTGCCGGACGATGTTGACCAGCTCCTCCACCTGGAAGGGCTTGGTGACGTAATCGAAGGCGCCCAGCTTCAGCGCTTCGATGGCCGAATCCGTGCTCGCGTAGGCGGTCATGAGGATCACTTCGGCCTGGGAATCGTCGGTCTTGAGCCGGCGCAGGAGGTCCATGCCCGAGAGCCCCGGCATGCGGATGTCGGAGATCACGACGTCGAACGGCGTCGAGCCGAGGGCCACCAGGGCCCGCTCCGCGCTCTCTGCGGTCTGGACCTCGTACCCCTCGTCCCGGAAGAGGATCTCCAGCATGCGCCGCATGGAGGTCTCGTCGTCCACGACCAGAACGCGGTCACTCATGGGCCGCCTCCAGAGGGAAGAGGAGCCGGCAGCGCGTGCCCCTTCCGAGGGCCGATTCGATCTCGACGCGGCCCCGGTGCTCCTCCATGATCTGGTAGACCACCGAGAGGCCCAGGCCCGAACCCTGCGCGAAGCCGTGGCGGAACGGCTGGAAGTAGTTGGGGATCTGGGAATTCCTCATGCCCTCGCCGTTGTCCTCCACCTCCAGTATAGCGTCTAGGCTGGAGCGCGTTAAGGAAACGCGGATGCGCCCCTCCGCCTTCACCGCCTTCCTGGCGTTGGTGAGGAGGTTCCAGAGGGCCTGCCGGACCCGGTCCGCATCGGCCGAGACCTCCACCGGAAGGTCCGGAAGGGCCAGTTGCACCACCAACCCCGAAGGGTTCGCCGAATCGTTCCGGAAGAGGGTCACGACCTCTCCGGCCAGGGCCGTCAGGTCGAGCGGCTGCCTCCGGATCTGCGGGGGTTTCACGTACCGGAGGAAGTTGTTGAGGATCTCGGTCAGGCGACGGCTCTCCTCCTGGATGATGGCCAGCAGGGCGTGCTCGCTGCTCTCGTCGGGTGCCTGCCGCTTGAGCATCTGCGCGGCGCCGAAGATGCTGCCCAGGGGGTTCTTGATCTCGTGGGCGATGTCCGCGGCCATGGCCCCCGTCGCCATGAGCCGCTCCTTCAGCGCCAGTTCTTCCCTCAGCTTCACCACCTCCGTCTGGTCGCGGATGAGCGCCAGGTAGCCCAGGGCGGACTGACCGGAGCGGAGAGGGGCGGTGACGATGGAGAGGTGGCGCTCTCCGCCTGCCACGGCCAGCTCCAGCTCCCGCCCCTCGGGAGACTCCGGGTCCAGGGCGGAGCGGCCGCGATGGCCCAGGGCCGCAAGGTGGGGGTCGAAGTCCCATCCCGCGGGCAGGGTTTCGCCCAGCAGCCGCATGGCCGCGGGGTTGGAATAGGTGACGCGGCCCTGGGCGTCGGTGGTGACCACCCCCCAGGTGAGCGAGGAGAGGATCTGCTCGTTCAGGCTCTGGAGGCTGGTGAAATCCCTCTCCATGACGCCCAGCGCCCTGCGGGTGGATTCGAGGCGCCCCGACATGATCGTGATGAGTGCGGCGATGAGGAAGAAACCGACGTAATTGGCCAGGAGCGAATAGAGGGCCGACCCGGCGGTGGGGCGGTCGTAGGGGAAGCTCCCGCCCAGTCTCTCGGGGGCGATCCAGTCGTAGAAGAGGGCGACGCAGAGAAGTCCGTACACCAGGGCATTGATCACCGCCATGGTGAAGGCCCCACGCTTGCGGAGGAGGTATCCCGCGACCACGATGAGCAGGTGGTAGAGGAAGGTGAAGATGCTCTGGATGCCGCCCGTGAAGAGGGCCAGCAGGGTCACCGTCAGGACGTCCCCGAAGAGCTGGACGATGATGAAGAACGGCCGATCTCTGAGCGAGCGGGCGGAGAGATAGATGACGGTGTAGAGGAGATTCTGGGCCAGGACGAAGGCGATGATGTAGTAAAAGGGCCTGAGGTAGGCCTCAGCTCCCAGGAAGGCCTGGATTCCCAGCGCGCTGAGGAAGAAGGTGAGGATGATCACCATCCGGTAGACCATCAACCGAACGGCGCTCGTCTCGAGGGCTTCCATGGCCTTAGGGATTCCCGGCAATCGTCATGGTGAAAATGATAGCGCGCGGAGGCGGAGGTTGGGAAGCTAATAATTCGAGAGGGAAGGGGTTGGCCCCTTCCCTCTCCCCCGCCTTCGCGGGGGCAGGCTCCGCTCGGCTGGGCAAAGCCCACCATGGTGGGCTGGTTTCGCACGCAGGCCCCCCCGCCTTCGCGGGGGCAGGCTCAGGCTTCGGCCTCGCTGCTCTCCCAGCCCCACTTCGAAGCTGTCCTTTGCAAAGAGTCAACCCTATTGGTGTCGGAGTAGTAAGCGCATGCCCGTCCAAAAATAGGCCGCCTTGCCGGCTTCGGACCATGGCCGGTTCTGGGCCGCGCCTTTGGATTCTAGACTCGCTCCGCTCGTCAGAATGACGGCCTCGGAAGGGGGACCTTCTCACCAACGCTTATGGACCAATGACGGAAAAGAGGCGCGGCCATTCGACCCTTGGCCTGCGCGCGTCTTAGGTCTTGCGCCTCGCGCCTCGCGCCTCGCTCCTCTCCTTCCCTCTGGGACAAGGTGCACGGGTGTTTTAAGGAGGTGAGGCGATGAGGCAGGGAGGCGGCTCATGGCCTCGTTCCCTCCCTGCCTCCGGGTTCCCTGGCCCCTTGTCTCCCTCGCTACTGGATCTTGTTGATGAGGGAAAACATGGGCATGTACATGGCGATGACGATGCCGCCGATGGTGATGCCCAGAAAGACGATGATGATGGGCTCCAGCATGGACATGAGGTTGCCCACGGCCTCGTCCACCTCGTCCTCGTAGAAGTCGGCGATCTTGCCGAGCATGGCGTCGAGGGCGCCGGTGGACTCGCCCACGTTGATCATCTGGGTCACCATGCCGGGAAAGATCTTGGATTCCTCCAGGGGTTGGGTGAGCGTCTTGCCCTCCTCCACCGCCTTGCGCGTCTTCATGATGGCCTCTTCCACGATGGCGTTGCCGGAGGTGCGGGCGGTGATGTCCAGCCCCTCCAGGATGGGCACGCCGGAGGAGACCAGGGTCGCCAAGGTCCGGCAGAAGCGGGCCACGGCGATCTTTTTCAGGACGATGCCGAAGACCGGCACCTTGAGCAGGATCTTGTCGATGGTGTACCGGCCGGCGGGCGTCCTGTAGTAGAGGCGTATGGTGATCGCCACCGCGATGACCAGGAGGATGACCAGCCAGGCCCAGCGCCCCAGGAAATTGCTGATGGCGATGACGATCCGGGTGGGCAGGGGGAGCTGGGCGCCGAGGCCTTCGAATAGGTTGGCGAAGGTGGGGACCACCTTCCACATGATGACCATCACGACCAGGATGGCCACCGTGACGACCACCACGGGGTAGATCATGGCGGATTTGATGGCGGAGCGCAGCTTGACGGACTTCTCGATGTAGATCGAGAGGCGCTGGAGGATGGTGTCCAGGATGCCTCCCGCCTCTCCGGCCGCCACGAGGTTGCAGTAGAGGTCGTTGAAGACCTTGGGGTGCTTCTTGAAGGCGTCGTGGAGGCTGGAACCCGCCTCCACGTCCTCGCGGATCTCGAAGAGCACGCGCTGGAAGGCCCGGTTGGACTGTTGGGACCCCAGGATCTCCAGGCACTGGACGACGGGGAGGCCCGCGTCGATCATGACGGAGAACTGGCGGGTGAAGATGGCCAGCTCCTTCGTTTTTACGCCGCCGCCGAATTTGGGGAGGGCGAGCTCCTTGCCCTTCTCCTTGACCCTGGTGGCGACGATCTGCTGACGTCGGAGGGCCGCGATGACGGCGTCCTTGTTGTCGGCGGCCATGGCGCCCTCAATGGTCTCTCCGGTCCGCCTGCGGCCTTTCCACTCGAATTGGGCCATGGTAACTCCCTCCCTGTCCTAACCCTTCAGGGCTTGCGTACCGGCATGGGCCCCCGGGGGGGGGCGGCGGTCGGCGAGGGCGCGTTCATGCGCCGTTGTCCCAAGGTGATGTTGCGGTTGATCAGCTCTTGGAGTTCGTCCGGCATGGAGGACCGGGCCAAGGCCGTTTCCAGGTCGAGTTTCCCCTTCAGATACAGGTCGGCGAGGGACTGGTTGAAGGTCTGCATGCCGTGGCCCGACTGTCCCGTTTGCATCATGGAGTAGAGCTGGTGAACCTTGTCCTCACGGATGAGGTTTCGGATGGCGGGATTGGGCACCATGATCTCCACCGTGAGGCAGCGTCCCTTCCCGTCCCTCGTGGGCAGAAGGGCCTGGCAGAGGATGCCCTGGAGCACGAAGGAGAGCTGGGTCCGAACTTGGGATTGCTGGTGGCTGGGGAAGACGTCGATGATGCGGTTGATGGTTTCGACGGTGGAGTTGGTGTGGAGGGTGGCGAAGGTGAGGTGGCCCGTCTCGGCGATCCTCAGGGCCGCCTCGATGGTCTCCAGGTCGCGCATCTCGCCGATGAGGACCACGTCCGGGTCCTGGCGCAGGATGCTCTTCAGGGCGTTCTTGAAGGAGAAGGTGTCGGAGCCGATCTCCCGCTGGTTCACCACGCAGGATTTGTGGGGGTGGAGGTACTCGACCGGGTCCTCGATGGTGATGATGTGGTCGCTCCGCTCGCGGTTGATCTTGTCGATCATGGCCGCCAGCGTGGTGGACTTTCCCGAGCCCGTGGGCCCCGTCACGAGGATGAGCCCCCTGGGTTTTTCGCAGAGCTTCTCCACAATCGTCGGTAGCCCCAATTCCTGAAAGCCCCTTATCTCGTAGGGAATGGTCCGGAAGGCCCCCGCCACCGCGCCGCGCTGGCTGAAGATGTTTCCCCGGAAACGGGAGAGCCCCTTGATGCCGAAGGAGAGGTCCAGCTCGAGGTTCTCCTCGAATTTGTGCTTCTGCTGGTCGGTCAGGATGCTGTAGCAGAGCTGCTTGGTCTCGGCCGCCGTGAGGGGCTTGGTCCCCTCGATGGGAGTGAGCTTGCCGTGGATCCGGATCTGGGGCGGGGAATTGACCGTGATGTGGAGGTCGGAGCCCCCGTGGTCCACCAAGAATTTTAGCAACTGATGGATCGTGACGGTCATGGGGCCCTCCGTGAACGGGTCAACTGACGGTTTCTCGGACCACTTCCTCGATGGTAGTGACGCCGTTGCTGATCTTCACCAGGCCCGAGCGCCGGAGGGTGATCATCCCCTCCTGCAGGGCCTGCCGTTTGAGCTCCACTGCATTGGCGCCCATGAGGACCATCTCCCTGAGCTGCTCGCTCATCTCCATGACCTCCATGAGCGCGACGCGGCCCTTGTAGCCGCTGTTGTTGCAGGTGGGACACCCCCGGCCCTTGTAGACCTTCACGGTGTCCACCTCCTCGTCGCTGTAGCCCAGGTCCTGCAGGGCCTTGCGGGGCAGCTTGAACTCCTCCTTGCACTCCTTGCAGATCCGGCGGACGAGCCGCTGGGCCTGGATGAGGTGGACGGAGGTGGCCACGAGGAAGGGCTCGATGCCCATGTTCATGAGGCGGCTGATGGTGGAGGGGGCGTCGTTGGTGTGCAGCGTGGAGAGCACGAGGTGGCCGGTGAGGGCCGCCTTGACGGCGATCTCGGCCGTCTCGAAGTCCCGGATCTCGCCCACCAGGATGATGTTGGGATCCTGCCTCAGAAAGGCCCTGAGGGCCGAGGCGAAGTTGAGGCCGATGGCCTCCTTCATCTGGACCTGGTTGCAGCCCTCGATGTTGAACTCCACGGGGTCCTCGGCCGTCATGATGTTGGTCTCGGGCTTGTTGAGCTGGCCCACCGCCGAGTAGAGGGTGTTGGTCTTGCCCGAGCCGGTGGGGCCGGTGACCAGCACCATCCCGTAGGGCTTCATGATGGCCCGCTCGAACTTCTGCATGCTCTCTTCTTCGAAGCCCAGCTTGGTCAGATCGAGCTTGAGGCCCTCCTTGTCGAGCAGCCGCATGACGATCTTCTCGCCGTGGAGGCAGGGGACCGTGGAGACGCGGTAGTCGATCTCCTTGGTCTTGCTGTCCAGCTTCATCCTCATCTTGATGCGCCCGTCCTGGGGCAGGCGCTTCTCGGAGATGTCCAGCTTGGCCAGGATCTTCAGGCGGGAGGCGATGGCCTCCCGCAGCTTCATGGGCGGCCGGAGCTGTTCGTAGAGAACGCCGTCGATGCGGAACCGGACCCGGAAGTCCTTCTCGTAGGGCTCCACGTGGATGTCGCTGGCCCCCTTCCGGACCGCGTCCGTCATGATCAGGTTGCACAGCTTGACGACGGGGGCGTCCTGGCTGGCCTGTTCGAGGTCCTCCGCGGAGATCTCCCCCTGCTCGTCCTCCACCTCGAGATCGGCCACCTCCTCCTTGGCGATCTCGTCCATGATCTCCTTGAGCTGGAGCTCGTGGGTGGAGCCGTAGTAGCGCCCGATGGCCTCGCGGATGGAGGCCTCCGCGGCCACCACGGGTTCCACCTGGTAGCCGGTGATGAAGCGGATATCGTCCAGGGCGAAGACGTTGCTGGGATCGGCCATGGCCACCGTGAGCGTGGCCCCGGTCCGCTCGATCGGGATGACGAGGTACTTCTGCGCCACGTCCGAGGGGATGTGCTTCAGAATGGACTCGTCGATCTCGAAGTGCTCCAGGTGGATGGCGGGGACCCCGTACTGCTCCGACAGGAGGGAGGTGATGTCCTCCTCCTTGACGTGGCCCAGCCGGACCAGGTTATAGCCCAGCTTTCCACCGTTGGTCTTCTGGAGCTGGAGGGCCTCCTGGAGCTGCTTCTGCGAGATCAGCCCCGCCTTGATGAGCATTTCCCCCAAGCGTTCCGACATGGCAGGCTCCCGGCCTCCCCAAGAAAAAAATCATAACTAATCCATTATAAAAGCCGAAGAAAGGGGCTGTCAACTCAGGGAGGGGCGGGCAGGGGGCGAGGGGCTGGGTGAGGGGACTAGGGGACTATCAGACCAGGGGAAATCGCTCTGCGTCCCGCGTCTCGCGCCTACCGTCTCGCGTCTAAAAAGGCGCGAAGCCCCCCTGCTCCCAAAAGTCCGCCCGGACGAGGGCGTGGAGGGCCTGGAGGGCATCGAAGTGCCCCCGCTCCCACTGGGCGAGAAATCGGTAGAACTCCTGGACCTCTCGCTCGGAGGCCGCCTCGGCCGCGGCGGAGAAGTGGGCGATGGCGTTGGTCTCGAGCTGCATGCCCACGGAGAGGGCGCCCAGCTCGAAGGCCGCTCCGTGGGCCTGCTCCTTGAACTTCTGGGTGAAGATGGCATCGGTGAAGGCCTTGAGCTGGGGATCCCGCCGGTCCACCGTGAAGGCTCCGGCCCCCTCGGCCTCGTAGCGCCGCATCACCTCGCGCAGGTAGGTCTTGTGCTCGGTCTCGTCCTTGGCGAGCTTTTCAAAGAGCTCCTGGACGACCGGCTTGGTGGACTTGTCGGCGGCCAGGGAGTAGAAGGTGTAGCCGTCCACCTCGATCTGGTACGCTTTCTTGAGGATCTCACGGATCTGGTCCCTCGGGTCGCTCATGGCCGACTCCTTGGCGGACGGATGACGGAGGATCGATGGTGGACGAAAGGAAGATCGCGGTGGCGCGAAGGTTTCCTCATCTCCTCATCCCCTCATCACCTCATCTCGGTTTCCTCTAACTTCCGGCCCTCACCGCCTCCTCCCAAAGCAGCGGCTCGGGTTTGGCGGCGGCCTCCTCGGCCGGCACGTACTCCAGGGCATGCGTCGGGCAGAAGGGGACGCACTTGGGGTCTCCTCCGCAGAGGTCGCACTTCTGGACGCAGTGGTAGGCCTCGTCCCAGAGCATGTTGCCGAAGGGGCAGGCGGCGACGCACAGGCGGCAGTCGATGCACCGCTCCCTCAGCATCTCGATGGCGCCGGTGGCCTCGTTGCGCACCAGGGCCTGGGTGGGGCAGATGGAGGCGCAGGCGGCGTCGTCGCACTGGAAACAGACCACGGGCGTGCCCAGCTCGGGGCCGCGCCTGAAGATGTTGATTCGGGTCTTGCTGGGCTTGCCCTCGCTGCCGTGCGCGAAGGCGCAGGCCAATTCGCACTTGCCGCAGGCGATGCATCGCTCGATGGTGACGCGGTAGATCTTCGTCATCGTGGCCTCCCGGCTGGAGTGGAAACAGTGAGGAGTGAGGAGTGAGGAGTGAGGAGTGCAAAGAAAGCGAACAACGAAGCCTCCGTGGGCCGGGCCTCCCCAAGGGGGGCTATGGCCTCCCTGTTTCTCTGTTTCCCTGTTTCCCTGTTTCCATCCCCCCCACGGCGCCCGCCGAGAGCTTGCTGAAGGTGCGGGCCATCTCCTGGCGCTTGCAGGCGTCGCAGGTCTCGAAATAGCTCCGCGGGACGCCGTTCCTGCCCGCGTAGAAGTCGGCCTGGGCCTTCGTGATGTGGGCCTTGCCGCACTTCGGGCACCGCACCATCTCGAAGGCCTTTCCCCAGATGGTCCTGCGGGCGTCGGAGGTCTCGTACGGGATGCAGGAGGTGGGGCAGACCTCGGCGCACGCCAGGCAGCCGATGCAGTCGGGCGGGGCCTCGTGGAAGGGGGGGGCGATCTCCCGGCCGGCCCCTCGGTTCACGGAGCTGATGGCAAAGACGCCGATATGGTCGCAGACGCGGGTGCAGAGGCCGCAGAGGATGCAGTCCGTGGGCTCGGGGTTGGGCAGGTAGGAGGTCTTTTCGATGCCGTGCTCGCGGGCCAGCCTCTGGATGAGAGGCGTCTCGGGGCAGCGGGCGAGGAGCAGGTCCAGCACCACCCTGCGCGTCTCCACCACGCGCTCCGTGTGGGTCTCTACGATGAGCCCCTCCTCCGCGGGATACATGCAGGAGACCACCATCTTGGCCCAGCCGTTCCATTCGGGCCGGGTCACGTCCACCAGGCAGAGGCGACAGCCCCCCCAGGGCTCCAGGGCCTCGTGCTGGCAGAGGGTGGGGATCTCGACGCCGGCGGCTCGAACGGCCTCCAGCAGGGGAGAGCCCTCCCGGGCGCGGACGGTCTTTCCGTTGACGGTCAGGGTGATCATGAGGCACCTCCGCGGCTTGCGGCTGCCGCCGGGGCCAGCTCGGCCTTGGGGAAGAAGCGGATGGCGTCGGTGGGGCAGACCTCGTAGCAGGCCCCGCAGGAGATGCACCTGCCCTGGTGGATCACGTGGAGGGCCTTCTTCTCCCCCGTGATGGCCTCGGCCGGGCAGGCCTTGAGGCAGACGCCGCAGCCCTCGCAGCTCTCCAGGATCTCGTAGGCCGTGAGGTCCCTGCAGATGCCGGCGGGACAGGCCTTTTGCTCGATGTGGGCCAGGTACTCGTCCCGGAAATACCGCAGCGTGGAGAGCACGGGGTTGGGGGCGCTCTTTCCCAGCTCGCACAGGCTGCCGAGCTGCATGCCCGCGCTGAGCCGCTCGATGCGTTCGATGTCTCCGGGCCTGCCGCGCCCGGCCACGAGGTCGTCGTAGATGACGAGCATCTGCTTGAGCCCCTCCCGGCAGGGCACGCACTTGCCGCAGGACTCCTCCACGAGGAAGCGGAGGAAGTAGCGGGCCACGTCCACCATGCACGTCCGGTCGTCCATGACGATCATGCCGCCCGAACCCATCATGGACCCGGCTTCGGTGAGCTTTTCGTAGTCCACGGGATCGTCCAGGTGCGATTCGGGCAGGCACCCGCCCGAGGGGCCCCCCGTCTGGACGGCCTTGAAGGGCCGGTCGCCCAGGATCCCCCCGCCGATGTCGTAGATGATGTGGCGGAGCGTGGTGCCCATGGGCAGTTCGATGAGCCCGGTGTTCTTCACCTTGCCCACCAGGGAGAAGGCCTTGGTCCCTTTGGACTTGTCCGTGCCCATGGCGGCGAACCAGGCGCCCCCGTTTTGGATGATGGCGCCCACGTCGGCCCAGGTCTCCACGTTGTTGAGAACGGTGGGGCAGTCGAAGAGGCCCCGCTCCGTGGCGTGGACGTACTTCTGGCGCGGCTCGCCCGTCTTGCCTTCGAGGGAGCGCATGAGAGCCGAGGACTCGCCGCAGACGAAGGCGCCGCCGCCCCGCGAGATGCGGATGTCGAAGTCGAATCCGGTACCCAGGATGTCGCGGCCCAGGATCCCCGCCTGCCGGGCCTGTTCCATGGCCAGGCTCAGGTGGACCACGGCCAGGGGGTACTCGTCGCGGACGTAGATGTACCCCTCGTGGGCGCCGACGGCGTACGCGCCGATCACCATGCCCTCGAGCACCGAGTGGGGATCGCCCTCCATGATGGAGCGGTCCTTGAAGGCGCCGGGGTCGCCCTCGTCCCCGTTGCACAGCAGGAACTTCCTCTCTCCCTTGGCCTTGCGGGCGGCCTTCCATTTGCGGGCCGTGACGAAACCGGCTCCGCCCCGGCCGCGCAGGCCCGATCTCTCGACCTCCGCGATCACCTGCTCGGGGGTCATCTCGAAGAGGGCCTTGGCCAGGCCGGCGTAGGCGCCGTGGGCGAGGGCGTCGCCCAGGTCCGCGGGGTCGATCTTGCCGATGTTCCGCATGGCGATGCGGGTCTGGTTCTTGTAGAAGGGGACCTCGGCGTAGCGCTCCACGGGCTTCTTCGTGGAGGGGTCCTTGTAGAGCAGGCGTGGGATCAGCTCACCCTTGGCCACCGTCTTGTCGAGGATGTCCGGGACGTGCCGGGGCTCCACCTTGGTGTAGAGGACGCCCGAGGGCTGGAGGACCACCAGCGGACCCTTCTCGCAGAAGCCGTGGCAGCCGGTCTTCTTGGTGAAGAGGCCGACGCCGGCCTTGAGGCCCCGCTTCTCCACTTCCTCCGCGAAGGCCTCGGCCACCTTCTGGCTCCCGTTGGCCAGGCAGCCCGTGCCGCAGCAGACCAGGATCTCGGTCTCGTGACCCTCTCGGCCGGCGAGGGCCTCGCTCACGGCGGCGTCGAAGCGCTCCCTGCTGTCAATGCGCATGGTGTTTCTCCTCCACGCCGAGAGCCTTGGCGACCTTGGCCGGCTTGGTGTTGCCGTGGACCTTCTCCCCGACGATGAGGACCGGGGCCATGGCGCAGGCCCCGACGCAGTTCACCGTCTTGAGGGTGAAGCCCATGTCCGGCGTGGTCTCGCCGGGGGCGATCTCCAAGAGCCGCCGAGCCTCGTCGATGAGCTGCGTGGCCCCGCGGATGTGGCAGGCGGTTCCGGTGCAGACCCTGACGATGATCTTTCCCTGGGGCGTCAGGGAAAAGGCCTTGTAGAAGGTGGAGACCGAGAAGACCTTGGCGAGGGGCACTCCGAGGTTTTGGCTCACCTTGGCCAGCACGTCGCAGGGCAGGTAGTTGTAGGCCCGGTGCACGTCCTGGAGGACCTGGATGAGGGAGGCCTCCTCCCGCGGGTAGCGACCGAGGATCTCCTCCAGGGGGGCCATCTGGGCGCAACTCTGTTCGATCATGGACGTTCCTCCGCCCGGTACTGGGCGCGGCCCAGCTCGTGGCCGCGGCGCAGGGCCTGGATGTTGGCTTCGACGACGGCGGGCTTGCTGGCGAAGGTGTCCCGGATGAGCTTCTCCATCTCCTCCAGGGGCACCGCCTCCGTGGCGCCCAGGTAGGCGCCGAGGGCCACCATGTTGGCCCCCTTGGGGTTCTTCAGCTCGTTGGCGATGTCGTTGGCGGGCACCTTCACCACGCGCACGTCGCTCCGCCTGGGCTCCCGGTTGATGAGGGAGGTGTTGACCAGCAGAAGGCCGCCGGGTTTGAGGGCGGACTCGAACTTGTCCAGCGAAGGCAGGTTCATGGCCAGCACGGCCCTGGGGCACTGGATGACGGGCGAGCCCACGGGGCGGTCCGAGATGACCACGGTGCAGTTGGCCGTCCCGCCCCGCATCTCGGGGCCGTAGGAGGGCATCCAGGAGACCTCTTTCCCGGCGTGCATCCCGGCGTAGGCCAGCATCTTCCCGATGAGCAGGACGCCCTGGCCCCCGAACCCCGCCATGATCACATCATTCTGCATGGCGCTTCTCCAAGACAGGGAAAACCACAGAGACGCAGAGGCACAGGGGAAAGGGTCCCGGCCATCCAGGTCAGGTGCGGGGCGCAAC
>JAJYCJ010000074.1 GCA_021778515.1 Acidobacteriota bacterium
CCGGCTCCGAACCAAGGCTGGGCCTGGGCCGCGCCGTCGGCGCGGCGCCGGGGGCCTTCGCCGGGCGCGGCCGCGCGAGCGTGGCCGCGCTCCGGCCGCAGGTCCTCAGCCGCCCTTCGGGCGCCAGCCCCAGCCTCTCGTCTGGTGCGAACCATTCCCACCCTCCACGGGTGCGCCGGCGGCGACGGACCTCCTGCCGCGTCAGGTTTCGGCGTCCACATCCTCAGCGTACGTACAGTACGCTTGCGGTGTGGCCGCCTCACCTTCCTCGCATGAGGCCCATCGGCGCCGGGACGCGCCTTCCTCCGCTTCGCTCCGGAAGGCAGGCTGCACAAATGCGAACTGAAGTTGTTTTGGACAGCCATGGGGTGGAACCGGGAGGGCCTAAAGGCGGCGGGGGGGTGCGGGGCGAATGCGCCTGGGCGGCGGGGACCAGAGGATAAGAAGAAAGGGGCCCGAAGGCCCCTCTCTTCGCGTCCAAAGTGCGGTTGCGAACATCAGTCGCGGATCACCTGGACCATCTCAGCCTGGGGCCCCTTGGCGCCCTGTTTGACCTCCAGGCTCACGCGGTCGCCCTCGACAAGCTTCCGGAAGCCGTTGGACTGAATGGCGCTGTAGTGAACGAAGACGTCCTTCCCCTCGTCCACCGTGATGAATCCATACCCCTTTTTCTCGTCGAACCACTTGACAGTTCCTGTGACCACAACCGACTCCTTAAAAAGCTCCCCCGGCAAACCGCTCGCCGGAGAGGCGAAGCTAGCACCGTTTTGTTCTGCAAGTCAAGCGGGGCGGGAGGCGGTTGCCGGATGGGGCCGCCGACCCTACACTAAAAAATCGCCCGCACGGTGAGGGCGGATTGCACTGGAGGCGACGATGACAACGGTCGGCATGGACTACCGGGTCCTGCCCGGCAAGGAGCGGGTCTTCGAGGACGCGTTCCGAAACGTCCTGAAGGCCTTGGAGGGCGCCGAGGGCCACCGCCGGAGCCGGCTCTATCGGGAGGTGGAGGCGCCCGCGGTCTACCTCATTCTCTCCGAGTGGGACGACGCGGAGGCCTTCAAGGCGTTCATCGAATCGGATCGATTCCGCCGCGTCACGGACTGGGGACTGGATCAGGTCTTGGCGGCCCGGCCCGTTCACACGGTCTACTGGACCTGAGGGAAACTCAAGGCAGGCGCGCCCGCTCGTACTGTTTCGGCCAGTCCACCTGAACCCCGAGCTTCCGCGCGGCCGCCATCGGCCAGTAGGGATCGCGCAGGAGCTCCCGCGCCAGAAGAACGGCATCCGCCTGACCCGTGGCGACGATCTGCTCGGCCTGTACGGCATCCGTGATGAGACCCACGGCGCCGGTGGGAAGGTGCGCCTCCCGCCGGATGGCGGCGGCGAAGGGCACCTGATAACCTGGGCCCGCCGGGATGCGGGCGTGGGGAACGAGCCCCCCGCTCGAGCAATCCACCAGGTCCACCCCCGCCTCCTTGAGCCAGCGGGCAAAGGCTATGGACTCTTCGAGGTTCCATCCCCCCTCCGCCCAATCGGTGGCCGAGATCCTCACCATCAGCGGGAGCCGTTCGGGCCACTCCTCCCGCACCGCCCGGACCACCGCCAGCGGCAGGCGAGCCCGGTTCTCCAGACTTCCGCCGTAACCGTCGGCGCGGCGGTTGGAGAGGGGTGAGAGGAACTCGTGCATCAAATAGCCGTGCGCCATGTGGAGCTCTGCCACCTCGAACCCGGCGGCGAGGGCGCGGCGGCTGGCGGCCCGGAAGGCCCCGACCACCCCCTCCAGGTCTGGCCCCGCCATCTCGCGGGGAACGGCGGAATGCTCGTCGAACGGCAGCGGGCTGGGGGCCAGCGGCGTCCATCCTCCCGCGGAGGGTGGAACGGCCCCGCTCCCCTTCCAGGGGGCGGTGGAAGAGGCCTTCCGCCCGGCGTGGGCCAGCTGGATGCCGGGAACGGCTCCCTGCTCCCTGATGAAGGCGGTGATCGGCGAGAGGGCCTGGGCCTGCTCGTCGGACCAGATCCCCAGGTCGTCCGGGCTGATGCGGCCCTCGGGAGTCACCGCGGCGGCCTCGGTCAGCACGAGCCCAGCCCCGCCCACGGCGCGGCTCCCGAGGTGGACGAGGTGCCAGGGCTGGGCCGTGCCGTCGATGGCGGAGTATTGGCACATGGGGGAGACGAAGACGCGGTTTCGGAATCGGAGGCCTCGCAGGTCCATCGGAGAAAAGAGAACGCTCATCGAAACACCTCCTGAGGCGGGCGAGTGCCCGATCCGGGGGATCGGGCCGGGCGCCGGAGGTTCCATTTTAGCGGGCGCTCCTGCGAATCGGCAACCCTCGCCGGCGGGAAGGGAGGAGGGGGACAGGGGACAAGGCTCTTATCCCCAAGTCCTCCCATCCCATCCATGCCTGTCCAGAATAGACCGCCCTGCCGGCTCCGAACCACGGCTGGGGCTGGAGCGCGCCTTCCTCCGCTTCGCTCCGGAAGGCAAGACGCATAAACGCGATCTGAAAAAGTTTGGACAACCATGCATTCCGACCCGTGCCGCAGGAGACCCGGTCGCCCGTGTGCCGTTGAATCTCCGCGGTGAGTCTTTTCCCGGATCCCAAATCCGAAATCGCCCATACCCCGTCATTCCATTGAACCCACCCTCCGCCTGTCCTATGCTGAAGACATGAGGCGAAGGATTGTGGGCCACGTCTTGTTGGGACTGGCGGCCTTGGCGTGCGTGGCCAGCTTCATGGCGTGGGTGGCCCCCACCGTCTACGCGCCGCTGGGGCTGGCCCGGTTCAGCGAGGCCGCGGTCCGCGCCAAGGTGCTGGCCACGGCCCAGATCCTGCTCAACAACCCGGGCCGCCTGGATGTCCGCCTCTCCCAGCAGACCGACGACGATACCCTGAAGCGCATGCAGGACCTCTTCGGCATCCAGGCCGCGGCCTACTGGGCGGCGCGCGAGGTCCCCGTTCACCGGTGGATCTACAGCGTCTATCCGGCGGGCCAGTTGACGACGTGGAAGATCTTCAAGGGGGCCAAGCCGCCCCTGGTGGTGGAGGTGGGCAGTTCGGGGCAGGTCCTGGCCATCCGCGCCACGCCCAGAAAGGGGGAGCCCCAGCTCCGCTTCACGCCGGAGGAGGCCCGCTCCAAGGCCGAGGAGGCCCTCCGCTTCGCGGGGGTGGATGTGGGCCAGCTCACGCTCACCTCCAGCAAGGCGGGGGAGGAGGAGGGGCACCAGATCTTCGACTTCGGCTGGAAGCAGCCCATCCGCGGGCTCCCAGGTCTCTTCTACCAATATTCGGTGACCCTGCGGTCGGGGTACCTGACGAGCCTCGAACGCCGGCCCGTCTTCGTGGAGGAGCAGCCGGAGAACCTCCTGGGCGGCGTCATCGTTCCCCTCCTGGTGGGGGCCAGCTGGTTCTTTCTGGTCCTCGTGCTTCTCTTCCTCTTCTTCCAGAAGCTGCGACGCGACGAGGTGGACTTCCAGCACGCCCAGAGGGTGGGGCTGCTGGCGGCGGGGCTCACCTTCCTGAGGTTCGCGAGCAATCCGGAGGGGGGAATCCTTCAGGCCGTGCTGGTGGCCGCCGTGGTGAGCGTGCTCTCGGCCCTCTTCTTCGGGCTCCTCTGGGGGGTGGCCGAGTCCTTCTTGAGACAGACCTTTCAAGATCGGCTCCGGCTCATGGACCTGCTCTTCGAAGGCAAGCTGAACGTGCGGGACCTGGGCCGCCAACTGCTGTGGGCAGGGGCTCTCTCCCTCCTGCTCCTGGGACCCATAGCGGGGATCTTCTGGGCGGGAATGACCTGGCGATCCCTGGGCATCACCCTCGTGCCCGCCCCGTTCCCGCTCACCAACCTCCACTTCCCCGGAGGGTTGGCGGGCAACGCCCTCTTCGGCCCGCTCCCCTCGGCCGTGGTCCTTTCGGCCCTCTTTCTGGGGGTGGTGTATCCCATCTGCCGCCTTCGCTTCGGAGTTTGGGTGGCGGGCCTGCTCTTCTCCCTCCTCTTCGCCCTGGCTGTTCCCTGGTTCTTCCCCGTGGGCCCGTCGGTCCTGGCTTATGGCCTTTCGCTCATGACCGGCGCGCTGACCTTCCTCGTGATGGAGGCCAAAGGGGCGCTGGCTGCGGGGGCCGTGCTCGTGGCGCCGAAGGTGGTCGAGAACCTGGCGCTCCTCTTCACCGCCCAGGATTCCTCCATCCGCCTCCAGACGTGGCTGGGGGTCGTGGCCCTGGTCCTGTTCCTGGGGGCGCTGGGCTACACGGCGATCTTCGGCAGGCCGCTTCAGGGGATCGAGCACTACGAGCCCGCCTATCTGCTGCGGATGAGGGAGCGGGATCGGTTTGCCAGGGAGCTGGAGATCGCCAAGGGGATCCAGGAGCGCTTTCTGCCCAAGGAGACGCCGGAAATCCCCGGATTCGCCATGTCGGGCATGTGCTTGCCGGCCATGGAGGTGGGGGGGGACTACTACGACTTCCTTCCGCTTCCCGGCGGGAAGTGGCTCCTCCTCCTGGGGGACGTCTCGGGGAAGGGGGTGCGGGCGGGCTTCTACATGACGCTCACCAAGGGGATCCTGCACGCCATCGCCTACAGCGAGGGCAGCCACACGGAGATCCTGCGGAGGCTCAACTGCATCTTCGGGCGCCTGAGCGAGTCGGGCATCTTCCTCACCCTCTGCGCGGTCGTCCTGGACCCCTCCACCCGGGAGCTGGAGCTCATCTCCGCGGGCCACAATCCGCCGCTCCTGGTGAGGGAGGGGAAGGTCGAGGTGCTCAGGCCGAGGGGCTTGGTCCTGGGGGTGATGGACGACGACTTCTTCATGAAGAGCCTGCACGACGTCCACCTGGCCATGGAGGAGGGGGACGTGCTGCTCCTCTATACGGACGGCGTCACGGAAGCCATGGACCGGGAGGGCGAGGAGTTCGGCATGGAGCGGCTCACGGCCTCGCTCGAAAACCACGCCATTCGCCGACCCGAGGAGGTTCTGAAATCCGTCCTCGACGAGGTGGGGCGCTTCCAGCGGGGCGCGCCCCAGACCGACGACCTGACCATGCTGGTCCTTCAGTGCCATGCGTCCTGACCGGCTGAGGGCCCTGCTCGACGCGGTGGCGGCGGGTCGCATGGCGCCCGACGTCGCGGCCGAGCAGTTGGCCGGCCTTCCATACGAGGACCTGGGGTTCGCCCGCCTGGATCATCACCGCATGCTGCGCCGCGGCTTTCCGGAGGTGGTCTACGGGGAGGGAAAACGGCCCCAGGATCTGGCCGCGATCCTCAAGGCCTACCAGGCCAGGGAGATGCCGGCCCTGGTGACGCGCCTGGATGGGACCAAGGCGCGGTCGCTGAGGCGCCGCTTCCCCTCCATGACCTATCACCCGGTGGCCCGGCTGGGCTTCCTGGGTCCGGACTCGGGCGAAGGGGTGGGGCGGGTGGTGGTGATCTCCGGCGGGACGAGCGACGGCCCCGTGGCCGAGGAGGCCTACTGGACGGCGCGCTACCTGGGGGCCCGCGCCGAATACCACCCGGACGTGGGGGTAGCGGGCCTCCACCGGGTCCTCGACCTGCTCCCCGTGCTGAGGGAGGCGCGGGTCGTAGTGGCGGTGGCTGGGATGGAGGGGGCGCTGCCCTCGGTGGCCGCGGGCCTCACGGGCGCCCTCGTCATCGGCGTCCCCACCAGTGTGGGCTACGGCGTTCAGGAGCACGGCAAGACGGCCCTCTTCGCCATGCTCTCCTCGTGCGTTCCGGGCCTCCTGGTCGTGAACGTGGACGGCGGCTTCTCCGCGGGCTACGCCGCCGCCGTGGTGAACCGCCTGGGGGAGAAGGGGTGAGGGACGCCCCCACGCTTTTTCTGAGGGGTGCCCTCCGCGTCCGCCAGCCCTCGTCGGGCTACCGCTTCAACGTGGATTCGGTCCTCCTCGCGGGCTTTGCCTGGGTCCGCGAGGGAGAGCGGGTGCTGGACCTGGGCACGGGCACGGGCATCCTGCTCCTCCTGCTGGCCCACTGGCACCTGCCCTCCTCCCTGACGGGCGTGGAGATCCAGCCCGAGCTCGCGAGGCTCGCCGCCCTCAACCTGGAGGAGAACGGCTGGAGCGAGATGGGGCGCGTGGTGGAAGGCGACCTGCGCCGCCCCGATGGCCTCGGCGGGGAGCTGTTCGACCTGGCGGTCTGCAACCCCCCCTACTACCAGGCCGGCCGGGGCATGGCGAGCGCCGATCCGGCCCGCGCCACCGCGCGCCAGGACGCCACCGCCTCCCTGGCCGACGTGCTGCGCGCGGGAGCCCGCTGCCTGCGCCCCGGAGGGCGTCTGGTCCTGCTCTGTCCCGCCCCTCGCCTGAGCGAGTGTCTGGCCGAGGCGGCGGGGGCCGGCCTGCACCCGCGCCTCCTGCGGCGGGTCCGCTCCGGCCCGGGTGCTCCGGACCACGTGCTCCTCCTCCAGTTCAGGAGGGAGGCCGGGCGCGGCTGCGTGGCCCTGCCCGACCTCCACCTCCGCGACGGGGCGGGACGCTACACGCCGGAGGTCGAGGGGTGGCTGGGCGACCGTCCCCTCGAGTCGCCGCGCTTTCTCTGCGACGCCATGATCGGGAAGCTGGCGCGATACCTCCGCCTCTGCGGCCTCGACGCCGCCTACGCGAGGGACGCCGAGGATGAATGGCTGGCGGAGCAGGCCGGAAGGACGGGCCGCGTCCTGCTGACGCGGGACAAACCCCTCCTGGCCGCCTGCGCCAAGCGGGGCATCGCCGCCTTCGAGCCGCCGGGCGACGAGCCCGCCGCCCAGTTCGCCGCCGTCCTCAGGCGTTTCGGCCTTCCCGCGGCGGGAGCGCGGCCCCGGTGCCTGGACTGCAACGCCCCGGTCCTCGAAGTGAGCCGGCAGGAGGCGCTGGGCAAGGTCCCCCCCTACACCTACCTGACGCACCGGAGGTTCTCGGCCTGCTCCTGTTGTGGCAGAATCACCTGGGAGGGCTCGCACCTGGAGCGGTTCGAGAGGGAAGTGAGGAAATTGGGAAGTGCGGAAGATAGGAAGTGAAGACGTGGAGAGGACATGGCTGACGACCGCGAACGCCTGAAGGAGCTGCTGAAGACCCGCTCCCTGAAGATCGGAGATTTCCTGCTGGCCTCGGGCCGGCGCAGCAAGTACTACTTCGACTCCAAGCTGACCACGCTCACCGCCGAGGGGGCCTTCCTGACGGCCAAATGCTTCCTGGAGGTGATCCGCCGGGAGGGCATTCGGGCGGAGGCCATCGGAGGCATGACCCTGGGGGCCGACCCCATCGTCTCGGCGGTAGCCGCCTTCAGCCACGCGGACGGCCCGGCCCTGGACGCCTTCATCGTCCGGAAGGAGGCCAAGGGCCACGGCACGATGCAGTGGATCGAGGGGCCCGTGAAGCCCGGGCAGAGAGTCATCGTGGTGGACGACGTGGTCACCACGGGCGGCTCCACGATCAAGGCCATCGAGCGCGCCCAGGCGTTCGGCCTGGAGGTGGTCGCGGTGATGGCGCTGCTGGACCGCGAGGAGGGAGGGACGGAGGCCCTGGCGAGCCGGTTCCCCTTCTATCCCGTGACCCGGCGGAGCGAGATCTTCGGGGAATAGGGAGCTCTTTACCCGTTCCGGGGAGAGCGCGTCCGATCGGGAGGGGCCCTGGCGCCGTGCCTTCTCGGGCCGGGGTCAGAACCCCATGACTCCCACTTCCTTGCCCCTCGCGGTCAGGCCGAGGGCCTCGGCGGCGCTGCGGCCGTTGCAGGCGATCTCCACCAGGTTGGAGGAATTGACGAGGGCGAAGAGGGGCTGCTCCTGGCCGTAGCCGCCCGTCACCATGGGGGCCTCCTGGCCGGCGATGAGCACCTTGAATCGGCGCTTTCCGGACTGCTCGGCGAGGAGGCGCAGGGTCTCCAGCCGGACGTTGGTGATGAGGTTCCCGAAGCGGTCGATGGCGCAGACCTCGCCCTTGGCGAGGCTCTCGCCCACGACGCGGTCCACGGGAACGGGAATCTTCACGTAGTCCTCCACCGGCTCTCCGAACCTCGTCAGGTCGATGCCCTTGCTCACCCAGCCGGCGATGGGGGCGAAGACGTCCCGCCCGTGGAAGGTCTCGCTCACGGGCCTCCGGAAGTAGTGGTCGGCGGTAATGGCGATCACCCGGGAGACCTCTCCGAACTGATAGGCGAAGGAGAAGAGGCCGTTGTCGGGGCCGACGAAGTAGTGGTCGTCGATGACGGCCAGGATCGGGCGCCTGGGCCCGCCCACGCCGGGGTCCACCACGCAGAGGTGGATGGTCCACGAGGGGTAGTCCTTGTAGGTCCGGTAGAGCGTGAAGGCTCCGCCGAAGATGTCGTGGGGGGCCTCGGAGTGGCCCACGTCGATGATGCGGAACTCGGGCTGGATGGACCAGAGGACGGCCTTCATGGCGCCGACCCACGGGCTGTCCGCGCCGAAGTCCGTCAGCAGGGTCACAAAGGGGGTATCGCCTCCCGGCATGGCCTCCTCCTCGTCCTCAGCGTGCCCGCCGCGCGCGTCCCCACAGGTAGAGACCGTAGAGGATGAAGACGGCGGCGATGGCGATGTAGCCGGCCTTCATGTACCCGGTGGTATCCGGCGTGTGGATGGCCACCTCCTGGATCGCCCCGAGGGCCTTCAGCGCGCTCATCGGCCCCCCTCCCTCTGGAGCTTGGCCTCTTCCGCGAGGGCCACGCCTATGCGGGTGGCCAGGAAGGCCGCGGCCAGCACGAAGACCGCCAGCATGGAGACGAAGAAGGTCTTCCGCATGGCCGGTTCGAGGGTCACCTTCACGGGGTGGACGATGGAGCCCCACCAGCTGATGGCCTTGTGGACGATGGGCACGTCGAAGAAGGCCACGATGGCCACCACCGCCGCGATGCGGGCGGTCCTGGCGTCGTTCCGGCTGAAGAGCCTGAGCAGGAAGTAGGCGCTGTACATCAGCCACAGCACCAGGGCGGAGGTGAGCCGGGGCTCCCAGACCCACCACTTGCCCCATGCCGACCGGCCCCAGATGGGGCCCGTCACCAGCACGATGGTGACGAAGATCCAGCCCACCTCGGCCGAGCTGTAGGCCAGCGTGTCGTAGAGCGGCTCGTCCTTCCAGAGGAAGAGGATGCTGAAGAGGAAGGCCAGAAAGAGCAGCACGTAGCCCGAGATGGCCGATGGGACGTGGTAGTAGAAGATCTTCTGCACGGCGCCCATCTGACGCTCGATGGGGGCGTACCCGAAGATCAGCCCGAGGGCGGCTGCGTTGGTCACGAAGGCGAGCGCCCAGAGGGCGACGGTCCAGCGGCGAAGGGTCATGCTTACTCCTCAACGGCGTATTCGAAGAGGAACGTAGAGGCCGTAAGAAAAATGATATCAAAGAGCAGGACGAGCCGCAACCACTGGTTCTGGAGGCTGATGCCCCGGGAGACGGCCTCCTGGGTGAGGGAGGCGGCGGCGATCAGCAGCGGCACCAGCACGGGGAACAGCAGGATGGGATAGATCACCTGGCCGCCGTGGGTCTGGGCCACGAGCGCCGCGAAGAGAGTGCCCAGGGCCGCATACCCCACGGTGACGCCGAACCACGCCAGCGCCAGGGAGGGCAGGGCGCCGGCCACGCGAAAGTCCAGGAAGAGAAAGGCGAAGAGCAGCAGGAGCGCCTCCAGGATGAGGAGAAACACGAGGTTCACGAGGAACTTCGCGATGTAGATGGCGCTCCGGTCCGCCGGGCAGAGGAGCAGGGCCAGGAGGGTTCCGGTCTCGGTCTCCTTTCGGAAGGAGGCTCCCATGAAGAGGCTTCCGGCGAACAGGATGATGAGCCAGAGGAGGCCGCTGCCGGTCTGGCGCATGTCCACCCGCGTCGGATCCAGGGCGAAGGCGAACAGCACGAGAGAGAGAAAGGCGAAGAGGAAGGAGGCGGCGATGTTCTCCTTGCGCCGGATCTCCTCCTTGAAATCCTTGAGGAAGATGAGCCCCACGGCCCTCAGGAACCTCATGGCCGGGCCCCCTCCGCCGTAGCCTGGAAGTAGAGGCGGCGCGCCTCCTCCAGGTCCAGCCCCCGGGCCGCCCCGCTCCAGGCCAGGCGGCCCCGGTGGAGGATGGCCAGCCGATCCGCGATGGGCAGGCAGTCCTCCAGCTCGTGCGTGACGAGCAGGATGGCGCGGTTGGCCGCCTTCAGGCGAGCGAGCAGGTGGGTGAGCGTGCGGCTGCCCTCGGGGTCCAGCCCCGCGTAGGGCTCGTCCAGGATGAGCAGGGAGGGGTCCGTGAGCAGCACCCGCGCCAGCGAAAGGCGCTGCTGCATGCCGCGCGAGAAGGTGCCCACCAGGCGCCCCCGGGCCTCCTCGAGGTCCACCTCGTCGAGCAGCTCCGCCACGCGCTCCTGGAGGCGCCCGATCCCGTATAGCCGGCCGAAGAAGAGGAGGTTCTCATCGGCCGAGAGGTGGCCGTAGAGGAGCGACTGGTGGCTGAGATAGCCGATGGCCTGCCGGAGGCCGGGGCGGTTCTTCTCCCCCAGGGGCTCGCCCCGGAAGAGCAGCCGCCCGCGGGAGGGGCGGCTGAGGGTGGTCAGGACCTTGCCCAGCGTGGTTTTCCCCGCCCCGTTGGGTCCCAGCAGGAGGAGCAGCTCGCCCTCGCGCAGCTCGATGGAGAGGTCGGACAGGGCCCTGAAATGTCCGAACCGCTTATCCAAGCCCTCCGCCGAAAGAATCACGCTCTCTCCAGCCATGGGAGCCATTCTAGGGGCGGGCGGCCGGGCCGTCAAACACGGCGTTCGGGCCGTAGCCGTCCGGCGCGGGGCAGTTTACAATGGGCCCCTGCGGGCCCGGACGGCCGGGAGGGTCCCACGACAGCCAGAAGCCCCAAATCCAGACAATCCCCCCTGGACAAGCTGCTCGCCCTGGCCCTGGAGAGCCCGCCCTTCCCCACCCTCCCCTTCTCGGCGTGGCGCCGGATCGAGAAGTCTACGCAGTCCATGCTCGACAGCGCCGAGGAGTGGGGCCGCCTTCCCTCCGACTTCGAGAACGCCTTCCGCTGCGCGGAGCTCATCTACCTGAACGGAGACGAATGCGCCGCCGAGGAGATCTGGCGGGCCCTCGCCCCCGCCGCCCAGCGGGCCGGGCGCTCCGACGTGGCGACGTATGCCTCGGCCCGGATCGCCCGCTGCGCCAGCGATTGGGAGGAGTACGACGAGGCCATGGAGTGGTATCGCAGGGGTCTGGCCTGGTCACGATCACTCCCGCACAGTCATCCCGCCCGGGCCGCTCTCGTCTTCCAGCGCGGCACCACCCACCAGATGCTCGACGAATGGGGCAAAGCCGAGAAGGACTTCCTGAAGGGGCTCCACTGGGAGGGAATGGACCCCGAACTGACCGTTCACTGGGATGGCATGGAACCGGAGGTCCTTCGGCCCTATCGCTCCAATGCCCTCGTCGACCTGTGCCTGGACAGGTTGCACAGGGATCCCTCCGCCCCATCCTCCCTCGTCGGGGAGGCTGCCTCCTGGCTGGACTACGCCCGGCAGGGCGCCACGACGCCACGCACGCAGGCCCTGGTCCGGGCCAACGAGGCCGAGCTGGCCTGGCAGCTCGGGGAGCTGCGCGAGGCCGTCCGGCGGACCCGTGAGCTCCTGTCGGACACCTCCCTTCCCGCCGACGTCCTGGACAGGAACAAGCCCTGGCTCTACCGCCTCCTCGCCATGGTGGCCCTGGAGCAGGGGGACCTCTCGGAGGCCCAGCTCCAGGCCGGCTACGCCCTCGACCTGCTCGGCACCTGGCGGTATCCCTACGTGGAGCGCGTGGTCGTCCGGGACCTCCTGGCCATCTTCACCCGCAAGCACCAGAGCCGCTACGGCAGATACCGGGAGGAGGCGGTGCTCGGCACCCTCGCTGAGGAGGGGGGCTGGGTCTTCGCCCTCGTGGACTACATGGAAACGAGGGACGTCTATCTGGTGCCGGGCCACGGCCGCGCGGTAGCCGCCGTCTCCACGGTCCTCGGCGAAGCCGCCGCGGCCATACCGACGGCCCGGAACGGCAAGGTGGACCGGGTCTACCTGCAGGGGGCCGCCCTTCTCCACGATATCGGGAAGCTCAAGATCGCGTGGTCCCTGCTCAACCGCACCCGCCCGCTGGCTCCCATCCAGGAGCGGCGCTTTCAGCGGCACGTGGTCCTCGGCGCGAGGATCCTTGAGGACATGGGCTTCTCCATGACCGCCCGTCTCGTGGAGGAACACCATGAGCGGGCCGACGGGAGCGGGTTTCCCTGCGGCCTGGGTGAGCTCTCCCTGGCGGGCGGACTCCTCGCCCTGTCGGAAGCACTGGTGGACCGTTGCTCCCGGACCAAGCACCGCCGTCCCCCGCTCCCGGTGGAGGACGCCGTTGCCTGGTGCCTGGGCGATGGGGCGGCGGGCTTCCACCCGGTGGCCCTGGAGGCGCTGGAACTCGCCGCCGAGAGCGGCGCCCTGGCCTCCGTCGGGGCCCTCCGCAATCGGTGACGCCGGCCGGGCGCTGACGGCCCTGTTGACCCGGCCCGCCTGATCCCCTAAGATGAGAGGCGGCGCGGAGAGATGTCCGAGTGGCCGAAGGAGCACGCTTGGAAAGCGTGTGAACTCGAAAGGGTTCCCGGGGTTCGAATCCCCGTCTCTCCGCCAACTTTCCCTTAATAATCATATAGTTAAAAAAGTGCCCGCGATTTTGGCGTGCGACCAGTTTTCAATGGGCTAAAGAACTTGCTACACGCATCTTGGGCGTGTGTATCTGGGTGGAATTTTGCCGACAGGAACTCCCACCCTTGCGCCATAGATATCAAGCGATTGCAGACTGCCTTCAAGGGCGCGGGCTGCCGAGCCGAATTTTTTCATCGCAACTTAAGTGAAACTTTGAAATTGCGAAAAAGGTGCAAAGTTACGGACCTCGGATCCCCATTGAAGTCTTGGCGCGTCTCTTCGAGCGGATGGACACTCCTGAGGAGGTCCCCTGGGCCGGCTTGCACGGACGCTTGCGTGGGCAATCCGTGTGTCCTGTCTCCCGAGCCTTACCTAGCGAACCGGATGGATTGAGTTCTCCCCTACTTCTTTGGTCAAGTATGGGTCCAGTAATGGGCCAACCCGATTCCGGACCTGAGGTTTCATCGGATTACTGTGTTTACCGGGTGGCCTAAGGAAACCAAGATGCCCGGGGTTACATGATCACAACGGACGGTCGCCGGCCTCCCCTCAATGCTTACCATGAAAAAGGAATACTTGACTTTCGATTTGCGTGGTACCATGGCGGCATGATCGAGCGGACCAGATACCTCGCGGACCTCCGCCGGGCCATGAAGCGCAGCGTCGTGACGGCCTTGGTGGGCCCCCGGCAGTGCGGTAAGACGACCCTCGCCAGGGAGATCCTCCCGGCAGCATCGCCGTCCTATTTCGACCTCGAGGACCCCCGCAGCCTGACCCGGCTGGAACAGCCCATGACCGCCCTGGCGGGCCTCAAGGGCGCGGTGGTCATCGACGAGTTCCAGCGACGTCCGGATCTCTTCCCGGTGCTCCGCGTGCTCGCGGACCGGCGACCGGCGCCGTGCAGGTTCCTGATCCTGGGAAGCGCCACGCCGGACCTGCTGCGGCAGTCGTCGGAGACCCTGGCGGGACGCGTCGAGATTCTCACCCTGGGGGGATTCAGTCTGGAGGAGCTCGGGCCGGAGGCGCTGCCGAAGCACTGGCGCCGGGGAGGCTTCCCCAGGGCCTTCCTGGGCCGCTCGGAGGAGGACAGCCGCTCCTGGCGGCGCCAGTTCATTCAGGCGCTCCTCGAGCGGGACCTGCCCCAGCTTGGGATCGGCATCCCGGCCCAGGCTCTCCTGCGCTTCTGGACCATGCTGGCCCACTACCATGGCGGCATCTGGAACTCGGCCGAGCCCGCACGGTCCCTCGGGGTCGCGGAGCCCACCGTCCGCCGATACCTGGATCTCCTGACGGGACTCTTCATGGTGCGCCAGCTCCAGCCCTGGCACGAGAACCTGAAGAAGAGGCAGGTTAAAGCTCCGAAGGTCTACATCCGCGACAGCGGCCTGCTCCACGAACTGCTGGGGATACGGAACGAGAAGGACCTGTTCTCCCATCCGAAGTGCGGGGCGTCGTGGGAGGGATATGCCCTGGAGCAGGTATTGCATGCGGTGGAGCCTGATCAGGTCTTCTTCTGGGCGACCCATCAGGGCGCCGAACTCGACCTGCTGCTCTTCAAGGAGGGGAAGCGGTTTGGTGTGGAAGTAAAGCGCCAGGATGCCCCAGGCATAACGGCATCCATGCGGATCGCGCTTCAGGACCTCCAGCTAGATCACCTGGCGGTCCTTTATCCGGGAGACCAGACCTACGACCTGGCGGAGAGGATTACGGCACTCCCGCTCTCCATCGTGGCGACACAACCCTCGGCGATCCTGGGCCGAAGGCGCCGAATCGCTCGCAGGTGATTCGGTCGTTCCCGCTCTGGGAACGATGCACCCCAATTTGGGTATAGTCGGCCGCCCTAGGATTGGTTCGATCCGGCCGTGAACGCTCGGTGTGCCATGGAGAAAATCGCAGCTAAATCGCAACTTCGGAGGACGATTCACGACCGAACTCGGCAAAGCGATTAAAGTGCCCTGATGCTCCAAACCGATTCCAGATAAGGGTTTCTGCGACTCTGTTCAATTTCGATAGAACCCGCTAAACATAGCCCCTGTGGCCTTGGAAAGCGTGTGAACTCGAAAGGGTTCCCGGGGTTCGAATCCCCGTCTCTCCGCCAAAAACAACCTTAACATCAAGTGGTTGCAAGGGGTGCTGAGGCCTCATGAGGCGGCCTCCCCGTCGGTCCCTTCCGGGCAACTGCAACTAGAGTGCAACTTCGGGTCAAGGGCCAGCACGGATTCCTCGACGTGGGGACGGGCCTTACGCGCGCACCGCATGGGGGTGGTGATGCTGGAATGCCCAATGAGCCTCTGAACCGTCGCCAAGTCCACGCCCGCCATCACCCGCCGTGAGGCGCAGGTGCCCCCAGGGGGAGCCAAAAGCGGGGCGGCCCGCCCTTTCGGGCGGGCCTTTGGAAGGGGAGTGGGAGAGATGGGGGTTCGGGTGGCTTATCCTTCGACGCCGGCTTGGGGGACCGGGACGTCGAAGGATCTCAAGAAGCATCGCGCGTGCCAATCTCCACGGCTTCGCCAAAGTGCCCTCTGGCAGGCATTTGGCCCTCGATGGCTCTCGGGACACCGGGGCCACCCTGGCAGCGGTGAGCGCCCCCGGTGTGCCGAAGTGGCGCCCCCCCGTGCCGGGAAGTAGGCGGCGACGACTCGCGACCGCCGCCCGACGCCCAACAGCAGTAGCGGGCTTCCCCACCCCGCTCCGAGAGGGCCCGATCCCCCGGCGAGGGGGCTTCGCGCGAGAAGCGAGACGGGAGAGGCGAGACGCGAAAAGACCCACCACGGAGAGCGCGGAGAGCACGGAGGAGGAAGGGTGAGGAGGTAATGAGGTGATGAGGAGATGAGGTGATGAGGGCGCATGGAGGCCTTCGGGGGGCGAGACGCGAGACGCGGCCCCCCATCTCGTCATTCCGTGGCAGACCCCCAGCGAGCCGCTGGCACGGAATCGCGGCCTTCGATGACGAGATGAGGGGATGAGGTGATGAGGTGATGAGGGCGCGGGGTGGCCTTCGGGAGCGGAGGAGCAGGGGAGCAGGGGAGAGGACGTTACAGGTTGCAGGTTCAGGACTTTCACCAACGCGGGGGCGAGCTCCAGGTCGCGATGCTTCGACGGGCGCCCTTCATTGCCAGGGAGGCGCGGGCGCCCTCGCCGCCAGCGGCGTCCCGATAAGCCGGAGCTGGCGTTGATCCTCCCGCTCGATCTCTGCGAAGACCGGGCAAAGAGGGACGATGCGACCTACCGGGCCTACATCGAGGGGCGATTCAGCCAGCGGGATATCGCCGATCACCTCGGCTTGCACTACATCACCATCAGCGGTATCGTCCGTGCCAAGGAGCTGGAGAAGAGACAAGGCGGTAGGACCGCAAGCAAGAGGAGATAGGGGTCGGCCGTGGACAGAGACACTAACACTAAAGACTTGATAATCATTTAGCCGGTCCCTTCGATGGGCGTACAGTGACTTTGACGAGTTGCTCTACGCTCAGGAAGGAGGCCGGCAATGGGAGTATACATTGGGATCGATCTTCACTCCAACAACTGCATGGT
>JAJYCJ010000168.1 GCA_021778515.1 Acidobacteriota bacterium
CGAGGCCTCCTCGCCAATGGTCACGTCTCCGTTGATGCGGGCCGTGGGGTCCACGTAGACGGAGGGGTGGATTTGGGGGGAGCGTTCGAGGTGGGGCAGATGCATGAGGGCCTCCGGGGATGCGAGACACTTCCCACTACGTCATTCCGTATGCGCGCGTCATCCTGTGCTAGTCGGCCGTTGTGGGCTTGCCACGGGATGACGGGAAAAAGGGCGCGAGACGGGAGACGCAAGACGCTGGACGCGTAGAAAAACGGGCGGCTTCCCCGCGGGTCGAGATGGCGAGATGAGGTGATGAGGGAATGTCATAAGAATCCCGCAAGCCGAGCCCCCAGCCTTGGTTTGAAGCCGGCAGGGAAGCCCATTTTGGACAGCCGTGATCTATCAGCCATCATCCTCATTCCTTCACGAGTTTGTCATAGATCCAGAGGGCCAGGGCGATGACGACGGCCCAGGCTCCGAAGGCGAACCAGACGCCGTCGGGCATGCCTCGCGCCTGGAAGAACTTCACCAGGTGGCCCCCCAGGGAGGGGCCCAAGCCGAAGCCGATGGCGAAGGGCAGGAAGCCGTAGCCGATGTAGAGCGCGAGCTTCTCCTTGGGGGCGATGACGGCGACGTACTCCACCATGCGCGGGCTGAACATCATCTCCCCGATGGACCAGATGACCAGCGAGAGGGAGACCGCCCATGCGCCGAGCGCGTAGCCGAAGGGGCCCACGGAGGCTACCGCCACGGCCGAGATCAGGATGCCCACGACCATGGAGGGCAGAGGCCGGTAGCGCCCCATCCACTTCCCGACGAGGACCTGGAAGCAGACGATCATGATCGGGTCCACCGCCTGGAAATACTCGATGTGGGCCTTCATGGCGGGGTCCAGACCGGTGATGAAGAGGGGGATGTTGGTCCAGATCTGGCTGTAGAGGGCCCAGACCCCGGAGAAGATCAGGATGAAGGCGAGCAGGCGCCCGTCCCCGAAGCGCTGGGGCTGGAGCAGGCCGCCTCCCCGCCGCCCCTCCCGCCGCTCGCGGGCCCTCAAGGGGAGGTCCGCGGCGAGATTCAGCAGGACCCAGAGCCCAGCGGCCAGCAGGAGCGCCTCTCCGTCCATCCAGCCCTTCAACCACGCGGCGTACGCCGCGGCCAGCCCCACGGCCGTGAGCAGGAGCCGGACGTTGCCGAGCACCAGCACCATCTCTCCCAGGACCACGCCGAGGGACTTGCCCCTGGCCCCTTCGGCCACGGGCAGGTTCCGGAAGAAGAGGAGGGTCACGGCCAGGGCGGCCGTCTCGACGACGCCGCAGGCCACGAAGATGAGCGCCGGGTGTCCCGTGGTGGTGCGGACGATGTTGGCGAGGAAGGGGGCGATGAAGGAGCCGATGTTGATGCCGGTGTAGTAGATGGAGAAGCCGAGGGTGCGGTTCTCATCGGACGAAGCCGACTTGACGGCGCCGGCGATGACGGGTTTGATGACGGCCCCGCCCAGGGCGATCGTGAGGAGGGCGGCGAACATCCAGGGATAGCTCGTGACCCGGCTGGCCCAGAAATAGCCGGAGGTGATGATCACGAGGGAGACCGCCATGGTGGGCCGGAAGCCGTAGCGGTCCGCCAGGGCCCCGATGAGGATGGGCAGGAAGTAGCCCATGAAGAGCATGGTGCCGTACATCGCGTTGGCCCGGAGCTGGCCGAAGCCCAGGTCCTGCGCGAGGTAGATGATGAGGTAGGCGAGCATGCAGTAGGAGGCGAGGCAGTGCAGCAGCTCGGTCGCGATGGCCGCCCAGAAGGTCTGGTTGAACTGCCGTAGCGAGGCCAGAAGTCCGGTCTTCATGCGGGTCTCCTCAAAGGGGCTTTACGAGGGAGGGGCCAGCCGGATGCGGCGGAGGATGGCCGGGATGTCGCGCGGGTAGGCGTGGATCCAGAGGACCGCCAGGCCGAGGTGCTCGAAGGCGTCCCAGACCGCGCGCCGCGAAGCCGAGTAGCGGATTGCCTCGCGGCTGTCGCCGGGCAGGGGCGCCGGGGGCTTGAGCAGGATGAAGTGGCGGTTGGGGACCGCGAGCTTGCGGGCCAGGTCGATCAGCCGCCTCAGGTTCGGGTCCTCCCCCGAGGTGCCGATGAAGAGGCAGGTGGTGCTGGCCAGGAGGTCTATGAAGACGTGGTCCGTCCAGTGGTACGGCTGGTGCAGCCGGTCGTGGTAGTCGTCCTCGGAGAAGATGAGGCTGGCGGAGCGCCTAAGGGAGGGGTCGGCGGGCAGAAAGCCGTGGGTGTGGTAAATGGGGATCCGGTGGCGGGGGATCTGGATCGGGGCCTCGAAGATGCTCCGGTAGCGCCCCGCCACGCCGAGGCGCCCCGCGAAGGTCTCCAGGAGGTCGTCGAAGTTCAGGGTCAGGATGGCACAGAGGCGCTCCATCGCCAGGATCTCGCGCACCGTGCCGGAGAGCCGGGGCGGCCGCTGGTAGAGAGCCTGCCGCACCTCGTCCAGGAACCGGTCGCCCAGCTTCGCCTTGACGTAGCGGACGATCATGGGCCGGACCCGCTCCTTGAGGGTGGCCTCGATGTCCCGCACGTGGAGCGGCGCCTCCTCCGGCCCCACGGCGTCGTACAGCCCGGCCAGCGAGCTGCGCAGGAGGCTCCGGGTGAGCTCCTCCCACATGGGTACGCCGCAGGCCTTGGAGACCCCGGCCCCGAGGACGAGGCTGAGCCGGCCCTCCCGGTAGGCCTCCTGGAGGGCCTTCAGCTCGGGAGCGTTCCACTCCCGCTCCTTCTCGATCTCGCGGTCGGCCAGCGGCTTGCGCGTGGGCGGTGCGCCGGCCGCGGATCCCATGCGTCCCTTCGGCTTCGTTCCCGGTATCCTCGCCATGCCTTCTCCCGCGGCGCGCACGACCGCCCGGCCATCGTCGCATCGGGCCCTTCGGCGGGTCAAGGGAAACTAGGGACAGCCACCTATTTACGTCTCGGGGCTCGGCAACGCCTTGTACACGGTGACGGCGGGTCAGCCGACGGGGATCGTGATCACCTACAACAAGACGTCGAAGGCGGAGACGATCAGCGGAGCCAACCTGACCGGCGTGAACTTCTCCGGTTCCGTCTGCACGAAGTGCACGTCGGGGACCGTGGCGCTGACGGACGGGACGCCGGTGGCGGGGGTGTCGGTGAGCGCGTCGAACGCGAGCGCGACCAGGTGGAAAGGATGGGGTCACCCATTAGTCGGCCCCTGTCAACAGGCGGACTTCCATCTTGGCGGTCTTTGCTCTTAGCCGCACTCCTCTTGCCCTTTGCACAGGGCCAGGCCGTTGGGGCTCCGGTGGTTGCGCGCC
>JAJYCJ010000075.1 GCA_021778515.1 Acidobacteriota bacterium
CCTCCCCCGGATCAAGTCCGGGGTCGGAGGCAACCCAAATCCCTTGGCGGGTGAAGACCGTCTTCCACGGAAACTACCCTCCATCTGCCTTTCGGTGCCACTCCCATGTCCAATCGCGGGATTTGGGCTGAAGCATTGGAGAGGGCGAATCGCGAGGGGCCTGCGGACTGAGCGCGGCCAGGCTCGCGCGGAGGAGCCCGGACCAGGTCCCCAGCCCCGCGGGCGCGGCCGAGACCCGGCCGCGTGTGAGAGGCGAAAGGAGGGACTCTTTCAGAGGGGCATGTCCTGACCTATAATGGCCTCGATTCCGAGGAGGGTGGCGTGCCCGAAGATCCCAAACGCCTGGTCAAGAGCATCAGCATCTTTTGGGTTCTGTCCGTCCTCCTGGTCGTCATCGTGGTCGTGCCCCTCGTCACCTACTCCTGGAAGGCCATCTCCATGAGCAAGGACTACATCGAGGAGTCGCTTCGTGAACGCCAGCTCAAGACCTCCATTCCCGCCGCCGCCCACATCCAAAACCTGCTCGACGAGTACCGGCGCCGTCTGGGCGACCTGGTGGCGGCCTTCGAGGTCTATTCGAACGATCCGGACGCGAAGGCCAACTTCGAGAACCTGCTTCAGCGCGACATCCTGGGGCGCTACCTGTCGAACGACTCGCTCATCCTGGCCTACCAGGACCCCCAGGGCAACCAGTTCACGGCCCAGTGGAAGGGGCTGACGCCCAACGAACAGGCACAGCTCACGACCCTGGTCTCGCCCGTGGCGCGCCAGTGCCTGTCGAGCGGCCAGCCCGGTGCCTCCCCCGTCTTCTACGTCCGCCTGGCCGCCCTGGGCCGCCTCTCCGAGCCAGCCATGGTGCTCACGGCGCCCATCCAGTCGGACGGACGGACCGTGGCGGCCATCACCGGCATCTTTCTGCTGCAGAGCGTTCAGGACAGCCTCACCGACTACAGCCGCGAGTTCACTCTCTTCGTCACCGACGATAACGGCAATCTCATTTTTCACTCCAACGCGGCCTACCAGGGGCAGACCAAGGACCTCTCCACGGACCCCATCGTCCAGCGGATGCTGGTTTCGGGCGTCTATCCCACCAGCGCGGTCAACTACAACGTCACCAAGAGGGTGGACGGGAAGCCGCGGACCTATCTCGTGACCTGCGCCCCCATCAACGGCTACAGGTGGCTCCTCTTCGCCCAGGTGGACCGGGAGAAATACTACGCCCCCATCCTCCAGCTCAGGCAGCAGTCGAAGCTGTGGGTCCTGCTCTCCATCGCCGGGGCACTGCTGGTCGGCCTGGTCATGGCCGGCCTCATCACCCGGCCCATCTCCAAGCTGGCGGAGGTGAGCAGGGACCTGGCCCGCGGGAACTTCAGCCAGCGCGCGGACATCCGGAGCCGGAACGAGATCGGCGACCTGGCCCGCGCCTTCAACGCCATGGCGGACGACATCCAGGACTACATCCAGAAGGTGGAGGCCGCCGCCCGCGAGACCCAGCAGCTCTTCATGGATTCCATCCGCGCCATCGCCAACGCGCTGGACGCGAAGGACCCGTATACCCGTGGACACTCGGAGCGCGTCTCGGCCTACTCCATGATCATCTCGCGGGAGTACGGCCTCGACGATCGCAACCTGCGGATCATGGAGATCTCCTCGCTCCTGCACGACGTGGGCAAGATCGGCATCGAGGACAAGATCCTGCGAAAGCCCGGCGCCCTGACCGCCGAGGAGTTCGAGATCATGAAGACCCACCCGCCCAAGGGCGCCCAGATCCTGGGGGGCATCCCGCAGATGAGGGAGATCATTCCCGGCATCCGCCACCACCACGAAAAGTGGTCCGGCGGAGGGTACCCCGACAACCTGAAGGCGCAGGAGATCCCCGTCATCGCGCGCATCATCGGCGTGGCCGATGCCTTCGACGCCATGACCACCAACCGTCCCTACCAGCGCGCCATGACGCTGGCGCAGGGCGCGGCCCGCATCAACGAGCTGAAGGAGACGGTCTACGATCCCGCCGTCGTCACGGCCTTCAACAGCGCCTTCCACAAGGGGCTCTTCCACCAATTCGTGAGGCCTGCCGCCGAGGCCAAGCCGGCCTGAGTGAATGGAAACAGGGGGACAGAGAAACAGGGAGCCAGCGAGCAGCGAACCGGCCTTGCGCTGACGCCATTCCCTCAGGTGCGCCGGGGAAGCTCGGCCAGCACGTTGCTTCCCGGTTCCATGTTCTCGATGGCGATCCCCCCGTGGTACTTGGCCAGAATCTCCTTGACCAGGAAGAGGCCCATGCCAAGGCCGGGTCCCTTGTAGCTGGGAACGGTGGGATTCCCCGCCTCGTACGGCTCCAGGAGCCGCTCCTGCTGCTCCTTCGGAAAGCCCGGGCCGTAGTCCCGCGCGGCGAAGATCACCCTCTTGGCGTCCTGCAACAGGTAGACCTTGACCTTGACCCCCTCGGGGGAAAACTTGAATGCGTTGTCGAGGATCTGGCGGAACAGGATGACGGCATCCTCGCGGTTCATTTCGAAGAAGAGCGTGTCGCCCTCCTTCTGGACCTGAACCTTGAGGTGCTTGCGCTCGGTCACCGCGCCCAGCGTTTCGAGGACCTCCTCCAGGGCCGCCACGAGGTCGCACGACTCGCCGCGGGGCGGCTCCTTGATCCTGGTGTAGGACAGGAGGTCGTTGATGAGGGTCTCGAGGTGCAGGGACTCCTCGTAGATGATGCCGAGGTACTCGTCGGCGTTCTTCTCCCGTTGCTGGGGGTAGCGGCGGAGGAGGTCGGCGTAGGAGCGGACGTTGGTGAGGGGGGTCTTCATCTCGTGTGAGACGTTGTTCAGGAAGGCCCGCTTGAGCTGGTCGAGCTCCTGGAGCCGCTCCAGGGCCTCCTGCAGGTCCGCGGTCCGTTCCAGCACCTTGACCTCCAGGCGTTCGTTGGCGGCGGCCAGGGCATCGAAGAGAGCCAGCGTCTGCAGCCTCGGGGAGACGATCTGTTCGAGAAGCGCTAGGAAACGGTCTTCCTCCTTGCTGAAGGGGGAGTCCTGAGGTGAATAGGCGATGAGGAAGGCCGTGGGTTTGTCCGCGGCCCCGAGGGGGAGGGCCAGGGCGTCGGCCCGGGGCGGGATGGGCGAGGCCTTCAGCCGCTGAAAGAGGGCGGGCAGGTCCCGCAGGTGCGTCCGCTCTCCTCGCTGGATCAGGCCCAGGGCGAGGTTCCCGGCTCCGGGCGCGTCGGCGGTCCAGAGGGGGTCCTCCTCGCCGCCGAAGGTGGCCAGGGGCGATACCCCCGCCTCGCCGGTGGTGAACAGGGATACCTGCCAGGCGGGCCTGAACTCGTGCAGGACAGTGCCCGTGAGGCTCAGCGCCTCCTCGATGCTCTGGGCCGCGGACAGGCCCTTTCCGACGTTGTAGATCGTCGTCATCTCATCCAGCCGGGCCTGGTACATCCGGCTCAGGAGGTGAGCCTCCTGGTACTGCTCTGCCAGCTGCGTGCTGGACTGCAGGGCCGCCACCAGCTGCTCCTCGTCGCTGAGCCCCACGGCGGGTGGCTGGTCGGAGGCGACCTGGATCCGGGCGGGCGGAGTCCTTCGCTTGGCCATGTGGGGGGCGAACACCTCCGAAACGGCCGCCGAGATCCGGGCCGGAGTGACACCGCGGTCCGCCAGCTTGAACTTGTCGACGAAGAGCCCCAGCATGAGCTGGTTGCACGTCAGGAAGGTCTGCATGACCCCCTCGCCGTTGAGCGCCGAAGCGAGCGTAACGTTGGGGGAATCCACCTTCATGGCGCCCAGCACCTGTTCCTTGGGCAGGGCGTCGGGCAGGTCCTGCTTGTTGCACTGGATCACCACCGGGATCTGGTGGAGGTCCATCTTGTTAGCCAGCAGGTTGGCGCGCATGTTCTCCCAGGCGATGTAGTTCTCGTTCGACCGGCCTGGCTGGGAATCGGCCACGAAGATGATGCCGTCCGTGCCCGCCAGCACCACCTTTCGGGTGGTGTTGTAGTGCACCTGGCCGGGGACGGTGTAGACCTGAAGCCGGACGTGGTAGCCCTGGATCTCCCCCAGGTCGAAGGGCAGGAAGTCGAAGAAGAGGGTGCGGTCTTCCGCCGTCTTGAGAGAAACCAGCTGGGTTTTGTTATCGGGGTCGGTGATCTCGTGGAGGGCTTCCAGGTTGGTGGTTTTGCCGCCGAGCGCCGGTCCGTAATAGACCACCTTGAACTGGATCTCGCGCTGCGCGTGCCGGAACTGAACCATCGGTGTCCCCCCTCGGCTACCTCAGCTTGGCGAGCAGGAGTTCGGGATCGAAGGGCTTGCGCAGGATCCCCTCCGCTCCGCAGCTTCGCGCCTGTTCGAGCAGGTGATCGCTCTCGCTCCCAGTAAGAAGAATGACCCGGGCCCGCCCCTCTGCGGCCTCCGCCGAGTACAGGCGCAGGAGGCTGAGGCCGTCCATGTCCGGCAGGATGTAGTCCAGAAAGCAGACGTCGGGACGAACCTCCCGCAACAGGCGAAGGGCTTCGGCGGGAGTCCCCGCCTCGAAGCATTCGTGCCCCTCTTCCTCCAGGACGGCCCTGGCCATCTTCCGGATCAGCCGGTCGTCGTCCACCACCAGGACCTTCACCGAAGACGCTCCTCTCGCCTGGGACCGCGAATTGTCACCCTGCACGCACCTTCGCCAAAGTATACGCGCGAGCACCGCGCGGCTTCAATGTCCTTCGAGGAAGCGTGGCCGCGGGTGCGGGGCGGGGGAGAGGAAGGGCCGCCTCCCCTCAGAGCCCCAACCGTTCGGCGCTTTCAGCGAGGGCGTCCCGCACGAAGATGATGTGTTCAAGGAGGTCCACTCCCATCTCCTCCGCTCCCTTCCGGATGTCGTCCCGGTTCACCCCGCGGGCGAAGGACTTGTCCTTGAGCTTCTTCTTGGCGCTCTCGGGCTTGACGCTGGCGATGCGGCGATCGGGCTGAACGTAGGCGCACGCGAAGAGGAAGCCCGTCAACTCGTCCGAGGCAAACAGCGCCTTGGCCAGGGACGTCACCCTCGCCACGCCCGTGTAATCGGCGTGGCCCAGGATGGCCTCGATCATGACCTCCGGGTAGCCCTCGCCCCGGAGAACCTCGGAGCCTTTCGTGGGGTGGTCGGGCGCCTGGGGATAGCGCTCGTAATCGAAATCGTGCAGGAGTCCGGTGAGGCCCCAAAGCTCTTCATCCTCGCCGGAGCGGCGGGCGAGGGCCCGCATGACGGTTTCGACGCCGAGGGCATGCCGGCGCAGCGCCTCGGACTGGGTCCATTCGCACAATAATCGCCAGGCATCTTCACGGTTCGGCATGACTCCTCCTTAGATAACAATACATCAGGTCGGGAAGCGGCGCGTCTTCGCCGACCACGGGTGATGGCTGCGGTCTTTTCTTGCGCCCTCGTTTCCTCTATACTCACAAGCTCGGGCGGTTAGCTCAGCTGGGAGAGCGCCGCGTTCGCAACGCGGAGGCCGAGGGTTCGAATCCCTTACCGTCCACCAGAGGTCAAAAAAGCCCCGGGCGCCTGCCGGGGCTTTTTGCTTCGAGGGGTTAGGCAAGGGATTCGAAGGGCGGGAGACCCGCTGGCGGCGGTTACGAGGACGCGACCGAAGAGGGAGTGTCCGCAGTTACGCCGCCAAGGGAGGGCCCCGCCCCGGGAACCGCGGGCGGCCTTGAAACGGAGCCGCGAGACTCGCGAGCGGCGAGGCTTTTAGGCCGCGCAGGTTCGAATCCCTTACCGTCCACCAGAGGTCAAAAAGGCCCCGGCGTCTTGTGGGACCTTTCCCCCCGAGGGCACATGGTGAAGGATTTGAGGGGCGGCTGGCGGCGCCCTGCGGTTGACCGCTCCTGCCCCCGATGGCACAATCGCCACATGAGGAAGACGAGGAACGCCTGCATATTCTTCATTCTGCTGGTCTTGGCACTGGGGGTTCGGGGCCAGGGCCAGCCGGACCTTGCGGTCCTGGAAAGGAAGGTGGAGGCGCTCCGCGGGCTGACCTTCCTCTCGCCCGTTCAGGTGGCGTACGTGGACGATGCGGGCATGCGGGCCGTGGTCCAGGGGGAGATCACCAGGGAGTACACGGCCAAGGAATGGCCCAGCATGGAAGAGACGCTCAAGGTGTTCGGGCTCATACCCCCCAAGATGAACCTGCGCAAGCAGTTGGACGTGCTGCTGGACGAACAGGTGGTGGGGCTGTACGACCCGCACACGGGCAAGCTTTACGTCAACCGGAATCCGGTGGACGACGGGGACCTCGGCTCCCAGCTCGGCCTGCCTGATCTCCATTTTACGGACGTCTTCCTGATTCACGAGCTGGACCACGCGCTCACCGACCAGCGCTTCCATCTGCTCAGCCTGCCCCTGGAGGACCGGGAGAACGAAGATCGGGCCGACGCCGCCCGGTGCGTGGTGGAGGGAGACGCCACGTGGGTCATGTTGCGCTACCTCTACCAGCTCCTGCAGGTGAAGCCCGACCAGCGGCGCAACATGTCCGACCTCATGACCACCATGGGCATAGGACAGGAGCTGATGGGCGCGAGCATGCCGGCCTACCTCCAGAAGAACCTGCTCATAGCCTACCTGGCGGGTTACCGGCTGGTGCAGGCGGCCTATGAGCGGGGAGGATTCAAGGCCATAGACGATCTGTACCTCCATCCCCCGCGGTCCATGGAGCAGGTGCTTCACCCCTCCAGGTATTTCGCCGGCAGCGATCCACCGCTCCCCGTCGAGGCCGAACTGCCCGTCGCCTGGCGCAAGGCCGGGTGGAACCAGGTGTCCAAGGGCGTGTGGGGAGAGTTCAACACCAAGATCCTCCTGGAGGAGTGGGGAGTGGCCAAGGATCAAGCCAATGCCGCCTCGCAGGGCTGGCGCGGCGACCGATACGTGGTTGGTGCGGGATCGGGAGGGGGAAAGGGATTTGTGTGGAACACCGTCTGGGACACGGACAAGGATGCCCAGACATTCGTCTCGGTCGTGGACAAAATTCCGGGACTCTCGGTCACGCGCAGCGGGAAGCGGGTCACCCTGAACAAGGGTGGGCCGTCATCAGCGAGCCAGAATCCCACTGAAACCAAGGTTCATTGATGAGGTGCAGGAGGAACCCATGCATCCGGTGGTAACCCAGACGGACTTCGCGGAGGTGCCGCTCCTTTCCCGCGGCAAGGTGCGGGACATGTACGACCTCGGGGAGCACCTGCTCATCGTGGTGACGGACCGCCTCTCCGCCTTCGACCACGTGTTGCCCAACGGCATCCCGGACAAGGGCCGGGTCCTGAACATGATCTCGGCCTTCTGGTTCGAAAAGACCCGGCACCTCGTGAAGAACCACCTGATCAGCACCAGGACCGAGGACCTGCCCTCCCCCCTCTGTCCCCACAAGGAATCCCTGGAGGGCCGGTTCACCATCGCCAAGAAGGCGCAGATGTTGCCGGTCGAGTGCATCGTCCGCGGCTATCTCAGCGGTTCGGGGTGGAGCGACTACCAGCGGACCGGCTCGGTGTGCGGCATCCCTCTCCCCGCGGGCCTCAGGGAGAGCGATCGCCTTCCCGAGCCCCTCTTCACCCCCTCCACGAAGGCGGAGAGCGGCCACGACGAAAACATCTCCTTCGCCCAGTCCGCCGCGCTGATGGGAGAGACCCTGGCTCGCCGCGTGCGGGAGACCTCGCTGGCCCTCTACAACTTCGCCGCGGACTACGCCCGCCAGCGCGGCATCATCATCGCGGATACGAAGTTCGAGTTCGGGCTGCACGAGGGAGACCTCATCCTCTGCGACGAGGTGCTGACTCCGGACTCCAGCCGTTTCTGGCCCGTGGACCTCTATGAGCCCGGCCGCCCCCAGCCCTCCTTCGACAAGCAGTTCGTGCGGGATTACCTGCTCTCCGTACGCTGGAACAAGGAGCCCCCGGTGCCCTCACTGCCCGAGGAGGTGGTGGCCAAGACCACGGCCAAGTACCGCGAGGCCTACGAGAAGCTGACGGGCCAGCCGCTGGACTGAGGGCGCATCCGCCCATGAGACGGAGCCATCCTCGCACAGCGCCGCGGCTGGGGGAGGACCCGGCTGATCGGCTCCCGCCCGAGGGGAAGAACGGCCGAAGCGCCCGCGGTTCGGTGTGAGGAAAGGGGTCCGATGGCAGTGGAGGCCCATGAGCTGACGACGATCCGCCCCATGAGGGAGGAGGATCTGCCCGCCGTCTCGGCCATCGAGGCCGCCACCTTTCCAGCCCCGTGGCCCTTCGAGGCGCTGGCCTTCGAGTTCAGCCAGAATCCCTTCTGCAGGGCCTTCGTGGCGGACGACGGCGGGAGGGTGGCCGGGTATGCCTTCCTCTGGGTCATCTACGAGCGCGCGCACCTGGTCAACATCGCCGTCCACCCGGAGCGCCGGGGACTCGGGATGGGCGAGGCCCTCCTCCTGCACGTGCTCCGCCGGGCCCGGCGGGAGGGGGCGGAGTGGATTCATCTGGAGGTCCGCGCGGACAACGTGGCGGCGATCCGGCTCTACGAGAAGCACGAGTTCGTGGTGGTGGGACGGTATCCCCGCTACTACTCCGACGGCAGCGACGCGCTCAACATGGAGCGCGACCTCCGGCCCGAGGAGATGAATCCGCGCGAACCAAGGGCCTTCTGAACTCCTCGGGGCTTCGGGATGCCGGGATAGAAAGAGAGAATCTCCCGGCGCACTCCGCGCCCTCTCCCCCGATCACCGGTGGAGGCCGCTACCCAGCTTGGGATTGCAGGAAATCGAGCACTCGCCGCGTCCGTTCGGCCGGGCCCAGGACGGGCACGGGGAGCGGCAGCCGGCTGCCGGAGGCCAGGATGGGCACCAGCCGCTCCAGGTCGGGCCCCGAGTCGGCGGCCGTGACGCCCAGCCGAATGGGATGGAAGAGCGCCTTCCCCTTGACCTTCAGCCGCTCCTTGAGGCCCATCACGAGCTCCCGGTAGGCGCCGGGAACACGGAGGTCCACCCGGCCCGCCTCCTCGGCGAAGGCCCCCATGACCCTGAGGGCGTCCGGCTCGGCCAGCCCGGCTCGGGCCGCCTCGTCCATGGTGGCCGGATCGAAGAGAAAGACCGGATCGCTGGCGGGCACCGCCTCCGTGAGCAGGTCGATTCGCTGGCGCAGGAGACCGGCCAGGGAGACGGCCCAGCTCTGAACCTCGGGCGCGAGGGGTCCGGCGGGCAGACGCCCGGCCTGGACGAGATGAAGCCTGATCATGACCTCCACCTGCTCGTCCGAGTAAGCCTTGAGGTGGGCGGCGTTGAGGTGCCTGAGCTTGGCCTCGTCGAAAACGGCCGCGGACTTGTTGATCCTCTCCAGGTCGAATCGCTGGACGAGCTCCTCGCGCGTGAGAATCTCCTGCCCCTCCGAGTCGGACCACCCCAGCAGGGCCAGCCCGTTGACCATGGCCTCGGGAAGGTATCCCCTGGCGCGGAAGGCGTCCACGGAGACGTCCCCGTGGCGCTTGCTGAGCTTGCCGCCGTCCGGACCCAGGATCATGGAAAGATGGGCGAAGCGCGGGATGGGGAGCCCCAAGGCCTCGTAGAGCACCACCTGCTTGGGGGTGTTGGAGAGGTGGTCCTCGCCGCGGATGACGTGCGTCACGGCCATGAGCGCGTCGTCGATCACCACGGCGAAGTTGTAGGTGGGCGATCCGTCCGGCCGGCTGAGGATCCAGTCGCCGAAGGTCTGGCTGTGGATGGAGACGGGGCCCCTGACCATGTCGGTGAATGACACGGTCTGGGGCCTCACGTGGAGCCGCACCGCCGGCCGTATTCCTTCGCCGCGTCTGGCGTCCCGCTGCTCGGGGGTGAGGTGGCGGCAGGTGCCCGGGTAGATGTAGGTCCGCCCGGCGGCCCTGGCCTCCGCACGGCCCCGGTCCAGCTCTTCCTGGGAGCAGAAGCAGGGATAGGCCTTCCCCGCCTCCAGGAGCCGGTTCAGGTGGGCGGCGTAGAGGCCGTAGCGTTCGGTCTGGCGGTAGGGGCCGAACTCCCCCCCCGCCTCGGGCCCTTCGTCCCACTCCAGCCCCATCCAGCGCAGGTCTTCCAGCACGGAGAGGACGCTCTCCTGGGTGGAGCGCGCGGCGTCCGTATCCTCCAGCCGGAGGATGAAGGTGCCGCCTTGGCGCCTGGCGTAGAGCCAATTGAAGAGGGCCGTCCGCACGTTGCCCAGGTGGAGGTGCCCGGTGGGGGAGGGGGCGAAGCGGACGCGTATGCGATCAGAGTTCATGGGCTTCTCCAGAGGCGTGTCATTGTATCGGCCACCGGGAAAAAGCTCAAGCAGAGGGGCCGGCCCCAAGGGTGGGGTGGGGCCCCGACTGGATTTGCCCGTGGGGCGGGGCCCCGGGGGGCAGGCGGCGCTGGAGGCTCACCCGGCGGCCGCCGGGTGCACCGGTTCCCTCTCGTAGATCTCCTGGAAGTGCGCCTGGCGGTCCAGGAATGCCTCCAGGAGCAAGGGGTCCAGGTGCGAAGGGGTCACGCGGTCGTCCCCGAGGCGGAGGACTTTGACGGCGGCCTCGTGAGAATAGCTGGGCTTATAGGAGCGACGCGTGCGAAGGGCGTCGTAAATGTCCACGACCTTGACGATTCTCGCCTCCAGCGGAATCTCGTCGCCCGCGGTCCCGTCGGGGTACCCGGTCCCATCGTAGTTTTCGTGGTGAGACCGCGCGATGCGGGCCGCCATTCCCAATTGGGGCGGCCCCTGCAGGATGCGCGCCCCGTTGACCGTGTGGCGTTTCATGACGTCCCACTCATTCGGAGAGAGGAGGCCGGGCTTCTGGAGGATGGATGCGGGCATGGTGATCTTGCCCACGTCGTGCATCTGGGCGCACACGGCGATGCGCCGGATGAACCTGGGATCGCTTCCCACGCTGTGAGCCAGGCTCTTGGCGTAGGCGTTCACCCTCCGGATGTGGCTGGCCACTCCGTCGTCCTGGAACTCCGCGGCGAGGGCCAAGGCCTCCATGAGAAACACGAAGGCCCCCTCCGTCCGCCGCATCTCCCGCCAGAGGCGCTGGAGCACGGCCCAATAGCGGACGCTGCTCCGCAGAAGCGGGAACTCGTAGGGAGTCACCTGCCGGCGGTAGTCGGCGGCCAACACCAGGTCGTTCCCGGCCTGGACGGCGGCGAAGTTGGCCAGGGAAAGCTCGGGCGGGGCACCGAGCAAGCTCCGGAGGCCGGGGGGGACCGGGTCGTTGGACAGGTACTGCCCCTCCTCCGTCCGGAAGGGGGAGAGGGCCCCGTCGACCTCCTGCCAGGTGCTCACGGTGGGACTGCTGACGATGGTGCCGCCGAGGTGCCAGAAGCCGAGGCCGCGGACCCTTCCCTTGCTGGAGGCGCTGCCCCAGACGAAGCCGGGGCGGTGAGAGTCGCCGGGCTGTGCCCCCAGGACTTGGCGGGCCACGTGCCAGGCCACCTCCGCCGGCTTCAGGTCGGCTGCGATCTCATGAGCATACTGGTCCGCGAACTCGCCCAGTTCGTCCATGTGGGTGTAGGCCTGCAAGAGACGGTCGCTGAGCTCGCTGCTGCGGATGAGCGCCTGAACGCGGGCCAGGAGCTCCTTGGGGTTCACCGGTTTGTTGACGAAGTCCTCCACGCCCAGGTCGAGGGCGTGGGTCCTGTCCTCCGGCCGGTCCGAGGCGGTGATCACCACCACGGGGATGCGGTGCGTCCGCTCGTGATCCTTGAGGATCCGGCACACCGCGAGGCCGCCGATGTCGGGAAGATTCAGGTCCAGAAGGATCAGGTCCGGCCGGGACCGGCTCACGAGGTTGAGGGCATCGGTGCCCGTCGAGGCCCTGGCCGTCCGGAACCCCGCCGCATTGAGCCAGTCCGTGAGCATCCTGGCGATCAGGTCGTCATCGTCCACGATCAGGACATCGGACAAGCACGTCCTCCTTCTTGGACCTGAGACCAGCCCCCCATTCCACCTGGCTGGATATCCCAGCATAACCAATGGAGGCCAACGGCGCAACAGACCACCGGCCGGTTCCGGGCCGGCCGGTGGTCCTGATGACGACGTATTCTGTCCCCTAAGGCCCGTCTGGCGGGGCGGGGCCGTGATGCCGCGATGATTCCCCTATTCGTAGCGCAGGGCCTCGATGGGATCCAGCCGTGAGGCCTTGACCGCCGGGTAGACGCCGAACACGGCCCCGGTGAGAGCGGCGAATCCCAGGCTCAGCAGGATCACCCACAAGGGCACGTAGGCGGCCGGAAAGGTCGGTGAGACGGTCTTCCTGAGGATCCAGACGGTGAGCAGGGAGACGCCCCACCCGGCGCCGAGGCCGATGACCCCTCCCAGGGTGGAAAGGGTGACCGATTCGATGAGGAATTGGTAGAGCACGTGGATGCGCTTGGCGCCCACGGCCATCCGGATGCCGATCTCGCGCGTCCGCTCCGTGACGGAGACGAGCATGATGTTCATGATGCCGATGCCACCCACCACGAGCGTGATCCCGACGATGGCCACCACGATGAGGGTGGAGACGTTGGTGAAGGTCTTGATCTGCTTGAGCACCTCCTCCTGCGTGAAGGTGCGGAAGTCGTCCGTCTGTCCGAACTTCAGGCCGTGCTGGCGGCGCAGGACGTTGGAGATGCGTTCGACCGCCGAATCCATGTGGGCGGCGTCCCGGACCTGAACGAGTAGGATGAGCTGGTTGGCGGCGTCGTTCCCGTACTGCTGGATGGCCGTCGTGAGGGGGACGTAGATCCGGTCGTCGTCGCTCTCTCCGAAGGCGCCTCCCAGCTTCTCCACCACGCCGATCACGGTGTACGTATCCCTCCCGATCTGGATTTCGGTGCCTAGGCACTGGTCGGGCAGCGCGAGCTTGTCGAGGATGTCGTGGCCGATGACGCAGACCTTCCTGCGCGAATCCACGTCCATGGGGCCGAGGAAGCGCCCCGTCTCCATGTTCACGTCGCTGATGGGGCCGTAAGCCTCCGTGGTGCCCACGATGGTCGTGGTGTCGTGCCGGCTCCGGAAGGCGATGGAGTCGGACCGGAACAGCATGGGGGCGATGGCGCGGACGTCCGGCACCTGCTGGGCCACGGCCTGGGCGTCGTCGTAGGTGAGCTTGAGCCTCCGCACCCCCTCGCGGCGGTCGCTGAACATCTCGTAGTTGGGGCGGATGAACAGGGTGTTGGCCCCCAATGCCTCGAACTGTCCCAGGAAGGACTGGAAGACGCCCTGGAGAATGGAGACGACGGCCACCACCGCGAGGACGCCGATGATGATGCCCAGGGTGGTGAGGAAGGAGCGCATCTTGCTGCCCATGATGGCGCGCAGCGCGATCCGGAAGAGCTCGGCCACCGAGCCCCAGAAGCCGTAGAGCTGCTCCTTCCGGGTGGCGGCGCTCACGAGCCGCCTCCCTTCCCTGAGGCGCCCACGAGCTCGTCGCTGACGATGAGGCCGTCCCGGATGCGCACCTGCCTCGGGGCGTAGGCGGCGATGTCGGGCTCGTGGGTGACCAGGATCAGGGTGTTGCCCATCTGGTTGAGCCGCACCAGGAGCCCCATGATGTTCTCGCTGGTCTTGCTGTCCAGGTTCCCCGTCGGTTCGTCGGCCAGAATGAGCGAGGGCTTGTTCACGAGCGCCCTGGCGATGGCGATCTGCTGGCGCTGTCCGCCCGAGAGCTGGTTGGGGCGGTGCGCGGCGTGGGTCTGGAGCCCGAGGAACTCCAAGGCCTCCATGGCCATGTGGTGGCGCTGGGCCGGCGGGATCTTGGCGTAGATGAGCGGAAGCTCCACGTTCTCCGCCGCGTTGGCCCTGGGCAGGAGGAAGAAGGTCTGGAAGACGAAGCCGATCTCCTTGTTGCGCAGTTCGGCCAACTGGTCCGGGGCCAGGGTGTGGACGGGGCTTCCGGCCAGCACGTACTCGCCGGAGGTGGGGGTGTCCAGGCAACCGATGAGGTGGAGCAGCGTCGACTTGCCCGAGCCGGAGGGGCCCATGATGGCGATGAACTCGCCGCGGCGGACGGTCAGGCTCACGCCGCGAAGGGCGTGGTAGACCGACTCACCCATGGGGTAGTCCTTGACGAGATCCCGGGCCTCGATCAGCGTGTCGCCGGATGCGGTCATCGTCACTGGCCTCCGCTCTTGCCGCCCTTGCCGCTCTCGTGATCCCCCTTCTTCTCGGTCGAAGGCGGCTTCACCCTGACCGCATCGCCCTCGTGGAGGCTGCGCAGGATCCGGTAGGGGCCCGTGATCACCAGGTCGCCCTCCTTCAGCCCGGAGGTGATCTCCGTGTTCTGGTCGTCCGAAAGTCCGACGGTCACGTCCTTCCGCTTGACCTTCCCCTTGTCGGCCGTGAAGACGTAGAAGATCTGGTTGCCTTCCTTCTCTTCCGTGCGGATGGCGCCGATGGGGACGGTCAGGACCCCCACGCGTTTGTCGGCGATGAGCTTGACGCGGGCCGTGATGCCGGGGCGCAGGTTCTGATCGGGATTGGTGATCAGGACCTTGACCTTGAACTGCCGGATGTTGGTCTGCACGCCCGCCGAGCCTGCCTGGGCCGAGGCTCCGATCTCGATCACCTTGCCGTCGTACTGCTTGCCACCCAGCGCGTCCACGGTGATCACGGCGGGCTGGCCCATCTTGAGGCGGGGGAAGTCGGCCTCGTCCACCATGACCTCGGTGATGATCTGGGAGAGGTCGGAAACCGTGAGGATGACCGTTCCCTGGATGTTCATCGTGCCCATCATGGCGGTCTCGCCCACCTTGGCGTTCACCGCGGTGACCACGCCGTCGATGGGGGAGAGCATGGTGCACTTCGAGAGGTTGTCCTGCGCCTTCTGGTAGTAGGCCACGGCCTCGGCGACCTGGGCCCTGGCCTGGTCGGCTCCGAGCTTGGCCTGATCGTAGGCCAGCAGGGCGTCGTCGCGCTGCTGCGTGGAGTAGATCTTCTGGGCGAACATGTCCTTGGCCCGCTTCCAGTCGCGCTCGCGCTGCCGCAGGGTCACCTCGGCCTGTTGGTCCGCCACGCGCGCCACATCCAGGCCCGCCTTGGCGGATGCCACGTCCCTCTGGTAGGTCGACGGATCGATCTGGACCAGGACGTCACCCTTCTTCACGTGGTCGCCTTCCTTGAAGGGGATGGCGGTGATCTCCCCCATGACCTGGCTGGAGATGTTCACCGTATCCTTGGCGGTGATGAGGCCGTCGGTCGTCACCGTGGGGGCTATCTCGCCCTTGGTCACCTTCTGGACCTCGACCTCCTCCCCCTTCGGTCTCGCGTTGACGACGGTCAGGATCACGATGACCAGGGCGACCACTACGATGCCGCCGATGATGAGCACGCGCTTTCTCATGCCGATTCCTTCCTGCGGTTAGAAGAGGATCGCCTTGACGAGGTGCCAGGCCACGGGCAGACAGAAGAGCCCGAAGACGATGGCCGCCATCTTGCCCACCCGGGCCTTGGTAAAGGCCTGAAGGCCTCGGGTGTAAAGCCAGAGCATCCAGATCGTGAAGATGTCCAGATCGGAGAGCAGGGCGTAGAGCGGCTTCCCGAGCCGGTCCTGCCCCAGGAGGGCGCCGAGGTTGGAGACCACGGGGTTCTGCGGGTCCAGGGTGGTGGGGTCGCGGATGAACATCGTCACGAGCCAGAGCAGCGTGAAGATGATCGTGGGAACCTGCGCCCAGCAAACCACGCGGAAGCTGTTGCCGAAGGAGATGACGTCTCCAAAGGCGAGGACCACCAGCCACAACACCGCCGCCACGATCAAGAACTTGATCAGGATGACGGCGAAGCCGATGTAAGGGCTCAGCTTTGCGATCTTTGTCCCCATCGTCACGGCCTGGTCCATCTGAGCCTCGGTCATCTGGCTTGAACGCGGGCTTCGGCGCATCTGCTCCCGCATGACCTGCTCGAGGTCCGCGCGTTGGATGAACACGAGACTGGCGGCGGCGCTCACCAGAATCAAAAGAATCAGGGGGA
>JAJYCJ010000076.1 GCA_021778515.1 Acidobacteriota bacterium
GGGAAGACACGGCGCTCGCCAGGCGCCGGTTGCGAGTGCTCCTGGCTGCAAGGGCGAAAGGAGGTGATACGGTCGATCCATGGGGCGTAGTGGGAGCGTTTCGAGGCATTGGTCATAGGAGATGGGGTATGAGAAAGAGAGGTATCTCCTTCCTCTGGGCGGTCATGGCGGTCCTGCTTCTTTTGGGTGCGCGGCTGCCGTTGCAAGCCCAGGCCACCGACGACGAGCTCTTGAAGAAGCTCCAACAACAAATCGACCAGCTCAATCAGCGCCTCTCCGAACAGGAGAACCAGAACAAGGCCCTGCAGGAACAAGTGAACGAATTGCTCAAAGAAAAGCAGCCCGCTCCCGCACAGGCACCCGTCAAATTGAGCGCCGCAGAGATTCCCACCGTGAAGACGGGAGGAGGTGAGGTACTCACCATCAAAGGATTCATTGATACCACCTTCTTCTCGCAGGACCAGAACTTTGAGTTCGGCAACGGACAGAACGCCGAGTGGCCCGCGCCGCCCCAATCCGAGCACAACCGCTGGTTCTCAGGCGGCGATGCCCGGAACACGAGGCTTACGCTGGATTTCCAGGGACCCAAGCTGGCCAACGGCTGGTCCATCCATAGCCTCATCGAAGGGGACGTGTTCGGCGGCTACAACGGAACCGGACCGTTCAGCAATGAACAGACCACCCCGCGCCTGCGTCTGGCCTACGTTGATCTGGTTAAGGGAGGAACGACGATCCGCCTCGGGCAGGATTGGACGCCACTCTTTGGCAACGTTCCTGTTTCCCTGTCCCACATCGCCTTTCCCCTGGGCTACGGCTCAGCTGGCATGGTGGGCTGGAGGTTTCCCGGAGTCTACCTCTACCAGGATCTGACGGGCAAGAACGCTCCGACGAAGGTGCAATTTGAACTCGGTCTCTTCCAGGGTTCCTGGAACGGCCCGGGCAACAACCTGGGGTGGCAGAGCGCCGGCAACGTCTCCTTCAGGCCCCAGGTGGAGGCCCGATTCAACTTCAGCGGCAAAGCGGCGGGCGGTTCGTGGAGCGCATACGTCGTAGGGCACTACGACCGCAAGGACCTGAGTGGAGTTGACAAGACCTATACCGGTGCCCTCCACAACGGATCCCTGGATGGCAAGGCCGCTGAAATTGGCGCCAAATTCGAGAGTGAGCACTGGCTCTTTCATGGCAACGCCTATTACGGGGAAGCCATAGGCCAGCAGTTCGGCAATCTGACGCAGTTCGGGGACATCAAGGGGTGGGGGGCCTGGTTCCAGGCTGGTTACAATTTCACTGAGAATTGGAGCCTGTTTGCCTTCTACGGTATTGATAACCCTAACGATGCTGACGTGCGCGCGTGGGTGCCATCGGCGGGCCGGCTGAAAAACCAGCAGACCGACTTCATGCTCCGTTACAAGGTCGGCCCCTTCGCCTTGGGTCTGGAGTGGCTCCACGCTCAGCTCGATTCGGCCAACACATTCAACACGATCCGCAAGACCAAAGGGAACCAGGTGGCCCTCAGCGCGCTATACGCGTTCTAGGCTCGGCAATAGGGTGTGACTGTGCGGTTGTTTACTCAAACTAAGGGGTCAAACGATCGGGTCCCCCGCCACGCCGCGGGGGACCTGAGGGGAGAAAGCTCATGGCAGACGAGAAAAGCTCGGTCGTCGAAAACCTGATTTTGGACACTACCGCCAACCCAGCACCTCTCGGCCTCCTAGGCTTCGGAATGACGACCGTCTTACTCAACCTGGCCAACGCGGGCGTCATCGGCCTCAGCAGCATGATCCTCGCCATGGGGATCTGCTACGGCGGCCTGGCACAGATCATCGCCGGCATCGAAGAATGGAAGAAGAAGAACACCTTCGGCGCCACGGCCTTCACCTCCTATGGTCTCTTCTGGTGGTCCTTCGTAATTCTCTTTCTCCTGCCCAATACGGCCGCGGGCCAAGGGTTCAAGAACGACAAGGGCGGCGTCATCGCCTACCTCATTATGTGGGGCCTCTTCACCTTCGTCATGTACATCGGCACGCTCAAGCTCAACCGGGCTCTCCAGGTGGTCTTCCTTACGCTGTGGATCCTTTTCTTCCTGCTGGCCCTGGGTGACATCACAGGCAGCGCCGCTCTCAAGACCTTCACGGGATACGAAGGAATCTTCTGCGGCCTCTCCGCCATCTATACGGGCCTCGCGCAGGTACTCAACGAGGTATACGGCCGGACCATTTGTCCGCTCGGTGCGGTCAAGAAGTAGGAAGTAACTGCCGCTTCGTCCAGTAGCCCGCCGGGGGAAGGGGCGTCGGTCCCCTCCCCCCGGATTTCCGGAACAACCGCAAGGGATCATGCAAGGAGATGAGCGCATGGCAAATCGAGAGAGCACCGAAGTCAACGAAGCCCAACTCGCGGTCCACTGGAAGGAAGAGGAGTACTACTATCCGCGGGCCCAGTTCATCGCGCAGGCCAACATGACGGACGCCGACGTCCTGGATCGCTTCGGCGAGAAGAACTTCCCGGAGTGCTTCAAGGAATACGCCGACATGCTCACCTGGTACAAGTACTGGGAGAAGACGCTGGATGCCTCCCACCCGCCCTTCTGGAAGTGGTTCGTCGGGGGTGAGATCAACGCCTCCTACAACTGCGTGGACCGCCACCTCGCCAAGTACCGCAACAAGACGGCGATCCACTTCGTCCCCGAGCTGGAGACCGAGGCCATCCAGCACGTCACCTACCAGGAACTGTACGTCCGGGTCAACGAGTTCGCGGCGCTGCTGCGTGACTTCTGCGGCCTCAAACGGGGCGACCGCGTCACCCTCCACATGCCCATGACCGCCGAACTGCCCATCACCATGCTGGCCTGCGCCCGGCTGGGCGTGATCCACTCCCAGGTCTTCAGCGGCTTCTCGGGGAACGCGTGCGGGGAACGCATCGAGGACTCCCAGAGCCGCGTCCTCATCACCATGGACAGCTATTACCGGTCGGGCAAGCTCCTGGACCACAAGAAACAGGCCGACATCGCCTACGAGACGGCGCACAAGCTGGGGAAGCCCCCGGAGAAGGTTCTGGTCTGGGAACGGTACCCCGGCAAGTACTCCGCGGAGACGCCGCTGGTCGAAGGCCGCGACTACGTCGTCAACGACCTCCTCCGCAAGTACCGCGGCCACCGCATCGAGCCCGAACGGATGAAGTCGGAGGACATCCTCTTCCTCATGTACACCAGCGGCACCACGGGGCGCCCGAAAGGCGCGCAGCACAGCACGGGCGGCTACATGGCCTACGTGACGGGAACCTCCAAGTACATCCAGGACATCCATCCCGAGGACGTCTACTGGTGCATGGCCGACATCGGGTGGATCACGGGCCACTCCTACATCGTGTACGGGCCCCTCGCGCTGGCCGCCTCCTCGGTGATTTACGAGGGTATTCCCACCTACCCAGACGCGGGCCGGCCGTGGCGCATCGCGGAGGAGCTGGGCGTCAACATCTTCCACACCTCCCCCACGGCGATCCGCGGTCTGCGGCGGGCCGGAATGGAGGAGCCCCTGAAGTACAAACACCACTTCAAGCACATGACCACGGTGGGCGAGCCCATCGAGCCGGAGGTCTGGCGCTGGTACTACAACGTCGTGGGCAAGAAGGAAGCGGTCATCGTGGACACGTGGTGGCAGACCGAGAACGGCGGTTTCCTCTGCAGCACGGTGCCGGCCCTCGCCCCCATGAAACCCGGCAGCGCCGGCCCCGGCGTTCCGGGTATCTATCCCGTCGTTTACGACGACGAGGGGAAGGAGCTGGCCGCGGGCGTCGGCAAGGCGGGCAACATCTGCATCCGCAACCCCTGGCCCGGCCTCATGCAGAGCATCTGGGGCGACAACGACCGCTTCGTCCTCCAGTACTACAGCCGCTACTGCAAGAACAAAGAATCCAAGGACTGGCGCGACTGGCCCTACTTCGCGGGTGACGGCGCCGTGCTGGCGAGCGACGGGTACGTGCGAATCCTTGGCCGCATCGACGACGTGATCAACGTGGCGGGCCACCGCCTCGGAACCAAGGAGCTGGAGAGCGCCGCCCTCACCGTGGAGGAGGTGGCCGAGGCCGCCGTGGTGCCCATTCCGGACGAGGTCAAGGGCCGCATCCCCGAACTCTACGTCTCGCTCAAACCGGGCTACAAGCCCAGCGAGGAGCTCCAGCAGAAGATCGCCAAGGCCCTCTCCGACGCCATCAGCCCCATCGCCCGGCCCAAGCACGTCTGGATCGTTCCCGACATGCCGAAGACGCGCTCCGGCAAGATCATGCGCCGCGTCCTGGGGGCCATCTCGAGCCACTCGAACACCGGCGACGTCACGACCCTGGCCAATCCCGAGGTCGTCGAGACGATCCGCGTCATGGTTCAGGGGGAGGGCAAGTGAAGGCGGGTGATGACCGGCTCCTGGCAGTTCCTCTTTAATCAGAGTTAGTTCCCGGCTCCCGGGGGGTGTGGCCCTCCGGGAGCCTCTTCTCATAGATCAAGGAGCTCGCCCATGCAGCAGACCGTCAACCCCATCGTGCAGCGCTGGCTGAAGGAGGCGCATGAAGACCCCGAGGCTTTCTGGGCCAGGGCCGCCGACCAATTGCCCTGGTTCCAGAAGTGGAGCCAGGTGCTCGCCTGGGAACCGCCCACCTTCCGGTGGTTCGTCGGGGCCCAGACGAACCTGGCCTACAACGCCCTCGACCGCCACGTGGCCAATGGCCGCGGGGGGCACGCCGCGCTCATCTACCTCAGCGAGCGCGGCGAGGTGCGCGTCTTCACCTATGCCCAGGTGCTGCACGAGGTCAAACGCGTCGCGTCGGCCCTTCGCGCTCTTGGGATAGGGCGGGGGGACACCCTCACGATCTACATGCCCAACTGCCCCGAAGCCGTCTTCGCCATGCTGGCCACGGTCCGAATCGGTGCGATCCACTGCGTCGTCTTCGCCGGCTTCGCCGCCAGCGCCCTGGCGGAGCGAATCAGCGCCAGCGGTTCCCGGGTGGTGCTGGCCTCCGACGTGGTCTACCGGAAGGGCAACGATATCGCGCTCATGGGGATCGTCGGCGAGGCGCTCCAGAAGGGCGGAGAGAAGGTCGAGCACGTGGTGGTCCTGAACAGGAGCCAGAAGGCGGCGCCCCAGGCCGACGGTCGAACCATGGACTGGACTACCTTCCTGGAGAAGGGAGTAGGGCACTCCTGTGCCCACGAGGTGATGGAGGCCAACGAGGCCGCCTACATCCTCGCCACCTCGGGCACCACGGCCCGGCCCAAGCTCGTCGTCCACACCCACGGCGACTACGCAGTGGGGATCGTCACCTCGGCCAAGTGGTGCTTCGGCATGAAGCCCGAGGACATCTGGTGGTCCACCTCGGACATCGGCTGGGTAGTGGGCCACAGCTACATCGTCTACGCGCCGCTGCTCATGGGGTGCACGACCATCGCCTACGAGGGGGCGCTCGACTATCCAGGCCCCGAAGTGCTCTGGCGCATCGTGGAGCAGTTCGGCGTCACGGGCATCTTCACGGCTCCCACGGGCGTGCGCCTCCTCATGCGATACGGCGAGGCGGTGACGAAGAAGTATGACCACTCCTCCCTCGAGCGCGTGGTCTGCGCGGGCGAACCGCTCAATCCTCCGGCGTGGGAGTGGCTGCAGCAGAAGGTGTTCGAGGACAGGATCCCCGTCATCGACCACTACTGGCAGACCGAAACAGGCGGCCCCGTCCTGGGGAACCCATACGGCCTCGGCATGCTGCCCATCAAGCCGGGTTCGGCGTCCCTCCCGCTGCCAGGAAAGGAGATCGCGGTCGTGACGCTGGATGGGAAGGAGTGCGGCCCGGGCGAGAAGGGCATCCTGGTCGTCAAGCGTCCCTTTCCTGGCCTCACCGCCAGGCTGTGGACCGAGACGGAGCGCTACGGGAGGGACTACTGGCAGAGGATCCCCGGCGTGTACTTCACGGGCGATTCGGCCCACATCGACGAGGACGGCTACGTCTGGGTGGCGGGCCGCGCCGACGAGGTGATGAACATCGCGGGCCACCGCATCGGCACCATCGAGGTGGAGTCCGCCTTCCTCAAACACTCCGCCGTGGCCGAGGTGGGGGTCACCGGGCGCGCGGACGAGCTGCGCGGCGAGGTAGTTTCGGCCTTCGTCGTGCTGCGCAAGGGATTCGAGCCCTCGGAAGCGCTGCGTCAGGAGCTCCTCAAGACCATCCGGCAGGAGCTGGGCGCGATCGCGGTGGTGGGAGAGCTGAACTTCGTGGAGGCCCTCCCCAAGACACGCAGCGGCAAGATCATGCGCCGGGTCCTCAAGGCGGTGGTGCAGAACCTGCCGCCCGGGGACGTCTCCACCATCGAGGACGAGGGTTCGGTGGACGAGGTCAAGGTTGCGTGGGAGGCCATGCGGAAGGCCATCGAGAACAAGCCCTGAGGCATCCGGATCGGCACGAGAACCGTCCCGTCGAGGTGCCGGGGCGAGAAGATCGGGAATCGGGTCCGCAGCCCGCACCTTCCTCGTCTGTTCCTCCGAGTGTCCCGGCTTCGCGAAGGCAATCGTTGATGCCGGGCCTCTCCGAAGAGTCACCGGGCCGGCCCGTCGCTGGGGCCGGCCTTCTATTCCCTTTCGCGCCGGGGCGCTTGATCCACGACCCGCGTGCGGGTATCTTAGGAGCCTGTTCCGGCCTCACTGAACGGGTTCATGGCGTGGCGCACCATCGCAACGAGGCGGCGAGCATGGGAGGGAGAGCATGAAGGCCATCGGCGTCCGACGTTTCGGCGAACCCGGCGAACTCCAGAGCCTCGAGATTGGCAAGCCCGAGCCGGGACCCGGCCAGATCGTGGTCAAGGTCTGGGCTTGCGGGCTCAATCCCGTGGATTACAAGGTGCGCAAGGGCATGCTGCCGCTCGGCTTCGCTTTTCCGCTGGTGCCCGGCTACGACATCTCGGGGACCGTCGAGGAGGTCGGCCCCGGCGTGGATGCCTTCGCCCCAGGAGACGAGGTCTACTACAGCCCCGAACTTCTTCCGCCAGGAGGTTACGCCGAGTACAACGTGACGGAGGCGGACATCGTTGCTCTCAAACCCGTGGGCCTTACCCATCTCGAGGCCGCCGCCGTGCCGCTGGCCGGCTGCACTGCCTGGCAGGGTCTCTTCGATCGGGCGGGAGTGGAGCCCGGCGATGTGGTTCTCGTTCATGGAGGGGCGGGAGGCGTAGGTTCTCTGGCCGTCCAGCTCGCCGCCTGGGCGGGCGCCGAGGTTTTGGCCACCGCCGGCGCGGACAACCTCGAATACGTGGAGGACCTCGGGGCCTCTCTGGTGGTGGATCACGCGGAAGAGTACTTCGTCGAGGCGGTGCTGGAGGCCACGCAGGGGCGCGGCGTGGACTGCGTGCTGGACTGTGTCGGGGGCGAGACCCTCTTGAGAAGCTTCCAGGTCCTGGCCGACGGGGCCAGCGTCGTCACGATGGTTCCGGAAAACCTCGGCACTCTCCCCTTGGAAGGCCTGGCCCAGGCCTACTTCAAGAACGCCGACGTGCACTTTCTCTTCATGCAGCGCCGAAGGGAGACCTTGGACAACCTGGCGCGGCTTCTGGAGCGCGGCTACATCGAGCCCCGCCTCGAAGACGTCATCGCATTCGACGCCGCGCGCCTGGCCGAGGCCCACCGCCGCCTGGAGACGGGGCACGGGCGGGGCAAGCTCGTGGTCAGGGTGGCCGATGCCTGAATCGGTGATGGCTGGAAGGCGGCCGTCGCCTCCCCGGGCGGTCCGGCGGCCTTCGTCATCTTATGCCGCAGGGATCAGGATTCTCGCGCTGACTGCCCTGGCGCTGGTCGCCGCCCTTCTCCTGCCGACCCGGCAGCAGGCGGCGGCCACCTTTCGCCCCGCACCGGTTCCCCTTCAGTCGCAGACCAAGCCCTCCCCCTTCGGGGTCAACGCCCACATCCCCTCCGCGGGCGACTTCGCGGCCATGTCCCAGGCGGGCTTCGGCTGGGCCAGGATCGATCTCACGTGGGACAGGATCGAGCCCGTCCGCGGAGAGTTCGACTGGGCCACCGTGGACCGCGTGGTGGAGGAGGCCCAGGCCTCAGGGATCAACCTCCTGGGCATCCTGGGCTACTGCCCGAGGTGGGCCGCCTCGGGGCCCGACGCCTACTACCCGCCGCGCGATACGGCCCTCTGGAAGGCCTACGTGACCGCCATGGTCACGCGCTACAGGGGGCGGATTCGCTACTGGAGCCTCTGGAACGAGCCTAACTCCCACACCTTCTTCCGGGGCTCCGTGGAGCAGTACATCCACGGGGTGCTCATCCCTGGCGCCCGAGCGGCTAAGGCCGCCGACCCGGACTGCCGCATCGTCGGACCCGAACTGGCCCACCTCAACGGCGCGCACTGGGACACCTGGCTGGACCGCATCCTGGCGGAGGCCGGGAGCTCCATCGACGTGATCGCCATGCACTGCTACGAGGACGATCCCGCCGAGGTCTTCCGCGCCCTGGACGGCCGCCGCAGGCCCTGGGAGAAACCCAGCGTCATGCGCATCATTCGCGACCGGGGCCAGGCCGGAAAGCCCTTCTGGCTCACCGAGACGGGCTGGCGGAGCAACGAGATCGGCGAAGCGAAGCAGGCCCGCTACGTCCTGGATCTGTTCCGGGGGGTGGTCGGGCGCCCCTTCATCCGAAAGGTCTTCCTCTTCGAGCTCAAGGACTCCAAGAGCCTTCCCGGTTACGGGCTCCTGAGGCTGGACGGCACTCAGAAACCGGCCTACGTCGAGATTACTCGCTTCATCCGGAGCCAGGCCATCCCCGAGAGGATCCCGCGCCCGCCGAGGCCGCGATGAGGCCGCGCAACACCTGACGGCCTCCCGAAGAGAAAAGGCATGGCCCACCCCGAACCCACGGATTCGCGAGCCGATTCCCCGATTTCCTCCGCCTCGCTGCCCGCCGCGACGTGGGACGTGGTCCTCGTAGGAGCGGGGCCGGCGGGTTCCACCACCGCCCTCCACCTGGCGAGGGCCGGCCACCGGGTGCTCCTGCTGGACCGCAAGAGCTTCCCCAGAGAGAAGGTCTGCGGCGATGGGCTCATCCACGACGCCATCGAGTGTGCACGGCGGGCGGGCCTCTACGACGAGCTGAAGGCCGCCGCCCATCCCCTCGATGGGTTGCGCGTCTATGCACCCAACGGGCTCTGCGTCGATTTCTCCGGCGACTTCTGGACCCTCGAACGCCTTCGTCTGGACCACCTCCTCCTGCGGGGGGCCATTACCGCGGGGGCCAGCTTCTTCCCCGGTGAGGTCACGGGCGTCAGCCAGGGGGACGCGGGTGTCCAGGTGACGCTGAAGGGGATGACCGCTCCCGTGAAGGCCCGTTCGGCCCTTCTTGCCACGGGAGCGGACCTCTCTCTGCTCCGGCGGATGGGGTTCACCGCCCCTTCGTCCCCCAGCGCCGTCGCCATGCGCTGCTACGTCCAGTCCGAGATTGAGATCCGCCGGCTGGTGGTCTGCTTCGACGGATCCTGCCTGCCGGGTTACGCCTGGATCTTTCCACTGGGGCAGGGCCGGTACAACGTGGGCTGCGGCCTCTTCGGGCTGGCCCCCGGCGACGGGGCGCCGTCCCTTCAGGCGCTGTTCAACTCGTTCTTGGAGGGCTTTCCCTTGGCGCGCGAGCTGATGGCCAAGGGGGAGCGCCTCAGCCCGCTCAAGGGCTCTCCCCTGCGTTGCGGCCTCGAGGGGGTGCCCGGGCGCTGCCGCCCGGCCGCAAGGATCCTCGCCGCCGGCGAAGCCATCGGCACCACCTTCCCCTTCACCGGCGAGGGAATCGGCAAGGCCATGGAAAGCGGTGAGCTGGCCGCGGGCCTGCTGGACGAAGCCCTTCGGACCGACCGTTGGGATGGGCTCTCGGACTATCCCGGTCTCCTGGAGAGGGAACTCCGCCTCAAGTACCTCGGCTACCAGAAGGCCGAGCGCTGGCTCTCCAGGCCCTGGGTCGCCAATTTGGTGGCCCGGAGGGCCATCAGGAGCCCCTTCCTCCGCGCGGCGCTTGAGGGCATCCTGAACGAGACGGCGGACCCCCGACGCGTCTTCTCCCCCGCGACGATCCTGCTCTCTTTCCTGCGCTGATCCGGGCCGCCTCCCGGTGGCCCCGGCCGGCTCACCGCCGGGACAGGATGAAATGGAGAATGAAGAGGGCGGCCAACGTATAGGTGACCGCGCTGTTCTCCCGGTGCCGGCCCGCGAGGAGCTTGACCAGCATGTAGGAGGTGAAGCCGAAGGCCAGCCCCTGCGCGATGGAGTAGGTCAGCGGCATCATGAGCATGGTCAGGAAGGCTGGAACCGCCTCGGTGAAGTCATCGAACCGGATGGACCGGATGTCGGTGGTCATGAGGACCCCCACCACGATCAGGGCCGGCGCGGTGGCCTGGGGAGGGATGAGTCCCACCATGGGCGCGAACACTAGCGCCAGCAGGAAGAGGAGCGCCGTCACCACGGCCGTCAGCCCCGTCCGCCCGCCCTCGGCCACGCCCGCGGCGCTCTCCACGTAACTCGTGACGGTACTGGTTCCCATGAGCGCCCCGAACATGGTCCCCACCGAGTCGGCCAGCAGCGCCCTCCCGATTCTCGGCAAGGAGCCCTTCTGGTCGAGCAGTCCCGCCTTTCGCGATACGCCGATGAGGGTGCCCACGTTGTCGAACAGATCCACGAAGGTGAAGGAGAAGAGGATCGAGAAGAGACCCACCTTCAGGGCCGCCGCCACGTCCATCTGAAAAGCGGTGGCTTTGAGGGCCAGGAAGGGATCGGAGAGGGTCGCGAAGCTGGAGAGTCCGTGGGGCGCCGGCGAGACGCCGGCCAGGATTGCCGCCGCGGCCGTGGCCAGGATGCCCAGCAGGAGTCCGCCTCTGATCCTGCGCGCCATCAGAAATACGGTCAAAAGCAGACCCGCCACGGCCACCAGGACGCCGTGCGATCGCATGTCTCCCAGCGCTACGAGAGTAGCGTCGTTCTTCACGATGATGCCCCCGTTGCGCAGGCCGATGAAGGCGATGAAGAGCCCTATGCCCACGCTGATGGAGAGCCGAAGGACCTGCGGCACCCCCTCGATGATCCACTCCCTCACCCGCGTCACGGTCAGGAGAAAAAATACCACGCCGGACATGAAGACCGCCCCCAGGGCCGTCTGCCACGGCAGCCTCATGCCGATGCAGACGGTGTAGGTAAAGTAGGCATTCAGTCCCATGCCCGGAGCGACGGCGATGGGGTAGTTGGCCAGGAGCCCCATGAGCAGGGTGGCGAAGGCGGAGGCCACGCAGGTCGCCGCGAAGGTGGCCTCCACCGGCATCCCGGCGTCTTTGAGGATGTTGGGATTGACGAAGAGGATGTAGGCCATGGTGACGAAGGTCGTAAGGCCGGCGAGGAGCTCCGTCCGCACGGTCGTGCCGTTTTCTGACAGCCTGAACAGCCGCTCCATCCACTCGAATCCGGACCCGCTCCCAGCCATCCGAGCACCTCATGAGAAAGCCTCGTCCAGGCGCAATCTGGACTTCCTGCCGACGCCGGCTCACCCGCGGCCCCGGTACCGTGATCCTGAGCCCCGCTCAGCCGTTCGGCTCGGACCTTTCCGGTGTCCGTGCCGTGGCGGCTTCGACCCTGTTCCTTCCCCTCTGCTTGGCCGAATAGAGGGCTCCGTCCGCGTCCCGGAAAAGCTCCTCGGGAGTGCCGCCTCCTCCAGGGACCACCGCGGCCACACCGAGGCTGATCGTCACGAGGCCGCTGCCCCCCGCCAACTCGTGGGGCATCGCCAGCGCCTCGACCCTCTTGCGCATCTCCTCCGCCACCGCCACGGCGGCGGCGATCTCGGCCCCCGCAAGGACCGCCACGAACTCCTCTCCACCGTACCGCGCGATGAAGTCACCCGCCCTCGAGAGCGTCTCGCTCAAAACCCTCGCCACCGAGCACAGCCATTCGTCCCCGCGCTGGTGTCCGTAGGCGTCATTAAAGTCCTTGAAGTGGTCGATGTCGGCCACTATGAGCGCCAGCGAGCTCCCGGCGCGAGTGGCCCGGCGCCACTCCGAGTCCAGAACCTCCTCCAACCTTCGGCGGTTGGCCACTCCCGTCAGCGCATCCTGGTAGGAGAACCCTTCCAGCAGGGCGTTGACCGCCGAAAGCCTGCCCGCCTGGTCCTTGAGTTGCGCGTTGGCCTGCTCGAGCTGCCGGGTTCGATCCGCCACCAGGGCCACGAGCCGACGCTCGCGCCGCTTGAGCTCGTCCACCCGCCAGAGGTAGGTCCCGTATCCCACCAGGACGAGGCCCAGCGACGCGATGGCATAGAACCAGCCCGTCTGGTAGAAATAGGGCTCCATCACCACCTCGGCCTGGGCTCCCTGCTGGCTCCACACCCCGTCGCCGGCGCTCGCCTTCACGCGGAAGATGTAGGCGCCGGGAGGGAGCCGGGAGTAGTCCGCACTCCGTCGCCGCGTCACCTCCCTCCACTCCTTGTCCAGACCATCCAGACGGTACCGGAAACGGACCCGCTTCGGCGAAAGGAAAGTGAGGGCCGTAAAGCGGAACTCCACCGACTCCGTGCCGGGGGCCAGGCGGACTGGGTGTTCCGGGTCCATCGGCCTCCCGTCGGCCGCGACGGACTCCAGAACGACGCGCGGAGGCTTCCCGCTGCCCGCCTGGGCCCCGGGCTCGATGGAGGCCACGCCCCCCATGGTCGGGAACCACAAGGTGCCCGACCGCGTGACCGTGCCGGCCGGCTGGCATCCGCCCACGCATTCAGCGTTTCTGAGCCCATCCTCGCGGCCGTAGGTGGTGCAGGACACGGCGGGGATCTTCCCCGCCAGAAGGGCCTCCACCTGGCTCTTGGCTACGCAGAAGATGCCCCGGCTCGACCCCATCCAGAAGTTGCCATTCCGATCCTGCAGGATTCGGTAGATCACGTCGTCGGCCAGCCCTTGGCGCCGGGTGCAGGTCCGAAACTCTCCTCCCTGAAACCGCGCCAATCCATTCCAATAGGTGCCGATCCACAGCACACCCGGCCGTTCTTCGAAGAAGCAGACGCCGTTGATGTCCATCGATTTCAGCTTCCCGCCCTCCAGGATCGAGGTCCGGCCCCGAGTGGCGATCCAGAGCCGCCCCTCGTGGTCCTCCAGGAGGCCGATGACGGTGTTGTTGGCGAGGCCGTCACGAGTCGTGTAGGCAGAGAAGCGTCCGTCCTGGAAGCGGTCGAGCCCTCCCCCGTCGGTGCCCACCCACAGGGCTCCCCGATGATCCCTGGTGATTGCGAGGACGCGGTTGTTGGAGAGCCCGTCCCGCGTCGTGAAGGTGGTGAATCGCCCCTCCCGGTAGCGCGTCAGCCCTCCCCGCGAGCCAATCCAGAGGGTCCCGTCAGGGTCCTGATAGAGGGACCAGACCAGGTTGTCGCCAAGCCCGTCGCGCTTCCTGAAGACCTTGAAGCGGCCGTCCCTGAAGAGGGCCAGGCCGTGGCTCGTGCCCACCCAGACCCCGCCGTTCCGGTCCTCCAGGGTGCACCATGCCAGGTCCCCCGGGAGACCTTCCTGCGAGCCGTAATTGGTCACGCTCGTGTCTCTCATCTGTTCGAGAGCCGTGAAGGTCCCCACCCACAGGCTCCCCTCGGCATCCTCCAGCAGGCAGGCCACGATGTCGTTGCTCAGTCCCTCCTTCGTGGTGAAGCGGCTGGCTCCGCCGGGCGCAAAGCGGTCCAACCCTCCGCCGTAGGTGCCCACCCAGAGATTTCCCTGCCGGTCTTCGCGGATGCAGAGAACGTAATCGGACGAGAGGCCGTCACGGGTGGTATAGACGGTCGGGACGCCCTTCCACAGCCTGACCAGTCCAGACCCGTACGTCCCGACCCAGAGGGCCCCGTCCGGGGCCGCCCAGAGGCATGAGAGGAAGTTGCTCGGAAGTCCGTCGGCGGTCGTGAGGGCGGTGACGCTCGCACCTCTCACGCTCAGCAGCCCGCCTCCCTCGGTGGCCGCCCACAACACCCCTGAGGCATCCACGGTGATGGCCCTGATGGGGACGTGGGAGTGAACCGCGGGTTCCGGGTAGGAGCCGCTCCCCAGAGAGAGGAGCCGCCCTTTCGACGTGCCGATCCAGAGGTGGTCCCGGCCGTTCTCGGCCAGGGCGGTGACGTGCTCATCCGCCTGGAACGTCGGTCCGCTGACCCGCGAGAAGGTCCCGTTCCTATAGTGAAGCAGGCCGCCCAACTGCGGCGCGACCCAGAGTCCCCCCTCCTGGTCTCGAAGCATGGCCAGGATGGCCGTGGAGGGGTATTCCGTCCCGGTGATCGGGTCATGCGTGGAGAAGCGGACGCCGTCGAATCGTCCCAGCCCTCCCATGGTACCGACCCATAGGTAGCCGTCCGCGGTCTGCTGCACGCAGAGGACGCTGCTCGCGGGCAGCCCCTCCTCAACGGTCCAGACCACGTGTCCGTACTGCGTGATGGCCTTGTAGGGATCCAGGGCCGCCGAAGGCCGACCGGCGCCCAGGGCCAAGCACAGAACAGCTCCAAGCAGGACGCCGCGCCGCGCCGCCTTCCCCCAATGGCCGATGGAATGCCCGCTCCGCGCGCCCGCGATTCCCAACCGTCCCCCTTCGGCCGGGGCCAAGCCGGGAGCTCCACGGCAGCCCGCGAGCCTCATTGGCCCACCGCGACGATTTCACTTCGCCGCTTCCACGGCCAGCCCCGTTCGTTGGAGCTATTCTGGCATGGGCCGGGCGCCGGGTCCAGGCACGGCTTCGCTTTTCAGACCCAAATCCTACGATCCCAAATTCCGCGATTGAAATGCGGGTGGCTTCGGCTATGGTTCAGGTTCACGGGGGGAAGACATTGTCTCTTGGACGGGGAGGGCCATGGCCTTCCTCCTCCGATTCGCAGGCAAAGCCTGAGGAATCGCCGTGTTGCCCTCCGGGGCCCCACCCTCCCCTTGGGGCTTCCTCCCCCGGATCAAGTCCGGGGTCGGGGGCACCCAAATCCCTTGGCGGGTGATGACCGTCCTTCACGGACACCACCCTCTATCCACCTTTCGGTGTCACTCCCGTGACCCATCCAGGGATTGGGGTCAAGCGCCTTTTGCGCCGAAGATCTCAGCCAGGAAGTCCTTCATGGCCTGCCAGCTACGCCGGTCGGCCTCGGCGTTGTAGGCCACGCCCGTCTTGGGGTCGTTGCCGTGGGCCGGGTTGGAGAATCCGTGGACCGCCCCGCCGTAGGAGACCACCTCGTAGTCCGCGCCGGCCTTGCGCATCTCGTCCTCGAAGGCGGCCACCGCCGGAGGCGGCGCGCTCGGGTCATCGGCGCCGGTCAGCACGAGCACCTTGGCCTTGATGGGTTCGTCCTTCTCGCCGGGTTCAAGCCCCAGCCCGCCGTGGAAGCTCACGACTCCCTCAAGGTCCGCTCCGCTGCGGGCCAGCTCCAGCACCGCGGTGCCGCCGAAGCAGAATCCGATGGCCGCCACGCGGTCCGGATCCACCCTGGGATCCTTCTTCAGCGCCTTAAGACCGGCGATAACTCTTCGCCGCAAGAGGGCGCGGTCCTTCTTGTACCGCCCCGCCAGGGCCGCCGCCTCCTCGGTGGTCTTGGCGCGCACGCCCTTGCCGTACACGTCCGCCGCGAGGGCGACGTAGCCGAGGCGCGCCAGCATGTCGGCCCGCCTCATCTCGTAATCCGAGAGGCCCTTCCACTCATGGACCACGAGCATCCCCGGCCGCCTTCCGGTGAAGGCGTCATCGTACGCCAGGTAGCCCTCGAGAACGGTGCCGCCCTCTTTGTAGTCGAGCTTTTGCGTGTGGAGTGTCGCCTGGGTGCCCAGGGCTGCGCCCAGGACC
>JAJYCJ010000077.1 GCA_021778515.1 Acidobacteriota bacterium
GGCCGTCCCGTCCGCTTCATCTACGTCAAGGACATGATTCCCGCCAAAGAGCCGCCCATGGATGCCTCACGCCTCTCAGACATGAACCGGCGCGGGGCCAGCCCCTACCCGAAGAAGGGAGAATCCCCCGATCCCACCTCCTTCGGCCAGAGTCCGACCCGCCAGTCCGGCGGCCCTGGGGGCGCCCCGGACAACAGGCCATCCGTGCCGCCCTCACCGGCCTCCCCAAGCCCCCGCCCCGGACGCCCGGGAAGCGCCGGACGCGAGATGGCGCAGATGGAGCGCCCCCGGAGCCCGCGCGGCGAGAGCCGTCAGGATCGTCAGGCCGACAACCAGGCCTCCAAACCCTCACCCACCAAAGGTCAGGGGGAGATTCGGCAGGGGAAGCCCACCAACGCAGAACGCGGGTTGCCCGTGGGAGGAGAGTCCGTCCAGGAGCCCGCGTCCTCCCTGCCAGGTTCGCCTTCACAGACACCCATCCAGCCTCGTCCGGGACTGGGCACACAGCTGGAGAGGATGATGCTCGGCAGCCTCCAGGGGGGCTACAACAATCCCAACGCCAGCCGGCTCAATACGGGTTCCCTCTCCTTTGACACCGCCGCCTGGGACCTCGGCCCCTACGCCCGGCAGGTGCAGGAGCGGGTGCAGGGCAACTGGCACGTTCCCGAGGCGCAGATGGTGTTGAGACAAAAGGGCTGGGTGGCCATACGCTTCAACGTCCAGAAGGACGGCACCATCACGGACATGCAGATCGTCCGGCCCTCCGGCATCCCCTCCTACGACCAAGCGGCGGTGGATGCGCTGCGTTCCTCCAACCCGCTGCCCCCCCTCCCCTCTCAGGTCACAGCGCCCAAGCTCGGTGCCGTCTTTCGGTTCTTCTACAACCTGCAGGACGAGGGCGACTGAACGCCCCTCGCACACGTGCATTCAGGCCATGTTTCGGGCTTCCGTCCGGCGACCAGGGACGGGTGCGCTTCGCCCGGAGGAATTGGCATGCCTATTGCTTATATGTATCTCTCATACCTCCCTCCATACCTCCGAGCCCCGACAGGGGCTCATTTATTTGGAGGGCATACCCGCCGAGGAATGAGTCCAAAAGGACACGCCGTGACTCACCCACCCCCAGCAGCGTGCCCTTATGGCGCAACAGGCCAAAATGGCACTGGCCACCCCTTAAGACTGCTATATATTTCCATGCTTTTTAGATGGCACGGCCATTGCACAGTAGAAATATCCCCTCCTCCCTTCCATTCCTCCAGCGGGAGCCACAAGCTCCCGCTCCTCTTTTCCGGAATTGGAAGGCCGGTACCCAATGGGCCCAGGAGTTCGGCGGCCGCCTCTTCGTGTAATGGCCTGGAGACAGCCCCAGAACTGCGCCTGGCCGGGAGGGTGCTCTCGTCAGCTACTCTTCGAGATTGAATTCCTGGAAGTCGAAGAAGTATCCCGTGCGGGTGAGCACGTCCACCTCGAGCTGGACGATGGCGGTGTGGCCGTCCTCGATGTCGAGGAACCGCGAAAACATGGTCCGCCCGTCGGGATTGTCCAGCGTCTCCACGAGGCGCTTGTAAAAGTCGCTGACCTCATCCTCGAGCTTGAGGGCCGTGAAGAGCCGGCGGTAGTCATCCTGATAATCGCGCTTCTGCGCCGAGCCCTCCAGCACGGAGACACCTTTGGAGAGCCATTCGGGGCTGGGCAGCGTGGTTGGAACCGGGCTGGTGTCGAGCCTCTTCTCGGCCCGCCACGTCTTGAGCCGAGACTCCAGGTAATCCACGTGGCCCTGCTCCTCCTTGGCCAGGGACTCGAAGAAATGGCGGCCCTTGGGTTCCTGCGACTCTTTGGCGGCCTGCAGGTAGTGATCTCTGACCTTGGTCTCGTAGTTGAGCGCGGTGACGATGGCTTCCTCGACGTTCATCGGTGTCCCCCTTGTGCGATGCGTCCGGCCTTGCCCATTCAGCGGCCCCCTGTTGAGCCCGAGCCTCCACGATAAGGCATCGGCCCTCCCGGGTCAACTTGCCGGGGCCTTGACAGGGGGGGCCTTTCACGGCTACAGTAACCTCTTGGGCGGGAATAGCTCAGTTGGTAGAGCACAACCTTGCCAAGGTTGGGGTCGCGGGTTCGAATCCCGTTTCCCGCTCCAGAAGAGAGCAGCGAGAGGGGCCGAGAGGCCCCTTTTGGTTTGCCCGGGCAGACACCTCAAGGGATTGGAAGCCGCGACCCGGCGAGGGGGCGCGGGGGACGGGGAGGTCCCCCGCCCAGAGGCCTGCCCGCGTGAGAGCAGGGAGGAGCAGGGCACGCAGTGCCCGCCGAGGAGGGGCGGCTGAGCCCCTCCTCGGGGAGCGGGAGCGACGGAGCTTGGTTCGAATCCCGTTTCCCGCTCCAGAAGAGGGCAGCGAGAGGGGCCGAGAGGCCCCTTTTGGTTTGCCCGGGCAGAAAACCCGAGGGATTCCAAGGGCGGGGAGCGGCCAGATCTTCCCTACGGCCCCGTCTTGTGGTGTTGAAGGCCGTCAGAAGCCCATTCTTCTCCCCTTCCCGCGCCCTTTGTGTTGACCCCAAAGTCCTGTAAATGGTACGCTTTGCTTCTTGCCTGCGAAGAATGCCGGGTCCGGCAGCCGCACATGCAAGGAGGTATGTTCCATGAAACCCCAGAATGTCCTCATCATGGGAGCCGCCGGAAGAGACTTCCACAACTTCAACGTCTTCTTTCGGGGCAACAATTCGTACCGCGTGGTCGCATTCACCGCCACCCAGATTCCCGACATCGCCGGACGCAAATATCCCGCCGCCCTGGCGGGCGAAGGTTATCCCGAAGGCATCCCGATCTACGACGAGAAAGAGATGCCCGAGCTGATCCGCAAGGAGAAGGTGGACCTCGTGGTCTTCGCCTACTCCGACGTCTCCCACGAAACCGTCATGCATAAGGCCTCCACGGCCATCGCCGCGGGCGCCGACTTCATGATGATGGGCGCCGACCACACCATGATCTCCTCCAGCAAGCCGGTGGTCTCCGTCTGCGCCGTCCGGACGGGATGCGGCAAGAGCCAGACGACCCGCCGGGTCTGCGAGATCCTGAAGGCCGCCGGCAAGCGCGTGGTGGCCATCCGCCACCCCATGCCCTACGGCGACCTGGTGGCCCAGCGCGTGCAGCGCTTCGCCACGCTCCAGGATCTGGACAAGCACCACTGCACCATCGAGGAGCGCGAAGAGTACGAGCCGCACATTCAGCGCGGCGTGGTGGTCTATGCCGGGGTGGACTACGAGGCCATCCTCCGCGAGGCCGAGCGCGAGGCCGACGTGATCGTGTGGGATGGCGGGAACAACGACCTGCCCTTCTACAGGCCAGACCTGGAGATCGTCGTCGTGGATCCCCACCGCCCGGGTCACGAGATCGCCTATCACCCCGGCGAAGCCAACCTGCGCCGCGCCCACGTGGTGGTCATCAATAAGATCGACACGGCCAACGGCGACGACATCGACGAGGTGCGCTTCAACATCCACCAGCTCAACCCCAAGGCCATGGTCGTGGACGCCGCCTCGCCATTGAAGGTGTCCGATCCCACCGCCATCACCGGCAAGAGCGTGCTGGTCGTGGAGGACGGTCCCACCCTCACGCACGGAGAGATGCAGTACGGAGCCGGCGTGATGGCCGCCCGGAAGTTCGGGGCGGAGGAGCTGGTGGATCCGCGGCCCTTCGCCGTGGCCTCCATCCAGGCCACCTACGAGAAGTACCCGGACATCGGCATCCTGCTACCCGCCATGGGATACGGGGACCAGCAGATCAAGGACCTGGAGACCACCATCAACTCCACCGAGTGCGACCTGGTGGTGATCGCCACGCCCATCGACCTAGGCCGCATCATCCGCATCAACAAGCCCTCGGTCCGCGTCCAGTACGAGCTGCAGGAGATCGGCCAGCCCACGCTGGAGGTGCCGCTCAAGCGGTTGCTGTAGGCCTGCCATGAGGAAGAAGAAAGCGCTGGTGGCCTTCGGGGGCAACGCCCTCATCAAGGCCGGCGAAAAGGGCACGCTCCGCGAGCAGCTCGCCAACGCCGACGAAGCCGCCGGCCAGCTGGTTCCGCTGCTGGAGAACTATGCCTGCGTCATGCTGGTGCACGGCAACGGTCCGCAGGTGGGCCAGAACCTGATCCGGGTGGAGGAGGCGGTGACCAAGGTCCCGCCCCTCCCCCTGGATGTCTGCGTGGCCGAAACCCAGGGCAGCATGGGATACCTCATCGAGAAGGCGCTCTCCAACGAACTCCAGCGCCGGGGCATCCAGAGGGACCTCATGTCCGTGCTCAGCCAGGTGGAGGTGGACGCGGAGGATCCCGCCTTCCGGAATCCCACCAAGCCCATCGGCCCCTTCTACACCGCCTACCGCGCCAAGCACCTCATGGAGGTGGAGCGCTGGCCCATGGTGGAGGACAGCGGCCGGGGCTACAGGAAGGTCGTCCCGTCGCCCAAACCCAAACGGATCCTCTCGGTGGGGGCCCTGAAGGCGCTCTACGAGACGGGCTCCATCATCATCGCCGGGGGAGGGGGAGGCATTCCCGTGGTGCGGGAGCTGGACGGCACCCACCGCGGCGTGGAGGCGGTCATCGACAAGGACCGCACCTCGGTCCTGCTGGCCTGCGAGCTGGATGCGGACGAGATGCTCATCATCACCTCCGTCCCCTGCCTCTACGTGAATTTCGGGAAGCCCGACCAGAAGGCCCTGTCCGTGGTCTCTCTGGAGGAGATCCTCCAGTACCAGAAGGAGGGCCAGTTCCCGCCCGGCTCCATGGGGCCGAAGGTGGAGGCGGCGGTCCAGTTCCTGGTGCGCAAGGGCGGCAGCGTCGTCATCACCGACGCCGCCCAGCTCCAGGCCGCCGCCGAGGGCAGGGCCGGAACCCGCATCATCCACGAAAAGTCCGAGAAGACCGAGAAGATCCACCGCCTGGAGACGGCCAAGCGGGGCTGAAGGACGCGGCCGCTCTCCGGCATGACCGAGCCGGACGCGAGGCCTTCGCCATTCAAGGGATAGGAGGCGCCCGTCGCCGCCGATCCAAGGAGGAGCCTGACATGTACCGCAAAGACTTCATCTCCATTCACGATCTATCGCCGGCCACCATGGACCACCTCCTCGAGGTGGCGCTCAAGGTCAAGGCCAGCCCCGAGAAATACGAGGACGCCCTGGTCAACCAGACCATGGCCATGATCTTCGAGAAACCCAGCCTGCGCACCCGCGTGAGCTTCGAGGCGGGGATGACCCAGCTCGGCGGCCACGCCATCTACCTCGGGCCCAACGATATCTCCCTGGGCAAGCGGGAGAGCGTGCCGGACATCGCCCGGACCCTGGACCGCATGGTGGACCTCATCATGGCTCGCACCTTCTCGCATGAGTCCATCCTCCAGCTGGCCCAGTTCGCCGACATCCCGGTAATCAACGGCCTCTCCGACCTTCTGCACCCCTGCCAGGCCGTGGCCGACTTCCAGACCATCCTCGAAAAGAAGGGCGAGCTGAAGGGGCTGACGCTGGCCTTCGTGGGCGACGGGAACAACGTGGCCCACTCCCTCATGTTTGCCGGCGCCAAGACCGGCGTGAACGTGCGGATCCTCTGCCCCGAGGGCTTCGACCCCAAGCCCGAGATGCTCGCGCTGGCGCGGGATGATGCGCGGGAGAGCGGTGCCACCATGACCGTGACCCACGATCTGAAGGAGGGGGTTTCGGGCGCGGACGTCATCTACACCGACGTCTGGGCCTCCATGGGCCAGGAGGCGGAGGCCGAGAAGCGGAAGGCCATCTTCCGGCCCTACCAGGTCAACGCCGCCCTCATGGCCATGGCCAAGGAGGACGCCATCTTCATGCACTGCCTGCCCGCCCACCGCGGCGAGGAGGTCACCGACGAGGTGATCGAGTCGTGGCAGTCCGTGGTCTTCGACGAGGCCGAGAACCGGCTCCACGCGCAGAAGGCCATCATCCTGAGCCTCATGCTGGAGGGAGACGTGGAGTAGCCGCCCGGCTCCGGGCGGGGACCCCTCGCTTCTCATGGGCTACCGACCGGCGGCCCCCCGGCGAAACCGGGGGGCCGCTTGGCATGCTTCTTGATCGGAAATCCCCAGGGTTGCTTTTCGTAAGGGGACGCCCCATCCTGGGGCCTGAAACGAAGGAGGAGGCCAGAACCATGGAGATCTCGAAAGAACGGAAGAAGGCCATCGACGCCGCCGTGGCCCAGATCGAGCGCCAGTTCGGCAAGGGCTCCATCATGAGCCTGGGCGAGCGCGGCGCCAAAGTGAAGGCGGAGATCATCTCCACCGGGAGCCTCAGCCTGGACCTGGCCCTGGGCATCGGCGGGCTGCCTCGGGGCAGGGTGGTCGAGATCTACGGGCCCGAATCCTCGGGCAAGACTACGCTGGCCCTGCAGGCCGTCGCCGAGGTTCATCGCAACGGGGGCATGGCCGCCTTCGTGGACGCCGAGCACGCCCTGGACCCCGATTACGCCCAGCGGCTGGGAGTCAACGTGGACAACCTGCTCATCAGCCAACCCGACACGGGCGAGCAGGCCCTCGAGATCGCCGAGGCCCTGGTGCGCTCCGGGGCCATCGACATCGTGGTGATCGACTCGGTGGCCGCCCTCGTTCCCAAGGCCGAGCTCGAGGGAGAGATGGGCGACAGCTTCGTGGGGCTTCAGGCCCGGCTCATGTCGCAGGCCCTGCGCAAGCTCACGGGCATCGTCAGCAAGAGCAACACCACCTGCGTCTTCATCAACCAGCTTCGCGAAAAGATCGGCGTCATGTTCGGCAACCCCGAGACCACCACCGGGGGCCGGGCGCTCAAGTTCTACGCCTCGGTCAGGCTCGACATCCGCCGGATCGCCAACATCCAGAACGCGGCCGGCCAGGTCATCGGCGGCCGGGTCAAGGTCAAGGTCGCCAAGAACAAGCTGGCCCCTCCCTTCCGCGTGGCCGAGTTCGACATCCTCTATGGCACGGGCATCTCCAAGGCCGGCGACATCCTCGACCTGGGCGTGGAGCACAAGATCGTCGACAAGGCCGGCACCTGGTATGCCTACGGCGAGACCCGCCTGGGGCAGGGCAAGGAGAACGCCCGCCAGTACCTGGTGGAGAACCCCAAGCTCATGGACGAGATCGAAGTCAAGGTCCGCGAGAAGGCGGGGCTCGTCGGGGCCGGGGCGGCCCCCGCGGAGGCCGCGGAGACGGAGTAGATCGACCGGCCGCTTCTGGCCGATAATGGGCCCCGGGGAGGAGCATCTCTCCCCGGGGCGTTTTCGTGCCCGGAGGCGAGGGGCCGAATGGGCCCCATTCCCGACGATCGGAGGCCAAGGTGAAACGAACGCGGAGCCAAGATTTGCTGAAGCGGGCCGTCCCGCTCATTCCCGGCGGCGTCAACTCGCCCGTCCGCGCCTACCGCTCGGTGGGCGGCGATCCGCCCTTCATCGCGCGGGCGGAGGGCGCGACCCTCACCGACGAGGACGGCAACACCTACCTCGATTACGTGGGCTCCTGGGGCCCCATGATCCTCGGCCACAACCACCCGGAGGTCCGGGAGGCCGTGGAGCGGGCGCTCAAGGACGGCGCCTCCTTCGGCGCCCCCACGCGGCTCGAGGTGGAGATGGCCGAGTGGCTGACGAGCCACCTCCCCCACCTGGAGATGGTGCGCATGGTGAACTCGGGCACCGAGGCCACCATGTCGGCCCTGCGCCTGGCGCGGGGCGCCACGGGCCGGGACAAGATCCTCAAGTGCGCCGGTTGCTACCACGGGCACGGCGACTCTCTGCTGGTGGAGGCCGGCAGCGGCGCCCTCACCTTCGGGACCCCCTCCAGCCCGGGCGTGCCCGCCTCCCTGGCGAAGGACACGCTGGTCATCCCGTTCAACAAGGTCCAGGCCCTTGAGCTCGCCTGCGAGGAGAACCGGGGGCAGATCGCGGCCTTCATCCTGGAACCGCTGCCGGGCAACATGGGGGTCATCCCGCCGAGGCCCGGCTACCTGGAGGCGGTACGGGCCATCACCGAGCGGGAGGGGATCGTCCTCATCTTCGACGAGGTCATGAGCGGCTTCCGCATCGGCCTTGGCGGTATGGCCCAGCGCGCCGGGGTGCGGCCCGATCTGGCCACCTACGGCAAGATCATCGGCGGAGGCCTGCCCGTGGGCGCCTACGGCGGCCGGCGGGAACTCATGAGCCAGGTCTCCCCCGCCGGACCGATCTACCAGGCCGGCACCCTCTCGGGCAACCCGCTGGCCATGGCGGCGGGCTTGGCGACCCTCAAGATCCTGGAGCGGGAGGGGGAGGCGCTCTACCTCCGCCTCGAACAGCTGACCACCAGCCTCGCCGCGGGCCTGGCCGTGATCGCCAGCCAGCACGGGGCGCCCTTCACGGGCAACCACGTGGGCTCCATGTTCACCGGCTTCTTCCATCCGGGCCCCGTGACGGACTACGTCACGGCGACCCAGTCCGACACCCATCGCTTCGGCGGCTTCATGCGGGGCATGCTGGAGAAGGGCATCTACCTGGCGCCCAGCCAGTTCGAGGCGGGCTTCCTCAGCGCCGCCCACACCGAGGCCGACATTCGCCGCACGCTCGATGCCGCCCGGGAGGTCTTCGAAGGGCTTTGAGCGCCCATTGGCGGGTGGAAGGAAGCCGGGACGAGATGAGGTGCTGAGGTGGTGAGGAGATGAGCGGAAGGCGCAAAGCGGCCAGCGAGGGTTGACCGGAGCTCCCCGGCCGCCCCAGTGCCATAGGGCTGCACTCTGCGCCTCTCTCCCCGGCTCTCCAGCTCACCGGCCCAAGGTCTTCCCGCGCTTTCGCTCTCGTGCCTTTTCGTCGCCGCCCTTCTCGGCTCTATCCGTTCAGCAGCCCCTCGCGGGCGAAGCTGAAGTAGCCGTTCCCGCCCACAATCAGGTGGTCCAGCACGCGAACGTCCAGGTGGCTGAGGAGGCCCTTCAGCTCCTCGGTGAGCCTGAGGTCGTCGGGGCTGGGGGAGACGTGGCCGCTCGGGTGGTTGTGGGCCAGAATCACGGCGGCCGCGTTCTCCTTGAGGACCGCCTTCACGATCTCCCTCGGGTGCACGGAACTGGCGTGGATGGAACCGCGGAACATCTCCCGGTAGCTGAGGACCCCGTGCTTCTGATTGAGGAAGATGACCGCGAAGACCTCATGGGGAAGATCGCGCAGGCGCGGCTTCAAGAAGCGGTAGGTCTCTTCGGCCCCGGAGAGGGTCTCGGCGAGCCGGACCTCCTCCTCCGTGAAGCGCCGGGCCAGCTCCAGGGCGGCGAGCAATTGGGCCGCCCTGGCTGGGCCCAGGCCGTATGCGCGGGCCAACTCCGAAGGTTCAACCGCGCTGAGAGCCCGCAGGGAGCCGCACCGGGAGAGCAACTCCGAAGAAAGGTCCAGCGCCGTCTTCCCCCTCGTTCCAGTCCGGAGCAGGATGGCCAGCAGCTCCGTCGTGCTCAGGGCCGCAGGCCCGCACCGCAGGCACCGCTCGCGGGGCCTCTCGGGTTCGGGCATCTCCTTGATTCCAAGACCATGTTCTCGCATGAGTCACCTCCGGGCTGGGGAAGAGCAAGGCCACTGCCAGCGGCCGGAGGCGCTCCCGGATCGCATCCGTAGGAGCATCCGCTGGATATCCTCTTACGGATCAATCGGTTAGAGCAACGAAGCGGAGTCGGCCTCCTGTGCCGCCCTTGTCCAATTGCGATTACATCGTAACCCGCTGATCCCGCATGACATCTTCTTCCCGTGTCCATCTTCCCGCGGGGCCATTTCACGTCGGTTCTCATGGGAAGGGGTCTTTCAGGCAGTCACTGAAAGGCTTTCCCCTGGTACGGAGCCGGTGGCACGCGGGATGCCCTTCAGAAATCGTCCCCGAAGGGGGCTTCGGGACAGGGGAACCCGGTGAGGGCCCCTTTGATGCGGCACAGGCCGCGAGGAGGATCCCATGAAGGCAACGATCGGACGGTGGATGGTGGCACTGGCTGGGATGATGGTCGCCGGAGCGCTCACGGTCTCGGGCCTTCCCGCTTCGGCCGCGACTCCGGAGCAGGCGTCGACCGTAAAGGTCCAGAAGGCACAGAAGACGCCCAAGGGGCAGAAAGCCCAGCGCACGCCCAAGGCGGCCAAGGCCATCGAAGGGAAGATCAACCTGAACTCCGCCTCGGCCGAGGAGCTGGACGCCCTGCCCCGGATCGGCCCCAAGGTGGCCCAGCGCATGGTGGAGTACAGGACCGCCCACAACGGCTTCAAAACCGTGGACGAGCTCAGGAACGTGAAGGGCATCGGCCCCAAGCTCCTGGAGGCGATCCGGCCCTACCTGACCCTGTAGGCCCGCAGGGGGGCGGCGGACCACGGACCGCCGCCCCCCCGCCTCTCCGGAGCCGAGGAGGAGACCATGTCCGAAACAACGCGTGCCAGTCGCAGAGGGGAACGGGGGATGAGCTGCGCCGACGTGCTCGTCACGGCGGCCATCCTGGGCTTATGCGCGATCACGGCGGCCGGGGCCCTGGGACGCCAGCTCGAACAGAGCGCCCTGAAGAGCCTCGCCACGACCTTTCATGCCCTCGTGGTGGAGGCCTCCTCCACGGCGGTGATCCGGCGCCAGAACACGGGCCTTCTCTTCCGCGGCGGCCCTTCAGGCATCACGGCCCAGCTCTATGTAGATGGGGATCGGGACGGCCTGTCCCTCACGGACATCAGGGACGGCATCGACCGGTCTCTCTCTTCGCCCATACCTCTGGGGCAGGGTGCCGCACAGCCTGGGCTTCCTCTCGGCGTGGAGCGGGATCCGTCCGGGAACAGCCTCGTGGGGCAGGACCCCATCCGCTTCGGCCCCACCGACCTTCTGAGCTTTACTCCCCATGCCACCGCCACCCCGGGCACGCTGTACGCTCGCGACGCCTCCGGCCAAGAGGGGTGGGCTTTTCGCGTGGCCGGCATCGACGGGAGGGTCCGCGTGTATCGCTGGTGGCGCGGCTCATGGACGGAGATCGCCCACTGGTGAACCCGCCGGTGCGAGGCCGAGCCCGGGAGCCGCCGCGAGGTGCCCAGCCCACTCCCGTCCGCCTCCATCATCGAGTGCACTGGGGGATAGTAAGGCCTTGCCCTTTAAGATCTTCTCCGTGCCTCTGTGCCTCTGTGGTTAGCTTTTGATCGGAAACCCAGCCCTACTTCTTGCTGAGTTCGATGAGGACCTGCTTGGCGCAGGCCTTGAGCGTGTCGAAGACGCCGATCCCCTTGGGAGCCACCGCCTCGAAGTAGGGCTCGCTCTTGATCCTGAGCTGGCGGAGCATCTCTTCGATGGGGATGGCGGTGGGGAGGTCCCGCTTGTTGAGCTGCAGCACGTAAGGGACCATCGCGAGATCGTAGCCGTGGTCCTTCAGATTGGACTCGAGGTTGCGCACGGACTCCACGTTGGCGTCCATGCGGGGCTCCTGGGAGTCCGCCACGAAGACCACGCCGTCCACCCCCTTCAGGATGAGCTTCCGGGAGGCGTCGTAGAAGACCTGGCCCGGCACCGTGTAGAGGTGAAAACGGGTCTTGAACCCGCGGATCGTCCCCAGGTCCAGCGGGAGGAAGTCGAAGAAGAGGGTCCGGTCCGTCTCCGTGGCGAGGGAGATGAGCTTCCCCTTCGCGCTGGGGTTGGTCTTCTCGTAGATGTACTGGAGGTTCGTGGTCTTGCCGCACAGGCCGGGGCCGTAATAGACGATCTTGCAGTTGATCTCGCGTGAGGCGTAGTTGATAAAAGACATGCACCCACTTCCTTAGATCGTCTACTCGTTGAACAGAGCGTCGATATCCTCGTCCGTGATCTCCGCAAAGGGAGAATCGAAGGAGGATTCCCCGGCGGCCCTCTCGCGCTCGGTTTTTTCCATGATCTGCTGGAAGAGCCGGTTGAGCTCCTCCGAGCTCCGCTTGACCCGGAGGCGAACCAGCCCGAGGGAGGAGCGCTCGTCGAAGATCACGACCAGGATGACCTTCCCCCCGACGATGGAGATGTGGATGTTGTCCTTCTCGCCCTCGTGGAAGAGAACGGAGAATTCCTTCTCGCCGATGAGCTTGGCCAGCCCGTCGGTGGCCGCCACGTTGCCCGCCGTGAGGGAGGCCAGGGAGGTCGTATCGAGGCGTTCGATGTCCCCCGTGGCGGCGATCTGCTGGCCGTTCTTGTCCACGAGAAAGACCACGTTGGCGTTGGCGTCGACCCTGAGCTTGCTGATGACCTCTTTGATTCTCTGGAATTCTTCCTCATACATAATGAGGTCGGACGCGCCCATACGGGTCTCCTCCAATCCTGATTCGTATACCACACAGTCCGGAAGGGATGCAATACGCTGAAAATCAAGCCCCCTCTGAACTACGGCCCCTCCGAAGGCCCCCCTTCGGGCCGGGCCGGGGGTTTACAGGAACCGCCGCCGCCCAGACAGCGCCCTGCTCAGCGTCAGCGTATCCACGTACTGGAAGTCCGTGCCCACGGGCAGCCCGTAGGCGATCCGGCTGATCTGGGCCACCCGTCCGGCCAGGTGGTTGGCCAGGTAGGAGGCGGTGGCCTCGCCTTCGGCCGTGGGCGGCGTGGCGAGGATCACCTCCTCCACCGTCCCGCCCCCGAGGCGTCGGTCCAGCGCCTCCAGCCCCAGCTGCTCGGGGTGTACGCCCTTCATGGGGGAGAGGAGGCCGTGGAGGACGTGGTAATGGCCCCGAAACTCCCCCGTCCCTTCGATGAGCAGCACGTCCGCGGCCGATTCCACGATGCAGAGCAGGCGAAGGTCCCTCGATGCATCTCCGCAGAGCGCGCACACCGCGCCCGCTTCCTTGAAAGCCCGGCAGTCCGGGCAGCGCTCCACGCGGTTCCCAAGGGCCAGGAGGGTTTCCGCCAGTTCGACCGGGGCTGCCGCCCCCCTTTCCAAGAGGTGAAAGAGGATGCGCTGGGCCGACTTGGGCCCGATGCCGGGCAGTTTCTGGAGCTCCTCCAGACAGCGCCGGAGGCTGGGGGGATAGGCGCTCACGGCCTTCACCGGCCCATCATCACATGCCCGGAAGACCCAGGCCCGTTCCCAGGCCGCCCAGCTTGTCCTGGAGGGTCTCGTCCACCTTGCGCGCCGCCTGGTTCACCGCGGCCACCAGCAGGTCTTCGAGCATCTCCTTCTCGGAGGGGACCAGGAGGGAGGGGTCCAGCGTCACCTTCAGGATCTGTTTCTGGCCGCTCATCCGGACGGTGACCATACCGCCGCCGGCCGACTCCTCGATGACCAGCGCCTCCATCTCCTGCTGGACTTGCTCCTGCATCTTCTGGGCCTGTTTGAGCAGCTTATTCAGGTTCGGCATCGGTTCCTCCTGCTGGGGGCTCCAGCGCCACGGGCGTCACCTTCTGCACCTGGCCGCCCAGTATCTTCATCACGCGCCTGACGGCCTGCCCGTGCTCTCCCTCCGGGGCGGCCGGTCCCGTCCGGGCCGGTTCGGCGGGCCCCGCCTCCTCCGTCTCGATGAGAACCGATCCGGCGAGTCCGAGGTGGCGAGCCACTTCTTCCAGTTGGAGCTTCCTCTCCTTGGAGTTGAGCAGGGCCGCCGCGGTGGCCGCCGCGGCTGGCAGCGCGATGTGGACCGTCCCTTCCGGATCGAGTGAGATCCGCGCCGTGGAGAGGGCCGGGCCCGCCAGGGGCAGGCGGTGGCTCGCCTCCTCCCGGAATCGCTCCGAGCGCTCGTCCTCCGCCTCGAAGGAGTGGGCCTCGTGTTCGTCCATCCTCTGGAAGGGGATGAGGGCTCGGAACCGCAGCCCATCGCCCGCCTCCTCGGTGGCCTCCTGGGGATCGGGGGAATCGGCCTTGGCCATCGGCCGCGAGGGGCCGGCGGGTTCGCCGGTTTCGCTCCTCCTCGGGGGAGGCCCTTGCGCGGGCGCCGCGGCCACCGCCCCGGCCAGGAGCTGGTCGAGGGGGAGAATCTTGGGCAGGAGCGCGGCCTTCACGAGCTGGAGCTCCAGGAGCGCGTCGGGGTCCGGCGCACCCTTCATCCGCTGCTGGGTCGCGACCAGAAGGTCCCAGAGCCGCAGGAGATCCTCCAGGGAAAAGCGGGACGCCGCCCGGGCCAGGTGCGGGTCATCCCCCGGCGCCTCCTCCCCTCCCACCCGGATCCGGAGCGCGTCCCTCGTCAGCTCCGTGAAGTCGGAGAGAAAGTGCTCCAGGCTCTGTCCCCGTTCTCGGAGGCTATCCACGAAGGCCGGCACCCCGCCGGCGTCTCCCGCCGCCAGCAGATCCAGCAATCCGAGGAGCGCCTCCCGCCCCACCACCCCCAGAACCTCTACCGCGAGGGCCTCGGTCACGGGCCCGTCGGCATAGGCCATGAGGCGGTCCAGCAGGGTCAGACCGTCGCGCACCGACCCTTCACCGGAGCGGGCCACGAGCCGGAGGGCCGCCGGATCCACCTGGACGTCTTCACTCTGACAGACCGCCTCCAGATGGCGGACCACCTGCGCCTCGGTCACCCGCCGGAACTGGAAGTGCTGGGCCCGGCTGTGGATGGTATCCGGGATCTTGTGGGGCTCCGTGGTGGCCAGGAGGAAGATGGCGTGGGGCGGCGGCTCCTCCAGGGTCTTGAGGAGGGCGTTGAAGGCCGCCGTGGAGAGCATGTGGACCTCGTCGATGATGAAGACGCGGAAGCGGTCACGCACCGGCATGTACCGCGCCGCCTGCATGAGGTCCCGCGCCTCCTCGGCCTTGGTGTTGGTGGCGCCGTCGATCTCCAGGACGTCCATGGACCGTGCGGCCGCGATCTCCAGGCAGGAGGCGCACTCGTTGCAGGGTATGGCGGTGGGACCCTTTTCGCAGTTGAGCCCCTTGGCGAAGAGCCTCGCGGCGGTGGTCTTTCCCACCCCGCGGATGCCCGAGAAGATGTAGGCCGGGTGGATCTTCCGCGACTTCAGGGCGTTGGTCAGGGTCCGGACCACGGCCTCCTGGCCCACCATCTCCTCGAAGGTCCTGGGGCGATATTTCCGAGCCAGCGCTTCATGGGCCATGGGCCACCACCTGCTCAAGCGGAGGTCTGGCGCCATCGGGTTCGGGCGCCGCCGAGGCACCGCTCCCCGCGTGGGCCGAGCCCCACAAAAGGGTATGGGGTTCAAGCGACCTGCGGCACACGGGCTTACTGCTTACCGTTGCTCCCTTCCGGGCCTGGCGGGGTTCACAGGGCACGTTGCACAGGGCTCGAACCCCACAAAGGGACGGGGTGCGTACCCATCCTACCCCGGCATCATACCCCAGCTCGCGGGCAGGGCCAAGGGGCCGAATTTCGGTCACGGCCGCACGAGATCCACCCGCCCCACGGGCAGGAAGGTCTCCAGGGGATCCACCAGGAGCCCCTCCGAGCGCCGGGGCTCCAGCTCGTAGAAGCGGTCGTCCGGCGTTCGGACGGGCTCTCCGTGAGGGTCGAAGAGGAGGTTCCCCGCCCCCGCGAACTCCTCCCCCGGATAGGCGGAGGCCGCCACGCAGCAGCCCAGCACCCACACCCCGTTCTCGATGGCGCGCGCCCTCAGCAACGTCTCCCAGACGTGGTGGCGCCGCCACGGCCACCACGCCGCCACCGCCAGGTGCGTGCAGAGGGCCTCCATCCGCAGGGCCCGGGCCTGCTCGGGAAACCGCAGATCGTTGCAGGTCATCAGGCCCAGCGTCAGCTCGCCCAGCCTCACCGCCACGTACCGGTCCCCCGGGTCCCAGAGGGCGGCCTCGTCGTTGGGGGCGAAGAGGTGGACCTTGTCGTAGCGCGCCAGCTCCCGGCCGGCCCTCCAGAG
>JAJYCJ010000169.1 GCA_021778515.1 Acidobacteriota bacterium
TCCACATGGACGACGGCCGCCTCATCGCCGTGGTACAAAGCGGCAAAGTCGCCTTCGCGCCGGGAGAGCGGGTGCAGGTGCTGACCGCGGCCGACGGGACCACCCGCGTCGAAGCGGCGCCCACGGCGTCCCGATAACTCCGGTCCGCCCGGCCTGAACCACCACCTCCCCTCCTGCGTACACCTCCGGGAGGGCCGTCGGCTCCACGCTGGAGCGCGTCCCAGGGGAGGAGGAGCCATGCATCGGATCCGCAAATTGGCGGTGGCGGCGTTCGTCCTGGCCGCGGCGTGGGCCGGAGGGCGGGCCATCGAGGCCCGGCGAGCGCCCCAGAAGACGGACATCCTCAAACTGACGCCGAAGGATCTGGAGGGGCCCGACGCGAACGTCCTCTTCCAGAAGGCGGCGGACCTCTACCAGGAGCGCAAGTACGAGGAGGCGGCCCGGGCCTACGTGGAGCTCCTCCGCCTGAGGCCGGGACAGAGCGTGTTCCTCTACAACCTGGCCTGCTGCTACGCCCTGCTGGGCGCCGACCGGCAGGCCGCCGACTTCCTGAAGGCGGCCTGGGGCGCTGGTTTCCACGATCTGGAACAGATCGAACGCGACACCGATTTCGACCGGGTTCGCTCTTCCAGGCCCTTCTTGTCGGCCATTAAGGAGCTGAAGAAGGATTCCGCCCGCCTCGATGCACGCACGGGAAAGCTGATCGAGCTTCCCGCGCGGACCCTGGAGACGGTGCGGGTGCTGGAGCCGGAGGGCTACGACCCCTCCCGGCGCTACCCGCTGGTCATCGGCCTGCACGGCGCGGGGGGCGACGAGGAGAGCTTCTCAGACCTCTTCGCGGAGGCCTTCCGCAAGGCCGGATTTCTCTTCTGCACGCCCAGGGCCCAGTACGCGCGGGCCGTTGGATTCGACGGCCGGCTGGGATTCGTGTGGTTCGATGTGAGGCCGGGCCCCGGTCGCCAGCCCGATTCCCTGTCGCTCAAGCTCAGCGAAGAGTACGTCCTTGACGTGCTGCAAGCCGTCCAGAAGCTCTACCCAGTGGATCCCGCCAACGTCTTTCTGATGGGCTTCAGCCAGGGCGGCTTTCTCTCCTACTCCCTCGGCCTTCGTCATCCGCAGGTCTTCCGCGGAGTGATCCCCATCGGCGGCTGGCTGGACCCCCGGGACTTCTCGCCGGCGGAGGCCGAGGCGGCCCGCGCCACGAGTGTCCTGGTGTGCCACTCGCCCGAGGACAAGGCCATTCCCTCGGCCCTCAGCGATACGTCCGTGGCCTACCTCAGGGAGCAGAAGATCCCCGTCGAATCCTTCCCGTATGCCGGCGGGCACGTCATCAGCCCCGCCGTGGTGAGCAAGGTCACGGCCTGGATCGAGAGCCGCCTTGCTCCCGTCCCGTCCGGGACGCAGCCCCGCTGAAAGAGGGCCCTCCTTTACCCCGGCCGATGCGCGGGGACGGTGATGCCCGTCGGCACCGGGGGCGGCTCCATGCCCAGCAGGCGGCAGGTGCGGGCAAAATCCTCGGGGAGCGGCGCCGTGAGAGCGAGGACGGGGGCGAGGTCCGTGGCCGGCAAGACGAGGACGAAGGCGTGGAGCAGGCACCTCCCCGGCCGGAGGGACCTTCTGCGGGCGGCACTCAGGCCCGGAGGGAGATCCCGCAGGCGGCCGTAGAGGTCGTCTCCCAGGAGAGGATGGCCGGCGTGGGAGGCGTGGACGCGGATCTGGTGGGTGCGTCCGGTCTCCAGGCGGAACTCCAGGAGAGAGGCCTCCGCGCGGGCCTGGAGCGTCCGGTAGAGCGTGACGGCCCGCTTGCCGCCGGGGTCCACGGCCATGCGCCGGCGGTCGCCGCGGTCCGGCCCGAGGGGCCAATCCAGCCTCCCCTCCGGCGGATCGAAGCGGCCCCACGCGAAAGCCAGGTAGCTCTTCTGCGCCTTGCCTTCAGAGAGAAGCCCGGAATAGAGCCGCCGAGCCACCAGGCTGCGCGCGAGGAGGACGACCCCCGAGGTGCTCACGTCCAGGCGGTGGAGCAGCCACGGTCCCCCGTCACCGCTCCGGGCCCTTCGCCGATGGGCCGCGGGCAGGGCCTCCAGCAGCCGCCGGACGGCCGCCCCCTCTTCCCTGGCGGGCGTTGCCAGGCTGAGGCCGGCGGGTTTGGCGATGGCCAGGAGGTGGTCGTTCTCGTACAGGATGGTCGCCCGCATGGTCCGAGTCTAGCAGGCCCGCGCAGGACTGTCGCGAGGGCCGGCGCGAAGGAGGCGCGGGGCTCTCCACGCCGGCGCCAGAAAGGAGCGGGGCCGGCGAACCGGCCCCGCTCCGACAGACATCAGCCGCCTCCTTGGTCTCAGTCCTTGATCTCCTTCACCGGAGCCGGATCTGCCCCGGATCGGGCGGCCGGAGGAGGCAGGGAGCGCAGATAGGATGCCACGCCCACGGCGTCCTCGTGGTTTAGCCTGAATGGGGGCATGGGCGGGCGAGCCATGGCGCCGTCCGGTTTCCTGGCCGTCTCCAAGATGGTCACCAGCTGGGCCCCGCTCCCCCCCGCGGGCCCGCCTGAGATGGGCGGCGCCCGAAACGGCGGGCCGCTTCCATGCTTCCGCCGACCTTCACGTTCAGCTCAACTTGAAGTTGATCGCGATGAGCCACCACACGGCGACCGGCTTGCGGTGCAGGGTGGCCGGCTCGAAGCGCCACTGTCTGGCCGCGGCCACAGCGGCCTGACCAAAGCCGTGGCCGGCCGGTTCCTCCTTGACGACCCTCGCCTCCGTGACGGTCCCCGACTCCGATACCACGACCTCCACGACCGCCCTTCCTTGAATGCGCTTTTTCTGAGCCTCCTGGGGATAGGAGGGGTTGACCTGCGTGACGACCTTGGGCGGAACGAGCCTCTTGTCCCCCATGGGATAGATCTTCTGCGAGGCAGGCTGAACCTTCTCCCCAGAGGCGGCCATGAGATGGGCGGCGCCCACCCCCGACGGCCCTTGGAGGGCCGCCATGGGGAGCAGGACCAGGCCTGCAACCAGCGTGGCCGAAGCGAACAGACCAGGCCTGGGCAACGGATGCCCCTCCGCCGACAGGATCGACAACAGACGCATCTCCACGACCTCCTTTCCGTTGATCAGCCCTGCCAGCGCGTCCATCGCGCCGGTTCCGAAAAGATTGAGCCGGAGCACCTCCATCAGGCTCCGA
>JAJYCJ010000007.1:0-10397 GCA_021778515.1 Acidobacteriota bacterium
ACGACTACAACCACCACTGGCGCATCGAGCGCCTCCGCTTCCTCACCCCGGCCGAGGCACGACACCTCGCCCTCAACCAGGAGGCCGCCTGATGCTAAACTGTGTCCAAACAATCAGGGGCAGAACATCAGTAGTCGGTAGTCGATTGTCGGCGGCTAAAGACGAAGGCGTCGGCGGTCGGAGCGGGGTGGGGAAAGAAGTCGGTGGTCGGCAATTGGAAGTCGGAAACTGAATAAGTCCGACGGCGGACTGCCGACAACGGACGGTCAGGAGCGACCTCGAGGAGCGGATGATGGCATGAAAAGCGCGCTGGTGACGGGGATTACGGGGCAGGACGGGTCGTATCTGACGGAACTGCTCCTGGAGAAGGGCTACGAGGTCTTCGGGATCATCCGGCGGTCGTCGTCCTTCAACACGGGTTGCATCGACCATATCTACCAGGACCCGCACGAGAAGGGCGCCCGCCTGCGGCTGGTCTACGGCGACCTGAACGACAGCTCGGCGCTGAACCGCGTCCTTCGAGAAGTGAAGCCCGACGAGATCTACAACCTCGGCGCGCAGTCGCACGTGAAGGTCTCTTTCGACGTGCCCGAGTACACGGGGGAGATCGTCGGTCTGGGCACCAGGTGCATGATAGTTCCATCTCGGGAAGGACGCCCTGACGTGAGCGCCGGGGATCCAAATTGCATGAGGTGAGAACATTCCTAACAAAACTTGGCAGAACAGGTGCCCCAATTATGCGAAAGGCTATCAACGTTGATGGGCAGCTATTCGGTGCTATGACTCGGCAAGAGGGTTATTGACTATTCCTCACAATGCGACGTTGCATGGTCTCCTGATGATTAGCCATCACGGGGGAGTCGTGCCGCAAAAGGTACATAGGAGCAAACCGTGTCACCATTTGAATATGATGCTTGTGTGATTGGCACCGGTAGGGTGGGGCTCCCGCTTGCCTTGTCTCTTACGGGGGCAGGTTTGCGAGTTCTTGGGGTGGAGCGCAACGTCAGGTTGATAGACTCCATCAATTCTGGGGTGATGCCTTTTCGGGAACCCGGATACCAGGATCTGATCACCTCAAAGCAACTCCACGTCGAGCCCGGTTATGAAAGAGTTCGGGATTGCCGAGCCATTATCATTACGGTAGGAACCCCACTGTTCAACCATATCGAGACGGATCTTCGGCAGATAGAATCTGTGCTGGAGTCAGTGCACTCGCATCTTCGGGCCGGACAGTTGATATGCCTGAGGAGCACCGTGACACCGGGGACAACCTTATACGTGAAGAGATGGATTGAGAGCCATACTGCCTTGGTTATCGGCCAGGAAATCGGCCTTGTAACGTGTCCTGAGCGCATTGCCGAAGGAAAGGCCAAGCGGGAATTGCGGGAGCTGCCCCAAATAGTGGGGGCCGAGGATGAGTTGAGCATCGCTAAAGCAAAGGCACTATTCAGCCCGCTGGTCAGGGAAATTCTATTTACCAACTACGTGTCGGCTGAACTGGTTAAACTCTTTAACAACATCGCCCGCTATGTTGACTTTGCTTTAGCTAATCAATTCGCACTGCTGGCCGACGGCTTTGGAGCCGACATCTACAAGATACGGGATCTCGCCAACTACAAGTACGAAAGAAGCCGGTTGGCGACACCGGGGCTGACAGCCGGCACCTGCCTGAGAAAGGACTTTGGAATGATCAATGAATGGTCCCCGTATCCCGACCTGCTCCTTTCGGCGTGGAAGATGAACGAATATATGCCGGCCTTTCTCGTGAGGCACATGGTGGAAAGGACTGACTTGTACCAAAAACACGTGGCCATACTGGGGTACACGTTTAAAGGCAATACCGATGACATGCGAGACAGTTTGGCCCCTAAGTTGCGGAGGTATTTGGCGCGTGAATTACCCTGCGAAATTCGTGTGAGTGATCATCACTTGCCAGACCCACTGTATGATGAACAGGGGGAATGTTTGCGCAACTGGCCGGCCGCGGACGCTGTGGTCGGTACAGATTGCATTTTTGTCGCAACTAATCACGATGGTTACGACAAGATCTTGAAAAAGGTGGCCGTCGAGAATCCGGCTGTTTGGGTGGCAGATATTTGGAACATGGGTCGCATCGACAAGATCTTTTACCGGGCCGGCGATCTCGTGAGACGTGCCGAGGAAGAAACTGGGAGAACATAGCCATGAAGGCGTTGGTAACCGGTGGCACTGGCTTTCTGGGCTCGGCACTCTGTAGGGAACTTTTGAACGGCGGCTACCATGTGCGTGTGCTCGATAGCGGCTGGCGCGAGAGGGTAGCAGAGGACCTAATTGCGGAAGGGGTCGAGGTGTTGGCGGGTGATGTCCGGGACGCGAGTACTGTTAGGAAGGCGTGTGAAGGTTGCGAAGTGCTCTGGCACCTTGCATACATCAATGGGACTCGCTTCTTCTATGAAAAGCCAGGCGAGGTCTTGGAGGTCGCCATTAAGGGGGCCGTCAACACCATTGATGCGGCTACTGATGCAGGAGTACAAAGATACATTCTTGCCAGCAGCAGCGAGGTTTATCAAGAACCCGAGCACATTCCCACTGATGAGTCCGCAAGATTGGTTGTGCCGGATATCAAGAACCCACGATACAGCTATGGCGGGGGGAAGATCGCCTCGGAATTGCTCACCATGCACTACGCCAAGGGCAAGGGCTTGGCCGGAGTCATCTTCAGGCCGCACAACTTCTACGGCCCGAACATGGGCTTCGAACATGTGATCCCAGAAGTGGTGCGGAAGATTGTCACCGGGAGTGATGGGCTGCAACATGCGATCTGCGGGGTGCCCATTCAGGGAGATGGGCGGCAAACACGGGCCTTCTGCTACATCGACGATGGGGTACACGGCGCTGTCCTGGCCGGGGAAAAGGGCCAACCCGGTGAAATCTACCATGTAGGCACGAAGGAGGAAGTGAATATCCAAGAACTGGTCGCAATCATTGCCCAAATACTGGGCGTGTCCGTTGAGGTTATCCAGGAGGCTGAGCCGCCCGGCGCGACAAGGCGCAGGTGCCCAGATGTCAGTAAACTAGAATCTTTGGGCTACCAAGCAAAGATATCTCTGAGAGAAGGCCTGGCCAAAACGGTGGCCTGGTATGCGGAATACTATTTGCGGCAAATTGGTCGGAGCAGAGCAAATGGCTAAGACCGGTCGCGTCGCGGTCACGGGGGGGCGAGGTTTTCTCGGCCAATACGTCTGCAAACAGTTACGGGCTAGCGGGCACGACTTTGTAGCGTTGGAACGCCAAACCTATGATCTCAGGAACCAATCTCGGGTCTCTGCTATGTATGAGGACTTACAACCTACGGTCGTAGTACACGCCGCTGCTGCCTGCGGAGGCATCGGCGCCAATGTGGCAAACCCCGCGCGCTTTCTTTATGAGAATGCCCTGATGGGGTTGCTCCTCTTGGAAGAAGGCCGGAAGCGCGGGCTTGAGAGATTTGTGCTAGTTAGCACGACGTGCGTTTACCCAGAATCCGCACAGATCCCCTATAGGGAAGAGGATATTTGGGAGGGGTTGCCCACCAAAGCGACGGGTTACTATGGAGTCGCGAAACGTATGCTTCACCAGGCTTGCGCCGCCTATCAGGAGCAATACGGCCTGGGGACAGCGATCCTCATTCCGACAAACCTCTATGGCCCAGGTGATCATTTTGAACCGGAGAACAGCCATGTGGTTGCGGCGCTGATACGACGTTATTTGGAAGCCAAGCGCGGTCGAGTGCAAGAGATACTTAACTGGGGCACAGGAAGAGCCACCCGGGAATTTATGCATGTGAACGATGCTGCAAGGGCTATCGTCATGGCGGTAGAGCACTCGGCCTCGCTAGCACCTACCAATATTGGTACAGGATGCGAAACGTCTATAGCGGAGCTGGCCAGAATGGTTGCAGCCGCTATCGGATATGAAGGTTCCACTAAGTGGGACATTACAAGACCAGATGGACAACCGAGGCGATGCCTTAACGTGGACAGGGCCCGCGACGTGCTGGCGTTTCAGGCAGAAATCTCTCTCGAAGATGGCGTTCGGGAGACAGCACAGTGGTACGCCGAGCGGAACCCGTGATTGTGCAGACGAGGGTAGTTCGTGCGGGACGCCAAACATCCTGAGCCTCTGTTAACGCTGGATTCGATTTCTATATTGGTGCCTCTAATACTCCCGTGAATTTCGCCCGGCCCAAGGGAACAATCCTGCTTCTCAGCCAAGTCTACGTGCCTGATCCGGCGGCCGTCGGCCAGTACATGGCCGACGCGGCGCGCGAGATGGCGTCGCGCGGGTACCGCGTGGTGGTGCTCACGGCGCGGCGGGGGTACGAGGACCCTTCGGCGCGGTATCCGGCTCGGGAGCGCCTCGATGGGGTGGAGGTCGTGCGGGTGCCGCTGGCCTCCTTCGGGAAGGCTTCCATCGCGAGGCGGCTCCTCGGGGCGGCGGGGTTTCTGGCGCAGGTCCTCTGGCGCGGGCTTTGGGTGCGGGGGCTGCGGGGCATCGTCTTCACGACGTCGCCACCGCTGGCGGGGATGGCGGCGCTGGCGTTGGGGCGGCTGAGGCGGGTGCCGCTGACGTTCTGGGTGATGGATGTCAACCCGGACCAGTACGTGGCCATGCATCCCGGCGAGGCGCGCTCGCTCAAGGTGCGCGCGCTGGCGGCGCTGAACCGGCGGGCGCTAAAGGCGTCGGCCGCGGTGGTGGCGCTGGATGACTTCATGGCCGAGCGCCTGCGGAGGCGGTGCCCGGGGATCAAGCGGCTGGAGGTGATGCCGCCGTGGCCGCACGAGGAGAACCTGGGGCCGGTGACGCGGGAGGCCAACACCTTTCGGACTCAGCACGGGCTGGACGGCCGGCTGGTGGTGATGTACAGCGGCAACCACAGCCCGGTCAACCCGCTGGACACGCTGCTTCAGGCGGCCCTGCGGTTCGAGAACGATTCCCGCATCGCCTTTCTCTTCGTGGGCGGCGGGGCCGGGAAGGCGGCCGTGGACGAGCTGGTTCGCACCCGGCGGCCGACGAACATCCTCTCTCTACCCTACCAGCCGCTGGAGGGGCTCGGCCAGTCGCTCTCGGCCGCGGACGTGCACGTGGTCACGTTGGGAGACCCGTACGTGGGCATCGTGCATCCGTGCAAGATTTACGGGGCCATGTCGGTGGCCCGGCCTATCCTCTACTTTGGGCCGAGGCCTTCGCACGTCAGCGAGATCGTCGAGCGCGAGCGCATCGGCTGGTGCCTGGCGCACGGCGATGTGGAGGGCACCGAGGCCGTTCTGCGGAGCATCCTGACGATGGACCGGGGCGAGCTTGATGCCATGGGCCAGCGGGCGCGCGAGGCCGTGCGCGACGGGCTTTCCAAGGAGGCGCTGTGCGGGCGCTTCGGGGATGTGGTCGAAGAGGCCTGCGGGGGGGGCAAAGAGTCGATAGTCGATCGTCGATAGTCGATGGGAGAAGGAGACCGCGGACGGGGGCGGGGGGAAAAGAAAGACGGCGGACGGCAGACGGCGGCTAAAGATGGACGACCGACCACCGACGACGGACGACCGGTAAAGAGACGGCCGACGGCTTTCCCATTGCTGTCACTGCGAGGCCCGAAGGGCCGCGGCAGTCCCGCGGTTGAAAGACCGCAGGCTTAGGGGCCGGTCATGCAGGGCCGGGATTGCTTCGCTAGGTGCCCTTTGCGGGGAGCCCTCGCAATGACAGGCGAGGAGAGGCCGTTGGTGCGGCCGGTCCATGTCGGCCGAACGCGCGAGGGGACGCCCTTTCGTGCGGTCATCCTGGCAAGCGGAGCGCGTCCAGGAGCGCACGGGCTATGGATCGTGGCGTAGGGGAGGCCCTCCGTGGCCTCCCGCCGCCGAGGCGACACGCGGCCCCATGCCGGGCGGCCAGGGACGGCCGCCCCTACGGGCAGAAAAGAACGGCGGGTGGTTTCCGCCGGCCGAACGAAAAGAAGAAGGCAACCGCACCCATTGCTGTCACTGCGAGGCCCGAAGGGCCGCGGCAGTCCCGTGGTTGAAACACCGCAGGGTTATGGGCCGGTCATGCAGGGCCGGGATTGCTTCGCTGGGGGCCCTTTGCGGGGAGCCCTCGCAATGACAGGTGAGGCGAGGGCGCCCGCGCCACGGGGTGGGAAACGGCGCATCGGCCGCAAGGATGTGGCCGCTACGAGAGCGCGCCGGCTATGGATCGTGGCGTAGGGGAGGCCCTCCGTGGCCTCCCGCCGCCGATGCGACACCCGGCTCCACGCCGGGCGGCCAGGGACGGCCGCCCCTACGGGCAGAAAAGAACGGCGGGTGGTTTCCGTCGGCCGAACAAAAAGAGGAAGGCGACCGCACCCATTGCTGTCACTGCGAGGCCCGAAGGGCCGCGGCAGTCCCGCGGTTGAAACATCGCAGGCTTAGGGGCCGGTCATGCAGGGCCGGGATTGCTTCGCTGGGTGCCCTTCGCGGGAAGTCCTCGCAATGACAGGCGAGGCGGGGCCGCTGATGCGGCCGGCCCGTGTCGGCCGAACGCGGGCGGGAACGCCCGCGCCGCGGGCGGAAAACGGCGGGTGCGGATGGCGGTCATTGATGAATGGGGGGAACCAATGAGAGAGCATGTTGGCGGTAGGCTCATGAGCCATGATTGAACCCTTTGTCGCCTTGCTGATAGCCGCTATCGGGACGCTGCTTCTCACTCCGCCGGTGATCCGGCTGGCGGAGCGGTGCGGCGCGATGGACGAGCCGGGTGGGCGGAAGCTCCACGACTGCCCGACGCCGCGGCTGGGCGGGGTGGCGCTCGGCGCGACCTTCGTGCTGGTGGGGCTGGTGGCCCTGGGGCTGGTGCCGCACCTGAGGGCGAGTTTCGAGCAGAACGAGCCGTTCTGGGTAGCGCTGGCCCTGGGCACGCTGCTGGTGTTTCTGGTGGGGCTTTACGATGACGTCTGGCACGCCGGCGTGGCGACGAAGTTCCTCGTGCAGTTCGCGGCGGCGGGCATCGTGATGGCCTACGGCGGGGTGCGCATCGAGCAGTTGGGCGTGCCCTTCGACGGGGTCGTGAGCCTGGGCTGGCTGTGGGTTCCGCTGACGGCTCTGTGGATAGTGGGGGTGACGAACGCCTTCAACCTGATCGACGGCCTGGACGGCCTGGCGGGCGGGGTGGCCTTCATTTCGAGCATGACCCTCTTCACGGTGGCGCTTCTGGGGAGCGAGCGCTACCGCATCGTGCTGGTGACTGCCGTGCTGGCCGGGGGGCTGCTGGGTTTCCTGCGGTACAACCGCCACCCCGCGCGCATCTTCCTGGGCGACTGCGGGAGCATGATGATCGGGTTCCTGCTGGCCGTGCTCTCGGCGGTGGGCTCCGTGAAGAAGTCCACGGCGCTGGCGCTGCTGATTCCCATCCTCATCGTGGGCGTGCCAGTGTTTGACACGCTGTACGCCATGGCGAGGCGGCTCTTCAAGAAGTTGGTGGTGGAGAGGGATTTCAGCCCGGGCGCCCTGCGGGCCATGTTCAAGGCGGACCGGGCGCACATCCATCACGTTCTGTTGGGGATGGGATACACCTACCGGAAAACCGTGTTCGTGCTGTACGCCATGTCGGCCATCCTGGGGCTTTTCGCCATCGCGGCGGTCATCGTGGACAACGACCGCATCTCCTTCGGGCTCATGCTCGTGGGCGTCATGGGCTTCATCGCCGTGCGCCAGTTCGGGGGGATGCGGATCCTGGCCAACGGGCGGGAGAAGGAGCATTCAGAGAACGGCGATGGGGGGGGCGACAAGTAGGCGCCGGGTTGGGGCGGACCACTCTCCCTCTGCTGTCACTGCGAGGCCCCGAGGGCCGCGGCAGTCCCGTGGTTGAAAGACCGCAGGCTTGGCTGCCGGTCATGCAGGGCCGGGATTGCTTCGCTGGGTGCCCTTCGCGGGGAGTCCTCGCAATGACAGTCGAGGGGAGGCCCTCCGTGGCCTCCCGCCACCGAGGCGACACCCGGCTCCACGCCGGGCGGCCAGAGACGGCCCCCCGTACGGGCAGGAAACAATGGGGATGGTTTCCCGCGACCGAACGCGGGCGGGGGCGCCCGCGCCACGGCGAGGGGGACGGGGCATCGGCCGCAGGGATGCGGCCGGTAAGGCTTGGGGAGCGGTTGTGCTGAAACGGGTCTGGCTGGCGGTCGGGGTGCTGGTGTGGGCCGTGGCGGCTGCTGCGGCGGCTGGGGCGCGGCTGCGGGTGTCGCCGTATGCGGTGAAGGTGGACGGCGATCCGCGGGAGGCCTTCCTCCTGGGGGCCCTGCCTCTGCCCATGCGCGACGCGGTGACGGGGCGGCCGGACGGCTCGGTGCGGGCCTACGCCCTGGCGACGCGCGAGGGGCTCTACGTGGCGCTGCTCTCGACGGAGCCGGACGGCGGGCGGGGGCTGATGCGGCCTCTGCCGTGGGCGCCTCCGCAGGAGTGGGTGCTGGGCGACTGGATGGCGGTGCGTCTGGGCGAGGGCGCCGGGACGCGGCTCTTTCTCATGGTCCCCGGCGCGATGAGGACGGTTCTGGACGGGGAGGGCCTGCCGGTGGGGGGGCCGCCGCCGTGGCGGGGGGCCGAGTCGGTCTTCGGCAGGACGTGGGCGGGGGAGTGGCTCGTGCCGTGGGCCTCGGTGCCGAGGGAGAGCGACGGCCGCTTCTGCCTGGAGGTGTTGCGAGGCCGGAAGGTGCGGGCCGACGGCGTGGTGCAGGAGTCCCTCTCGCAGAGTTCGGCCGGCCCCGCCTCCTGGCGCTGGGGCGGGCGCGGGCTGAGGTTTGCCGTGCCCTCCCGCTTCCCCGAGGCGGCCGCTGAGCCGCGGGCACTGAAGCCTTACGACGTGAGGCCGTACATCCCGGCGGGGCAGGGGGCGAGGGAGGCGCGCTCGGCGGCGCCGGCGGGGCAGGAGGTGACGGCCTGGCTGGAGGTGCCGCCGGGAGAGGGGAAGATCACCGTCACCGTGAGCCCTGGGCTGGAGGAGGTGCGGGCCTCGCGCCTGGATTTCTGGTGGCAGGCCGGGCGGCGCGAGGAGATCGACGCCCTCTTCCCCGTGCGCGTGGCGGCGGGCATGGGCGACGTGCTCGTGGGGGAGCGGCTCTTTCCCGAACCCGAAGGCGGCTTCGAGGCGGCGGGAGAGCCATTGCGGATCGTGGTGCGGGGCCGCATCAGCGCGGCGGCCGATGTGGGGCGGGCGCTCGCGCCCGCCGCATCGACGCTTAACGTTCATCGCAGCGGCCGGCTCCTGCCGGCCGAACCGGTGGGAAATGCGGGATCGGCCGCAGGGTTGCGGCCGCTACAAAAAAGCATCGCACATCGATCCCGCCGTAGGGGAGGCCCTCCGTGGCCTCCCGCCGCCGATGCGACACCCGGCTCCACGCCGGGCGGCCAGGGACGGCCGCCCCTACGCGCGGGAGATGCCGGGTGGACCACCGCGCCGCGGGGTGGAACACGGGGGATCGACCGCAAGGATGCGGCCGCTACGAAAGCGCTTCAGCCGAAGGGATACGCTCGCTACAAAAGCGCATCGGCCGCTGGGATGCGGCCGCTACGGATGAAGGGGACGGTGAGGGTCACGATCCGGGTCTTCCGGGAGGGGCACCTCATCGCGGCGATTCCTTGGACGATCACCGTGGCCCCGCCTCTGCCGACGCCGTCGCGGCTGGTGGGTGCCTACTACTTCGAGCGCGATGCCTCGCGGTGGGCGTCGGATCTGCGCGATCTGGCGGACCACGGCGTGACGGCGGTGACCTGCCCGGCGCGCGATGGGGCCGGGTGGACCCGCTTTCAGGAGGAGGCGAGCAAGGCCGGGCTGGACGGCCGATGGGCCCTGCATCCCGATGCCGTTCCCGAGGGCGAGGCGGCGTGGGGCTACGTGGCCGACGAACCGGCCACGGTAGAGTCCATCGGACGGGCGCGGGCGCGGGCCCTGGCGGCGAAGGCCCGCGGGCTGAAGCCGTGGGCGGCGCTGGCGTGGCCCGACTCGCTCGGCCTGGCCTCGGTGCTCGACGGCGTGGCCGTGCCTCCGAACCTCGCGGGCCAGGCGCGGACGTTGGGCTCGGCGCACCGATGGGTCTACGTGCAGGGCCTTCGGGAGAACCCCTTTTACAACCGCGTCTGGGCGGGCCTGCTCGCAAGGGCTCCAGGCCTGGACGGGCTCTGGGTCTTCTGCTACGCGCCGGCCGGCGACGGGCCCGCCGACGACTGGGCGGGGCCCATGATCCGCTACGACGCCCTGGTGGATCCGGACGGCGAGGGCGGACGGCTGGACACGGTGCAGTTCGAGGCGCTGAGGGCGGGGATCGTGGACGGGCGGCTCCTGGACGCCTTGGGGCCTGCTCGCGCGAAGGCGGTCCTCGCGCGCTTTCCTGGGGCGCTGGAGGCCCTGAAGGGCGAGTACTGGCG
>JAJYCJ010000007.1:10497-58142 GCA_021778515.1 Acidobacteriota bacterium
AGTTCGAGGCGCTGAGGGCGGGGATCGTGGACGGGCGGCTCCTGGACGCCTTGGGGCCTGCTCGCGCGAAGGCGGTCCTCGCGCGCTTTCCTGGGGCGCTGGAGGCCCTGAAGGGCGAGTACTGGCGAGCCCGAGACCGGGGGTGGAGCTTCCCGGAGCTGAGGCAGGCGCTGGTAGCCGCGTGGGCGGGGCCGTAGGGGAGGCCCTCCGTGGCCTCCCGCCGCCGATGCGGCACCCGGCCCCATGCTGGGCGGCGGCGGAAGAATGACGACCGACCACCGACCACGGACCACCGACGATGGACGACCCTCCCATTACCGTCACTGCGAGGCCCGAAGGGCCGCGGCAGTCCCGTGGTTGCAAGACCACAGGCTTAGGGTCCGGTCAAGCAGGGCCGGGATTGCTTCGCTGGGTGCCCTTCGCGGGGAGTCCTCGCAATGACGGGTTAGGCGAGGCCTTCGAAGCGGCGGGCGGGGGCGCCCGCGCCACGGGGGTGAAAACCGGGGGGATCGGCCGCGGGGATGCGGCCGCTACGAAAACGCATCGGCCAAGGATCGCGACGTAGGGGAGGCCCTCCGTGACCTCCCGCCGTCGATGCGGCACCCGGCCCCATGCCGGGCGGCGACGGATGAATGACGACCGACGACCGACGGCGGACGACCCTCCCATTACCGTCACTGCGAGGCCCGAAGGGCCGCGGCAGTCCCGTGGTTGCAAGACCGCAGGCTTAGGGTCCGGTCAAGCAGGGCCGGGATTGCTTCGCTGGGTGCCCTTCGCGGGGAGTCCTCGCAATGACAGGCGGGTGGTTTCGGCCGGGGGGTAGGGACGAACGGGATGGACGGTGAGGCGTGGCGGGGGCTGGTGGAGGCGGTGGAGCGGCCGGCTTCGATCCTGGAGGGGCCGGCGGCCGGGGATGTGGAGGGGCTGGCGGAGGCCCTCTCGGCGAATGGCCTCTTCCCGCTGGCTTACCACGCCTGGCAGGCGGCGGGGGTACTGCCGAAACTGCCGGAGGATGAGCAGGCTCTGCTTCGGGATCGCTTCATCCGGTACCTTGCGGGCTGGATGACGGCGTGGGAGGAGACGGGGCGGATTCTCGACATCTGGCTCGCGGCGGGGCTGACGCCCATCCTGCTTAAGGGGGCCGACCTGGCGGTGCGCTATTACGCCGAGCCGCACCTGCGCCCCATGTCGGACCTGGACGTGCTCCTTACCTCGACGGCCGAGTGTGAACGGGCCTACGATCTGTTGACGCAAAAGGGCTTCCGGACGCACGAGAGCCTTCCGCAGGAAACCTGGGCCCTCCTCCAGCACCTGCCGGCGCTCTCGGCGCCGGTTACCGGCTGGGCAGTGGAGATTCACGGGGCGCTCCTCTTGTCGCCGAGAGACTCGCGGTGGACGGGCGGGGGGGTGAGGCTGATCGAGGAGCGCCGCACCTACGCGTGGCAGGGGCGCCGGGTGGAGGGGCTGGCACCGGAGGCCCTGGCAGCCTTCCTCTGCGGACACATGTGGTTTCAGCACGCGGGCGACGTACCGAGGGCCATGGTCCTCTACGATCTCAAGGCGATTCTCGACAGGGAGGGGAGCGCCTTCCGCTGGCCGCTCCTTCTGGAACTGGCGGAGGCGGCGGGCGTGACGGGGGCCGTGGGGCGGGGCTTCGGTCTGCTGGACGCCTTGCTGGGCGTGGCTCCTCCTCCGGAGGTGAGGAAGGAGATCCAGGCCCGCGGTCGCGAGGCGGAACTCGCCCTCTCGCCGGGCGGGGCGGCCGTGGAACAGCTCGTGGGGCGCCTGCGCCACGAGGGGCTCGGGGCGGCGGTCAGGACCGCATGGCGGATCGCCTTTCCGCCCTTCGGCTACATGCGCTGGCGCTACCGGGACAGGCGGAAGTGGCCCGTGGCGGCTCTCTATCCCTACCGCTGGGCCGGACAGGCGGTGCGGATCGTGCGATGGGCGATGGAGCGCGCGCGGCTGGCCGTGGGGGGGAGGAGATAGGCCGACGGCGGACGGCGGACGGCGGCGGAAGAATGACGACCGACGACGGCCGATGGACGACCCTCCCATTGCCGTCACTGCGAGGCCCGAAGGGCCGCGGCAGTCCCGTGGTTGAAAGACCGCAGGCCTTGGGTCCGGTCGTGCAGGGCCGGGATTGCTTCGCTGGGTGCCCTTCGCGGGGAGTCCTCGCAATGACGGGTTAGGCGAGGCCTTCGAAGCGGCGGGCGGGGGCGCCCGCGCCACGGGGTGGAAAAGGGGGGATCGGCCGCAGGGATGCGGCGGGTACGAAAACGCACCGGCCATGGATCGCGACGTAGGGGAGGCCCTCCGTGGCCTCCCGCCGCGGATGGGGAACCGGCTCCACTCCGGGCGGCCAGGGACGGCCGCCCCTACGGAGATGGAACAGCGACGGGCGGGGGCTCCCGCGCGACGGGGGGAACGGGGGCGATGCCCACATCTTGTGCAAGCAATCTGCTTGACACGGCAAGGGGTTGGCACTACAATTCAGGGAAACCGCTTGAAGAGGCGGAAGCTCCTGATGAATTAGGGGGGCCGCACATGATTGGGAAGCGAAGTTGGTTGGCAGTGGCTGCTTTGGTGGTTTCCGCCGCGGTGTGGGCGGGGGATGGTATTCCCATCGGCAATGCGGTCTTCTACCCTTCGGTGGAGGCCGTGTACACTCATACGGACAACCTGTTCCTGCAAGATCCCTCCATGCCGAACGGCAACGTGAGCGATTCCCTCTGGGAGATCCGGCCCGCGCTGGGTATCGAATTCCCTTTCAAGGAAAGCTCCATCCGCTTGGATTTCGGCTACCAGTACAAGGATTACAGGACCTACCAACTGAGCAGCCATAACACCTATTACGGTGATTTCAAAGGGAATTTCAAGTTCGCCAACGGCATGGCCCTGGATCTGGAGAACCACTACATCCGCGGCGTGCAGGAGGTCCTGGAGTTCGACCCCGGCTACGAGCAGTACTTCAGCAACTCTCCCTTCGACCGGGACGCCGTTCAGGCCGGGCTCACCATGCCCGTGAGCCCATTGAACACCCTCACCGTGTACGGAACCTACAACTACGTCCACTTCACCGGGGACAACCGCCAGCAGCAGCCCTTCTACGACTACGACCAGTCCGCGGGAGGGCTCACCTGGAAGTATCACTACAGCCCCGTATCGGACTTTTTGGTGGACGCGGAATACCTCAGCAGCCGGCCGACCAACACGGCGCAGGACGTCAACCTCTACATCAACTCCAACCGCAAGTACGACCAGCAGACCTACCTGGTGGGGTGGGAGGGCGCCTTCGGCAAGGAGCTGACGGGCTTCGCCAAGGCGGGCTATTCGAAAACGAACTTCAAGGACAACCCCTTCTCCAACTTCAGCGGTTTTGTCACGGAGGTGGGGCTCGGACTGCAGGCCTCGCAGAGCACCCACTTCGACCTGAAGCTGTCGAGGGAGCCCTACCAGTCCGTCTACAACGTCAACAACTACTATACGGCCACGGGCGGCACGCTGCAGGTTCAGCAGCAGGTGTCGAAGATCTTCTTCTGGACGCTCGGCTATTACTACCAGGAGAACCGCTACCCCGACGCCGTCGTGGCGAACCCGGCGGTACTGGGGTTCTTTCCCCCGCTGGAGTTCCAGTTGACGCAGGGGATGGTGCGGAAGGACGATATCGGCCGGGCCTTTGCCGAGATCGGCCTTCACCCCACCAAGAAGTTGAGCCTGCGGTTCAACTACCAGCACGAGAACCGCCACAGCAACATCAACTATTGGGACACGCAGCTCAGGAAGCCCTACTCTTACGCCGAGAACCTCTTCAGCTTCCAGGTCCAGCTCGGCTGGTAAGGCCTGGTTTCTCCGCGCAGCGGCGCCCCCGGAGCCGAACGGTGCGGCCGACTTCGGTCGGCCGAAAGGGGGGCGGCCGTCGTCGGCCGGTCTGAAACGCCCGCCGCGCGAGCCGGCGGCCTTGCCGCCTCGCGTTTCCCGTCTCATCTCTTGCGTCTCGCGTCTCCCTCGCAAAGGATTGCCTGGAGGGGGTTGGTATCATATGCTCAACGGCCGGGGCTTAAGCTGGCCGTTTGAAGGAGGGTTCCTATGCCGTGTGTCGGGTTCTTCTGGCGCGGGAGAAGATTCGGATGGGCCATCGTGACGCTGGCTGCGCTGGCGCTCTGTGGCCTTCCGCTCCTCGCCAAGGGGGAGAAGAGCGGGCAGGTGCGAGTCGAGGGCCGGCCCGGGGCCATTCGGTGCGTGATGGAGGGGGCGTGCCCCGTGCACGACGAGATCGCGGGCCAGACGGTGCGCTGGGTGATCGGATGCTCCGGCACTCCCACCGTGGCTTCCGGCCTGGAGGCTTACGTGACGGCGGTCCCCGGCGGGATCGCAGTGGATCTGCCCGCCGCTTCCAGCCCGTCGGTGACCTGGGAGCCGGGAGAGATGACCTTTCGCTGGAAGGCTCCCGGAGCGAAGGGCTCAACGGGGACCGGGCTCTTCGATACCTTCACCCCGCCGGCCTATCCCCTGGGCCCCGGCGACAAGCTGCTCATCACCGTCTACAACGTGCCCGACATGAGCCAGACGGTGGTGGTAGACCCCAACTCCATGATCACCTTCCCCGTTCTGGACAAGGTGTCGGTGAAGGGTCTCACGGTGAACGACCTCCAGCACAAGATGGAGGAGCTGCTGAAACAGTACGTCAAGGAGCCGCAGGTCAACATCCAGCTCCTGGAGTACGGCAGCCGCTACGTCAACGTGCTGGGCGAGGTGGCCACGCCGGGGCGCATCCCGCTGAAGGGGGCGCTGAAGGTGCTGGACGCCATCACCCAGGCGGGAGGCTTCACGAACAAGGCGGGCGACGTGGAGATTCAGCGGGCGGATGCGAGCGGACAGCTCGAAAGCAAGACCTTCACGCAGGAACAACTGCTCGCCGGAGGGGGCCACGACAGCAACATCTACGTGCTCGACCAGGACGTCATCAACGTCCTGCCTGTCAAGTCGATCTACGTCTCGGGCGAGGTGAAGAGCCCCGGCTCCTTCCCCTATACGAAGGACATCACCCTCTTGCGCGCCGTGGCCCTCGCCGGCGGGTTCACCCAGTGGGCCAAGAAAGACCGGGTGGACATCCTTCGCGAGAAGAACGGCCGGCCGCTCGTGGTTCACGTCAACGCCTCCAAGATCGAAAGGGGCAAGATCGACGACGTCCCGCTTCTGCCCGACGACCACATCGTCGTCCACGCCAGGAAATTCTTCTAATCGGCCGTAGGGGAGGGCCTCCGCGCCCTCCCGCGGTGGGAGTCGGGAGGCGGGCGGCCAGAGACGGCCGCCCGTACGGGGGAAGAGCCGTAGGGGAGGGCCTCCGCGCCCTCCCGCGGTGGGAGATGGGAACCGGGCGGCCAGGGACGGCCGCCCGTACGGTGGAAGAGCCGTAGGGGAGGGCCTCCGTGCCCTCCCGCGGTGGGAGATGGGAGGCGGGCGGCCAGGGACGGCCGCCCGTATGGGGGTAATGGTGGGGAATGGTAACCGGGCGGCCAGAGACGGCCGCCCGTACGGGGGTGGCGGTGGAAAATGGGAGGGGGTCGGGAGGAGGAGCGCTGGATGGGGGAGCCGATAGGCCCACAACGCGCAAACGGATTCGATTGCCTTCTGAGGTGTACCGAACGCCCGGCCTAGTGTGCTTTGTGACCATCTGCTGCCACGATATGCGCCCACTGTTTAAGGAAGAGGCCTGCGCAAGAGCGGTGGAAGAAACGCTGCAAGGTCGGGCCTTCAAAAAAGGTTGTTCGCTCCTTGCCTATGCTTTGATGCCCGACCACGTCCATCTTCTGCTCCAAAACGGAGGCGGCGATTTGGTGCGCGCCGTAGCCGAATGGAAGTCTTATACGACAAAGTTGCTGTGGCAATTTGGTCACGAAGGGCAGATCTGGAAAAGGTCCTTCTACGATCACTTTCTGCGGGACGAGGAAAGCGTCTTTCAAACGGCATGCTACATCACCGAGAATCCCTTGCGAGCTGGTATTGAACACGATCACTGGCATGTATGGCACCGCTGGATGCGGCCGTAGGGGAGGGCCTCCGCGCCCTCCCGCGGTGGGGAATGGGAGGCGGGCGGCCAGGGACGGCCGCCCGTACGGGGGTAATGGCGGGGAATGGGAACCGGGCGGCCAGAGACGGCCGCTCGTACGGGGGAATAGCGGGGAATGGGAACCGGGCGGCCAGGGACGGCCGCCGGTATGGGGTATACTTTAGGTTTTAGGAAGGGGCATGCATGCCCGGGAACGATGCCTCCATTCCACTGAGTCCCCAGGCCGGCGAACCGCAGGAGCTGGACCTCCTGAAGTGGTTGCACGTGCTGGCCGAGCACCGGTGGTTCATTGCCGGCGTGACGGGCGCCGTCGTGATCGTGGCGGCGCTGTACGTCTTTCTGGCGACCCCCCTCTATTCAGCCACCGCCACGGTCTACGTGCAGAGCCAGGGGCGCCAGCCGCTGGGCTACAACCCGACGGGCAGCGGAAGCTGGATGGAGGAGCAGAAGTTCTACAACTCCCAAGAGGCCATCATCAGGAGCGAGGAGGTAATGCAGGAGGTAGTGGACCGGTTGGGGCTGCAGAACCACCCCGGCTTCATCGGCGCCAAGGATCCGGCGCAGGTGCTCATGGGCATGGTGAAGGTCGAGAACGTGCGGGACAGCGCCCTTTACAAGATCACCGTCACGGCACCCTATCGGAAGGACGTGGCCAGGTGGGCCAATGCCGTGGCGGAGGCCTACCGGGATAAGACGCTGCGGGATGCCGTGGAATACCTGGGGAAGGCCAATGAGCTCATGCTGGCCGAGGCCCGCAGGATGCAAGAGGAATATATCCAGCAGCAGGCCAAAATGGCCAATTCCCTGCAGGCCAGCGGGTCGTACTTTCCCCAGAACCAGAAGGACATTCTCGACAAGCGCATCGAGGCGCTGGAGCTCAAGCTCAATGAAGTGACCGTGAAGGAGAGCGAGGTGGGCGCCCTCGTGAACCAGCTCCGCTCGGCCAGCGCGGTCAGCGGCCAGCTGGTGGACATACCCGGAGGCCCGGAAGATCCCTCTCTTCAGGCAATGGTCACCCAGTACAACCAGCTTCGCCAGGAGCTGGCCAAGCTCTCCGTCAGGTTTACGCCCAAGTACCCGGAGGTTCAGGACCTTCGGGCGCGGGTTCAGAAGCAGGCCCAGCTCATCTTGGGCACCTACGAGAATCAACTGGCCGCCCTGCGGGCCGAGGAGCAGGACCTCCGGGACCAGCTCGCGCAGGTCAAGAAGCAGGGGCTGGCTTTCGTGGAGGGGGCCTCCCGCGAGGAGGCGCTGAGCTCCTCCGGCAGCGCCATCAAGAAGTACATGGACCTGCTCTACGACAAGATGCGGGAGCTGAACGTCTCCTCTTCGCTCCTCTCCAGCAACGTCCGGATCGTGGATCACGCCCTGCCCCCCGGCGGGCCGATCAAGCCCAACAAGAGGATGACGCTGCTGATGGCCCTCATGCTGGGCCTCATGCTGTCAGTCGGCAGCGTGGTGGGCTATCAGTACCTCGATACCTCCGTGAAATCAGTGGAGGACATCGAGGAGCGATTGGGGCTCAACCTGCTCAGCATGGTGCCCGCGCTCACGGAGGAGACGCTGCGCCCGGGAACGGAGGCCTTCCAGACTCTCCGGACGGCCCTCATCTACGCCAGCCAGAACCAGCAGAACAACGTGATCCTGGTGACGTCCGCGGCGCCGAGAGAGGGCAAGACGACCGTCGTAGCGAATCTGGCCAAGGTGCTGGCCGCCACGGGCGACCGCGTCATCGCCCTGGACTGCGACCTGCGCCGGCCGGCCCTGGCCCGGGCGATCAAACCCTCCGACGACGGACGCTCCAAGGGGCTCACCAACTACCTGGCCACCCGGGAGAGCCGAATCGAGGACTTTATCCAGAACGGACCGCACCCGAACCTCTTTTTCATCGCGTCGGGGCCTCTTCCCCCGAATCCGCCCGAACTCTTCTCCATGAAGCGGTTTCAAGGGCTGATCCAGGAGCTGCGCAAGGCCTACCAGTGGGTGTTGCTGGATTCTCCCCCCTGCCTTTCCATCACCGATGCCCAGATCCTGGCGGGCATGGCCGAGTTGGTGGTGCTCACGGCAAAGTACAGGAAGACCAAGATGCCCCTCTTGGAGCGAGCCACCCTGAACCTGACCCGGCTCGGCGCCAAGGTGGCTGGCGTGGTTCTCAACGGGGTTGAAACCCATTCGTCCTACTATTACGACTATTACTCCTCCCACCATTACTACACCACCGGCACGGAGCCGAAGCGTTTTTCATGGCTTTTCGGCGGCGGGCGGCAATCGACAAAGGGAAAAGGCAAAGCGAAACGCCCTGCAGGCGGCGAAAACTAGGCCGCGGGCAGCCCAATCGGCGATGTGGCGGCCGACTCCCACCGGCCAACCGGGCGGAACGGGGCGCCGGACGTAGGGGAGGGCCTCCGCGCCCTCCCGCGGTGGGAGATGGGGGCAGGGCGGCCAGAGACGGCCGCCCGTACGGGGGAAATAGCGGGGAATGGGAAAGGGGGCGGCCAGGGACGGCCGCCCGTACGGGGGTAGCGGCCCATTCCCATCGGCCCGTGGCGCTCACCTTGACTTCGGGCGGCGGGATCATTACTATCCAACGATAGGAGGACACAGGGATGGTCAAGCGAATGATGCTCTTAGTCGCGGCGGCGCTCTTGTGCTTGGCCACGGCGGCTTTGGCTCAGCCGTCGGAATCCACTATCACCCAGGGCCCATTCGCGGTCCTTCTGGCCTCCAATCTGAATGCGCCGGCCCCGACGGGCGGCTGGAGCCCCGCTTCGGCGACCGCCTTCCTCCAGTCTCAAGGCCTCGTGCCCAGGTCGGGCGCGTGGTCTTCCGAGACCGATCTGACCGAGGGGGACATGGCCTTTATCTTCCGCATGATGGGGTTGAATGTCTTCACTGCGGACCCCAACACCACCGTGACCTGGGCCAAGGCGAAGGAACTGATGGGGCGCTACAGGGACTTTTTCAGGACCTATCGGTTGGTTCACCACAGCACGGATAACACCACCACGACGCACATTTATACGGGCGTTGGCGGAGAGAACGGCGCCGCACCGGCGCCCGCCTCCCCCTCGACGCCTTAGCGCACTCCTCCTGTTCCACGCGGTACCAAGGGCCGCCGGGCAACCGGCGGCCCTTTTCGCGTCTGGGGCGAAAGGGGCGCGGGGATAAGGGCGAGGCGCGAGGCGCGAGGCGCGAGGCGCGATGGATTCCCTATCGTGGCGGCCGGCTCCCGCCGGCCGCTCGGTGGAAATGGAAAGAATCGGCCGCGGGGACTGCGGCGGGTGCGAGAATGCGCCGGCCAGCGAACGCGGCGTAGGGGAAGCCCTCCGTGGCCTCCCGCCGCCGATGCGGCACCCAGTGCGACGACGGGCGGCCAGGGACGGCCGCCCCTACGGGCGCTACGAAGGCCTACCCTAGCGGTTCTCCTTTCGCTGCCGTCTGCCGTCTGCCGTCTCCTTTTGTCGGTCATTGGTCATTGCCACCCTTTCGCCGCCGTTCCTCTACTCCACTCGCTTCCGACGGCCTGCGGTTCTTGCGTCCTTGTGGCCCTCCGGGCGCCCCTGTTAGCATGGGGCCGGCACGTCCTGACGCCGAACGGCAGGGAGGGAGCCCGCACCGTGATCGCAGGCCAGAATCTCGTGGTGGTCATGCCGGCCTACAACGCGGAGAAGACGCTCCGCCAGACGTACGACGACCTGCCGCACGAGATCATCGACGTGGTGGTGCTCGTGGACGATTACAGCAGCGACCGGACCACGGAGCTGGCCAAGGCGCTCGGGGCGACGGTGGTCCGCCACCCGGCGAACCGCGGCTACGGCGCCAATCAGAAGACCTGCTACGAGAAGGCGCTGGAGCTGGGGGCCGACATCGTCGTCATGGTGCATCCCGACTACCAGTACTCGCCCAAGCTCTGCGGCGCCATGGCCTGGATGGTGGCCTCGGGCGAGTACGACCTCGTCCTCGCCTCACGCATCCTCGGCGGCGGCGCCCTGCGGGGCGGCATGCCCCTCTGGCGATACGTCGCCAACCGCGGCCTGACCTTCGCGGAGAACCTGCTGACGGGCCTCAAGCTCTCCGAGTACCACACGGGCTACCGGGCCTACTCCCGCCGGGTGCTGGAGACCATCCCCTTTGAAGCCAACTCGGACGATTTCGTCTTCGACAACCAGGTCATCGCCCAGACGGCCCTTATGGGCTTCCGCATCGGCGAAATCTCCTGCCCCACGCGGTACATGGACGAGGCCTCCTCCATCAATTTCCGCCGGAGCGTGGTCTACGGCTTCGGCGTCCTCGGCACCACCCTGCGCTTGCGCCTCGCCCGCATGGGCTGGCGCGGCGGCGGGCGCTGGCGGCGGAAGGGCGATGCCGGCGAGGGCGGAGCGTGTTGACGCGGCGGCTCCGCGGAGACACCGCGTGACCCCCGCCTCCGCCTCTGGCCAGGCCTGCCCGATCTGCCGGGAGACCGGGCAGGAAGGCCTCTTCGAGAGCGTGGATTACCTGACCGGCCAATCCTTCGCGGTGGCCCGATGCGCGCGCTGCGGGACGGCGCGGACCCTCTTCCCGCACCCGGAGGAGGAGATCGGGCGCTATTACGGGGACACCTACTACGGGCGGGAGGGGCGGCGGTTCCTGGGCACGTTGGAGTGGCTGGTACGCCTCTTCAGGCGAGGGCGGGTGCGCGCGGTTCTGCGGCTTCATCCCGGGCCGGGCCGCGTCCTGGACGTGGGCTGCGGCCGCGGATTGATCCTCCGGCGCCTCCGGTCGTTGGGCTGGGACTGCTACGGCACCGAGCTCTCGGCGGATCTGGCCCAGCTCCTTCGGGAGAGCGGTGTAGAGGTCTTCGCGGGAGCGCTGGAGGAGTGGGGCCTGCCCCAGGCCTCCTTCGACGTGATCCTGCTCTGGCACTCGCTCGAACACCAGTTCGAGCCGGCCCGGGTCCTCGCGGAGGTCCGGCGCCTTCTCAAGCCGGGGGGGCGGCTGCTCCTGGAGGTCCCCAACCTCGGAAGCCGGCAGGCGCGGCTGGCAGGGAGCCGCTGGTTTCACCTGGACGTGCCGCGCCACCTCCTGCACTTCTCCCGGCCCACCCTCGCCGCTCTTCTGTGCGGACAGGGGTTCGAGATCCTGCGCTGGTCCACCTGGTCGCTGGAGCAGGGCCCCTTCGGCCTCGCCCAGAGCCTGCTGAACCGGATGTGCGCCTCTCCCAATCTCCTCTACGGCTTGATGAAGGGCCACGGTCCGGCGGAGCCGACGCGCCGGAGGATCTCCGGGCCTAGGCGCGCCTTGGACCTAGGCCTGACCATCGTGCTGGCGGCACCCGTGGTGGCCCTCGCCCTGGGCGCAGAGGCGGTTGCCGCGCTGGCGGGTCGGGGCGGCGTGCTGAGCATCGTGGCGCGTAAGGTGGAGGTGCCGTGAATGGCCAGCCTGGGCAAAGGGCCTGACCCCTCTCGAAGGCCGGCCGGGGCCGCACTGGTGGTCCTCCTGGGACTGGCCGTGGCGGCCGCCCTGCTCCTCTTCTGGCAGTATGCGTCGCACAGTCCGAAGTACACCGTGCTGCGCTCGGATGCGGGCGGGCGGTGGATACGGCTGCCCGAGCCGGCGAACCCCAATGCGAGGCCGGTGTTTCCCCGCATCGCCCACTTTCGGTGTCTCTTCGAGGCCGGGAAGGGCGAGGAGCACCTGGTGGTGCGGGTGGCGGCGCTGAGGCGCTGCCAGCTCTGGCTCAACGGCCGGCCCCTCCTGCCCCCCGGCGACGGCGCGCCGTGGTACCGCGGCTCGACCGTGGATCTTGCCCCCTTCCTGCATCCTGGAGCCAACGAGCTGGTGGCGGTGGTGGAGAACAGCACCGGGCCGCCGGTCTTTCGCCTGATCGGCGAGGGGGGCGGCGCATCGCTCTCCACGCCGGGGGAGTGGGGCGTCTCCATGAACGGGCGGGAGTGGGTCCGCCCGCAACTCGCGAGCGAGAAGCGGCCCTTCCCCGTGGCGCTCCAGTGTCCTTCGGCCTGGCGCGGACTGCTCGGCGGCTGGCCCTGGCTGGCCGGCCTCGCCGCCCTGGCCCTCGCGCTGGCGCTCGGGCTTCGAGCGGCCAGGAGCCGGGGAGGGGCGGCGGTGGAGGGGTGGCTGGCACCGTCTCGCCTTCGCTGGCTCCTGCTGGGGCTGTTCGCCGCCCTCTCTTTGAACAACCTCGTCCGGCTACCCCCTTGGATCGGCTTCGACGTGCCCGGGCACCTCAGCTACATCGCCTATCTGTTGCAGCACCACCGGCTTCCGCTGGCGACGGACGGCTGGCAGATGTTCGAATCGCCCCTCTTCTACCTTTTGGGGGCCCTCGTCGAGGTGGCGGCGCGCCTGGCGGCCTCTCCGAAAACGGCGGAAGGGCTGGTGCGCCTGATCTCCATGGCCTGTGGCGCCGGGATGATCGAGGTGTCCTACCGCACGGGGCGGCTGCTCTTCCCCGACCGGCCCGCCCTTCAGAGGATCGCCACGGTGGCGGGCGGCCTGCTCCCCATGAACGTCTACATGAGCCAGTACGTGGGCAACGAGCCCCTGGAGGGGCTTCTCGCGGCCTGGGCGCTGTTTTTGGGGCTGCGACTGCTGGTGAAGGAGGGGGAGCCTTCGCTCTCCGAGTGCCTCGCCCTGGGCGGCGTGCTGGGGCTGGCCCTGCTGGCCAAGGTGACGGCCCTCCTGCTGGTGGGGCCGCTGACCCTGCTGGTTGTCTGGTCGGTCCTCACCCGCAAGGGATCTCTCCGCCGGGCCCTCGGGGCGGCCGGGGCGCTGTTGGCGTCCTGCGGGGCCGTCTCGGGCTGGTATTACCTGCGCAACTGGATCGAGCTGGGCCGGCCCTTCGTGGGCGGCTGGCAGGCCCGCCCCGGCCTCGCCTGGTGGCAGGACCCAGGCTACCGCATGGCGGGAGATCTCCTCCGGTTCGGGCATTCGCTCCAGCAGCCCGTATACGCCGTCGGGTACGGTTTCTGGGACGGCCTCTACTCCTCCCTCTGGCTCGACGGGGGCCTCGGCTCCGCCGCGGCCAGGCCCGACGGCCCTTTCTGGCAGCCCGACCTGCTGCCGGCCATGGCCCTCCTAGCGCTCCCCCTGAGTCTGTTGATCCTCTGGGGCGTCATGCGGACCCTCGGGACCGGCGAGACGCCCGCGCAAAGGGGCCTGCGCTTCCTGCTGGCGTGCGGCGTCCTCTACCTCGGCGCCATGATTACGCTTTACATCGAGGTCCCGGCCTACGCCGCCGCGAAGGCCAGCTACGCCCTGGCGCTGGCGCCGGCCCTGGGCGCGCTCGCCGCCTGCGGCGCCGAACCCCTCCTCAAGAAGGCGTGGCCGGCGACCCTGCTGAGTCTTTACCTCTTCGTGTGGGCGGGCGTCGTATACTGCACCTACTGGGCGCGCTAGGGAGAACGAGCCACGAATGGACACGCCGGCCGAGGTCACCAGAGAGAACGGCCCGCCCGCGGGCCTCCCATCCAGGAAGCGCCTCTGGCTCGCCGCCCTGGCCCTCGCGCTGGTGACCTTCGCGCTCTTCTCGCCCCTGCTGGGGGCGCACTTCATCAATTACGACGACCAGGGCTACGTGACCGACAACCCCCACGTGCTCCATGGGCTGACCTGGGCGGACGTCCACTGGGCCTGGACGCACCTCTACTTCGGTTTCTACTACCCGCTCACGCTCATGTCGCACCAGCTCGACTGCCAGCTCTACGGCCTCTGGGCAGGGGGGCACCACCTGACCAATCTCTTGTTCCACATCGGCAGCGCTCTCTTGCTCTTCGCCTTCTTCTGGAAGACGACGCGCGCCTTCTGGCGGAGCCTGGCGGTGGCCCTGCTCTTCGCCATCCACCCCCTGCACGTGGAGTCGGTGGCGTGGATCTCGGAGCGGAAGGACGTGCTGAGCACCTTCTTCCTGATGGCCATGCTGGTGGCCTATGCGGACTATGCTCGGGCTCCTTCATTCAGGCGGTACCTCGCCGTGTTCGGTGCCTTTCTCCTGGGACTCCTGAGTAAGTCCATGATCGTGACGGCCCCATTCCTGCTTCTTCTTCTGGACTATTGGCCCCTGCGGCGCTTTTCCCTCGGAGGGCTGACGGTCGAAGCGCCCAGGGAGGAGGGAATCCCCTCTGCCGCGCCGCGGCTGGACCCGCGCCTGGGTTGGAGGCTCGTGGCCGAGAAACTGCCGCTTCTCGGACTGTCGGTGCTCTTTTCCGTGCTGACCTTCCTGGCGCAGAGTCATGCCGGGGCCATCGGTGGGCCACCCCTCCGATTCAGGGCCATCAACGCCATATCGTCTTACGGCGCTTACCTTAGCAAGGCATTGTTTCCGGTTAACTTGGCGTTGTTTTATCCACTCCGCTTGGAGTCCATTCATTGGGAGCAGGGTGCTCTGGGAGGATTGCTCCTGATAGCCGTCTTTCTCTTCGGTTGGCTCCGGCGTCATAGCAATCCTTATCTCCTAGTCGGCTGGCTCTGGTATGTGGGGATGCTTGTCCCCGTCCTCGGCTTTATCCAGATTGGTAGCATGGCCATGGCGGATCGGTATACCTATGTCCCGCTTGTGGGGGTGTTTATCCTGCTAGCGTGGGGTGTACATGACATTTGGGAACACATCGAAGGCCCGAAAATAAGGGGGGCCTTGCTTGTTCTGTCTGGAATCTGGCTGCTGTTTCTGATGATCACGACCTACCGGCAGAGCCATTACTGGCACGATTCCTTAGCGATTTGGAGGCATTCCCTTCTTGTCACTCAACACAATGATACAGCCAGCAATTCTTACGGTCGTGCTCTCATGAAAAGAGGCTACTATCGGGAGGCAGAGATCTATTTCAAGCAGGCCCTTGCGTGGAATCCAGCCCATTTCCCGGCGTGGGTGAATTTGTTTATGGTGGCTGACCTTCAGGGACAAAACCGCCTAGCTGAAGGGGCGCTCAAGGAGGCGGCTAGGCTTCGTCCCACAAACATCGCCGTACACTTAGATTTGGCGAAGTTCTATCAAAGGGCTGGGCACAAGGAAGAGGCTCGAAAAGAATGGTTAAGGGTTCTTGCATTGGATCCATCCAATCAGGTCGCCAGGCGTGCTTCGAGCAAGGCGCAGGCCCCAGAATCGGAATAGGGACGGCCAGCAAGCCGTGAATCTGGTGGGGAGGGAACATCGTCGTGGGCTCGATTGGATACAATGGTAATCGAAATGGATCGTTCAGCCAAACGTAGAGTTCGCCAATCTTCCGGAGCGTTGCAAGGAACAGGCTGGGCACGCCGTCGCTGGCTTCTCGGCTCCATAGTCCTCGCGCTTGTTACCTTCGCGCTCTTCTCGCCCCTGCTGGGGGCGCACTTCGTGGGCTACGACGACAACATGGTCGTGACGCGGAACCCGCTGGTGCAGAAGGGGCTCACGTGGGAGGGGGTCCGCTACTACTGGAGCCACATGGCGGGAGGGTTCTACGCCCCGCTGACCTATCTGTCGCACATGCTCGACTGCCAGCTCTTCGGGCTCTGGGCCGGCGGGCACCACCTGACCAATATCCTGCTGCACATCGCGAGCACGCTGCTGCTCCTCCTCTTTCTGGTGAGGGTGACCGAAGCGCCGTGGCGGAGCCTTTTCGTGGCGGCGCTCTTTGCCCTCCATCCGCTCCACGTGGAGTCGGTGGCGTGGGTCGCCGAGCGCAAGGACGTGCTCTCGGCCCTCTTCTTCGTCCTGATGCTCCTGGCCTACCTGCACTACGTGCGCCGACCGGGATGGGTTCGGTACGGCTGGGTCGTGGCGGCCCTGGTGATGGGCCTCTTGAGCAAGGCCATGCTGGTCACCGCGCCGTTCCTGCTCCTACTGCTCGATTATTGGCCGTTGGGGCGCATGCCCGGCCCGCTGGCCGCGGGGCCCGAGGGATGGCCTGCGGCGGCGAGGGAGAACCCGGTCCGGAGCTGGACGATGCTGATCCTGGAGAAGCTGCCCCTGCTCGTCCTCTGCCTGTTCTTCAGTTGGCTCACGGCCCAGGACCAGCCGATCATCGGCTTCCACCGGATGCCGCTCACGTACCGGCTGATGAACTCCGCCATCGCCTACGGCCACTATACCTGGCTGACCTTCGTCCCCCACGGCCTGGCGGTCTTCTACCCGCTCGACTTCAAGACGATCACGATCGGCAGGGCCCTGGCCTGGGGGCTGCCGGTGGCGGCGCTCACCCTCCTCGCCCTGGTTTCCTACCGGCGGAGACCCTATCTGGCGGTCGGCTGGCTCTGGTTCATCGGGATGCTCGTGCCGGTCATCGGGCTGGTCCAGATCGGCGCCCAGGCACGGGCCGACCGGTACACCTACCTGCCCTCCATCGGCCTCTTCATCGCCGTCGCCTGGGGTCTGGCGGAGGCGATCCCCGCCCGCCGGTGGGCGAGAGACGCGATCCTGGCCGCGGTGGCCTGCTGGCTCGTGGGCCTCGTGGCCCTCTCGGCCTTCCAGGTGACCACCTGGCACGACACCTACACCCTCTTCCGCCGGGACTACGCGGTGACCCACGACAACGCCAGGGCGGCGCGCTACCTGGGACAGTACTACGCGGAGCGGGGCGAGCCGCACCGCGCCGCCGCCTACTACGAGGAGGCCCTGCGCATCGTCCCGACGCTGGACGTGGCGAGGCTGGAGCTGGCGGCCCTGTACGGGCGAATGGGCCAGATGCGAGAGGCCGCCGAGCTCCTGCTGAAGGGCATGGTGGTTTCGCCCCACGACACCGGCCTGGATGCGGCCTTTCTCGGCGCGTGCGGCCGCCTGCCGGATCCCGGCGAGCAGGCGGAACTCCTCGCCAAGGCCTGCCGCCTCCGCCCCGAGAGCACCTCCCTTCACCTGGCCTGGGGCAGGAGCCTGCTGGCCGCGGGGCGGCTCGCAGAGGCCACGAAGGTTCTGCAAGAGGCCGCCGCGTCCCGGCCGAAGGAGCCGCAGGGCTGGTGCTACCTGGGCCACGCGCTCTTTGAGGGCGGACGCGAGCGCCCGGCGGCCGACGCCTTCGGGCGGGCCCTGACCCTCTCGCCGCGGGACCCGAGCGCCCTCGCGGGGCTGGCGTGGGTGCTGCTCAAGGCCCGCGATCCCGCGCTCAGGGACCCCGCGCGGGCCCTCCACCTCGCCCGGGAGGCCGTCCGCCTCAGCGGCGGCAGGGACCCATACGCCCAGACGGTCCTCTCGGCGGCAGAGGGGCGACCGACTCCGAAGGAGAAGGCCCATGGCTGAAGGCGCGGTGAAGCGTGAAACCACGCCCCGCTGGTGGGGCTGGTTCATGGCGGCCGGAGCGGCGGCGGCACTCGGCCTAGCCTGCTGTGCGCTCTTCCTGTCGCCCTTCGACATGGACGAATTCGAGTTCGCCAGGGCCTCCTCCTTCGTGGCGGAAGGCCGGCTACCCTACGCGGGGTTCTGGGAGCACCACACGCCGCTGCTCTGGCTGGTGGCGGCACCCGTGGCGGGACCGGCCCTCAGCGCCGATCCCGTCCTTGGTCTGACGGTCTTGCGGGGACTCGCGGCCCTCTTCTGGCTCGCCACCGCTTGGATCGGGCTCGCCTGGTTGCGGAGGAGGGGCGTGCCCTGGCTCGTGGGAGGCCTGGCGCTGGCGCTCCTCTTCGCGCAGGACACCTTCCTCCGCACCGTGGTCCAGTTTCGCGTGGACTCGCTGATGGTCCTCCTGGTTCTTGGCGGCCTCGTGGCCTGCGACGTGGGATGCGAGACCGGATCAGCCCGCTGGCTGGGGCTCTCGGGGCTCTGCCTGGCCCTGGCCTGCCTGGCCTCGCAGAGGGCCCTCTTCTTCGCCGTGGCGGCGGTTCTGTGGGCCGTGGCGGCGGCCCTCTGGAAGCGCCAGGCGCCCTGGCGCTTCGCCCTTCCCCTGGCCGGCGCGGGAGCGGCGGTGGCGGCGGGGGTCACGGCGCTTCTTCTCGCCACGGGGACCTTCGGCCTCTTCTGGCGCGACGTGGTGACCCTCAACTGGTTGTACGAGAAGGCGGAGGGGGCGTATGGAGGGCTGAGGATCTGGTGGCCCGTCCTGCTGGAGCCGCTCCGCCAGGGATCCCCGGGGGCGCTACTCTTCTGGGGCGCCCTCCTGGCCTCTCTGGTGGCGGCCTTTCTGCCCGCGAGGCTGCGCGGGCCCCTGATCCGGCCCCTCTCGCTTGTCTGGCTCGGATGCGCGATCGCATCCAGCCTCGTGGCGGCCACCTTCGGCTACCAGTTCCTCGCGCTCTGGTGGCTCGGCGGACTGCTCGTGGCCCTGGCGGTGAGCCGGTGGGCCCTGATGAGGCAGGCCCTGGAGCGGCCGCTGGGGGCGGGCGTGGCGCTCCTGGTGGTGCTCGCCTGCCTGGGCGTGGCAGCGGCCGGACAGCCCTGGAAAGAGTGGGGGACGACCCGGGACCGCCAGGTCTGGCTCCTGGAGGAGGTCGCGGCCCGAACGAGCCCGGGCGAGGTGGTCTGGGAGGGCAGCGGCTGCGCCTTCGGAAGAAAGCCCGCCTCCACCTATTGGTTCACGCCCACTCTGGTGACCGCACTGGAAAAGCGGGGCCTTCTCTCGGCCTTCGCCCCGGCGAGGCTCAGGGCCCAACCGCCCTCCCTGGTGCTCATGGACGGCCGCTTCTCGCCCGCCCTGGACGCGGCGCCCGCTGAGGTCCGGGCCTTCCTGTACGCCCACTACCTGCCGGTCACGCGCCGCCTGGACCTGTGGGCGCCCGCCGCCGTGAAGCTTCTCGAACCGTCCTCGCCGCCCGTGGAATTCGCCCCTCTCCTGCCGGGACACTACCGGCTGGCCGTTCTCCCCCTGGAGCCCGACGAAGCCCTTTGGTTCGCTTCCGGGCTCCTGGACGGAATCGGCTCGGCGAGGCCCGTCCCTTCGCTCCCGGCGCCCCCGGGCCTCGTGCTCGCGACTTCGGCCAAGGCCGGGGCGAACGAGGGAGGGGCCCCCGCGTACGACTTCCGGCGGGGCGATTGGGTGCGTGCCTCCTGGCTCGGCAGCCACCCCGCGATCCTTCTGCTGGTGCCGACGGGGTATGACTCCGTCTATGTCCCCGTGTGGGGCGCCGAGGCGAAAGGGAGCAATGGCCCACCCTAGCCTGTCATTGCGAGGGCTCCTCGCAAAGGGCAGCCAGCGAAGCAATCCCGGCCCTGCATGACCGGCCCTAAGCCGGTGGTTTTCCATCCATGGGGCTGCCGCGGCCCTTCGGGCCTCGCAGTGACGGTAACGGGAGAGTCGTCCGCCATCCGCCGCGATGGGCTTTTGCTCCTCACTCCTCACTGCCCACTGTCCTTCCAGGGAGTCCTGAGTCCCGCCCTTCACCCACTGCCGGCGCGATCCTGGACGCGCTTCGCTGGCCAGTATGACCGCAGGAAAAAGCGCCATCGCCCCACGGAGTACAATGGCGGTGGGGCGATCCCGGGTCGCCCGGCCCTGCGACGGGAGGTGAGAGGCGGCCATGAGCTCAGGAGGACAGGACGCGGTCGCGGTGGCGGGCGCGCCGCGGCGGAGGCTCTCGGGCTGGATCGGCGGCGTCCTCCTTGCCCTGGTCGTGGGCGCGGTGCTCCTCAGCCTGATCAGCCCCGTCTTCAACCCGCCCAAGTGGGACGAGTGCATCGTCGACTACGACGCCCGCCGTGTGGCGGCGGGGGAGGTGCCCTACCGGGATTTCTTCAACTTCACCCCGCCGGGCGTTTTCCTGTGGCTGGCGCCGATCGTGGGTGCGGGGGGCGACCATCCGCTGACGCGGGGGCGTTACGCGAGCCTCGTGCTGATCCTCCTCTCCTGGTGGCTGGCCGCCCTGCTTCTGAAGCGCAGCGGCTGGAGCGCCCGCAACGCCTGGCTGCTGGCCGCCCTCTACCCCGTGGCCCTCTACGCCTTCTGGCCCATTCCCTCCCACCAGTGGCTCGCCAACGCCTTCCTGATCGGCGCGTGGGCGCTCCTCTGCAAGCCGGGCGGCCTCGGCACCCGAGGCTGGGCGGCGGAGGGGCTTCTCGCGGGGTTGGCGGCCTTCACCCTCCAGCCCCAGGGAGTCCTGGCCCTCCTCTCGGCGGGCATCCTGTGGGCCCTGGAGCCCGAGGCCAGGGTGCGCAAGGGGGCGGCCTTCGCGGCGGGCTTTTCGCTCCTCTGGCTTCCCTTCCTCGGCGCGATGGCCTGGCTGGGCGGCCTTGGGGCCTTCTGGCGCGACGTGGTGCGCTGGCCCATGCACAACTACAGCCGCCTGGGCAACGAGAACGCCCACTTCCCCTTTCAGGACGTGCCCTGGCGCCTGGGGGACCTGTGGAGCCACTGGCTCCAGAGGCCCAGCGTGGGCCAGGCGGTGACGAGCCTGGCCGGGTTCCTTCTCTACGGCATCCTCCTGGCGGCCTTCGCCGCCCTCGTCGCGTGGGCCTTCGCCCGGTTCGCGGCATGGCTCCGCCGGCACCGCATGGGGAGCCCCTGGGAAGCCGCGGCCGTCGCCGTGACCTTCCTCGCGCTGGGGCTTTTGTTGAGGGGCAACGCGAACTGGCTGCACCTGGTCTTCGCCCTCGGTCCCCTCGGCCTGCTCTGGCTGGCGTGGATCGGGCGGGAGGGGCCTTCGCCCAGGGCGCGCGGGGCGGTCGCCGCCGCCGCGGTCGTGCTCCTGGCGGCCGGGGCGGCCTATGCGCTGAGGGGGTGGTGGTTCTACAGGCCCGCGGCCTGGGAGTTCACGGACGCCGACCGGACCCTGCGGGAATCGCCCATCAACCGGTACCTGCGGGCACCCGGCGTCCTGCACCCGGGGGACACGCTGGTGGCCCTCCCCGAGGGCGGGGAGGTTTACCTCTACACGGCTCCCGCCGCCATCGGCTACACCTACTTCCAGCCGCTCGACAGGCACTACAACGACCTGCGCGACCACGAGATCGCGGCGGCGCAGATGACCAAGGAGCGGCCGCGATTCGTGCTGATGCCCGAGGCCCTGGAGAAGGACTATCTGGATCCGCGCTCCCCCGTGGCGGCTCTCCTTCGGCGCGAATACGTTCGCGCGGGCGAAGTGGGTTCGGCAGTTCTTTACCAGCGGAGGGAGGGACCATGAAGGGCGTCGGGGTCGCTTTGGGAACGGCTGGCTTCCGCGGGCGGCGATTCGTACACCGGCAGCGCGGTGGTTGTGGGAGCGATTGTCCGATCGCGAAGGGTGGAAGCGAATGGATGTCGGCCTTTGGAGGGCCCTCTTGCAACCATAGGCGAGGAGCTGAGGCATGAGGGAGTGGTCGTGGGGCCGCTGGAGGGAGGCGGGATGGCTCGCGTTCATCCTCCTGCTGACGCTCGCCGCTTACGGTCAGGTGGTCCGCTTCCCCTTCACCGGCTACGACGACGCCTACTACGTCGGTCCCGATACGGCCATGAGCCACGGCCTCTCCTGGGCAAACCTCCGCTACGCCTTCACGCATCTGCACTTCCATCTCTACTATCCTCTTACGCTTCTTTCCCACATGTTCGATTGCCAGCTCTACGGCCAATGGGCGGGCGGCCATCACCTCACTAACCTGATCCTGCACCTCATCTGTATCGTCCTCGTTTATCTCTTGTTCCGCTTGGCAACGAATGAGCCGGGACGGAGTGCCGCCGTGGCGGCCCTCTTCGCTCTCCACCCGCTGCACGTGGAGGCCGTGGTCTGGATCGCCGAGCGCAAGGAGCTGCTCTGCACGCTCTTCACCCTGCTGGCTCTTCTGGCCTACGGCGCGTACGCGCGCCGACGGAGACCGGGAGGGTACTTGGCTGTGAGCCTCCTCTTCGTGTGCGCCCTCTTGGCTAAGCCGATGGCCGTGACTCTTCCGGTGGTGTTCTTGCTGGCGGATGTCTGGCCCCTGGAACGCCGGAAGTGGGGAGGCGCGGGGAACGGTGCATCCCAAGTGGCTCGCTCCCCATGGGCTTCCCACTGGACGTCGGTTTGGCCGCTTCTGAAGGAGAAGCTCCCGTGGTTCGGGGTGAGCCTCGCCTTTTCCGTCTTAACCGTGGTGGCCAACCGCGAAGGCGGCGCTCTCACGTCGCTTGCGGCTCTGCCTCTGCCTTGGCGGATCGGCAATGCCTGTGATGCTTACGGCCAGTATCTGGCTAAGACCTTTGTGCCGGCGGGGCTTTCCGTCTATTACCCTTACCCCGGCAGTGTACCGTGGGGTTTGGCGGCCATTTCGGCGCTCCTGCTGATCCTCCTGCTCTGGCTGGGGGTCCGGTTGCGAGCGCGGGCCCCTTACCTGCTCATCGGCACCCTGTTCTTCGTGGTGACCCTCCTGCCCGTCATCGGGCTCCTCCAGGTGGGCTCCCTCCAGGCCTACGCCGACCGGTATACCTATTTCACTCTGTTGGGCCCCTTCGCCGCCCTCGTTTGGGGTATATCCGACGGGGCGGAGCATTTTCACCTCAACCCTTCGTGGCTGAAGGGCGCCTTCATGGCGCTGCTGCTCCTTCTGACCGTTATTACCTGGTACCAAGTGCGGAACTGGCGGAGCGACGAGGAGCTCTTCGGGCGATCGCTGGCCCTCTACCCGAAGGGCAACTATGTGGCCTGGGCCGTGCTAGGCCATACTTACATGGAGAAGGACCAGCTCACCCTGGCGCAGAAGGCCCTCGAAAATGCGGTGGCGATCGCGCCGGGTATCGGCTACACGAGGGTGAATTTGGGCGACGTCCTGGTGCGGGAGGGGGAGTACGGTCCAGCCGAGGCCTGTTATCGCGAGGCCCTCCACATCGGCGGCGCCAGTGAGAGTCTAGCTCTCTATGGATTAGGGCGGCTCTTGGCCGTGGAGCACCGCTCCGCTGAAGCCGTGCCCTATCTGCGGAGGGCCTGGGAGCGTCAGCCCTACATGGTGGAGGCGCCCATCACGCTGGCGAGCGCCCTGCGGAACGGCGGTCAACCGGAGCAGGCCCTAGCGGTTCTTCGCAAAGCGGAAGTCCTCTTTTCCGGGGACTGGCTGGTGCAGGCCAATCTGGGCCTCACGCTGGAGGTGCTCGGCCGCCCGGAGCAGGCCCTGGCGGTCTTCGACCGAGCCCTTCACCTGGGTGGCCCTGCCGTGTGGCGGGAGGTGGCGGCTCTGATGCTGGCGCCTCCTGGCATTCCTAGGCCCATTGCCGAGAAGGCGCTCACCGTGGTGGAAAGCGTGATTCGGGCCGAGCCGGGAAGCTGGCCGGCTTTCTCCACCCTCGCCGCCGCATGGTGCGCACTGCGACAGCGCGAGGAAGCGATAAAGGCCCAAGCTCAGGCGGAGCGGCTCGCGATGGTCCAGGGAGGGAAGGCGGCCCAGCAGGCTGCCTCCCGCTTGGCCCCGCCCTGTTTGAAGGCGCGGGGAACACCACCCCCCGCTGCGGTCCCGGGCGCGAATCCCTAGCGGCCGCGTTCACCTCTACCGGTTGCCGCGAGCCCGAGTCTGCACAGTGCTGCGGGTTCAGCGTAGTATAATAAAGGCGTTGGCCTCCAGCGGGATAGGCGCCTGCCGGAAGAAACGACCTTGGGAGGGGTGAGTGGTGAGCGTTCCCCAACGGTGGCGCAGAATTCCCCGCGAGGGGTGGATGGCCCTTTCACTGGTCGCGATGACCGCGGCGGCCTACTTCTACGTGGTCCACTGCGGCTTCGTCAATTATGACGACCCGGCTTATGTGACCGCTAACCCGGTGGTCCAGGCGGGGCTGACCTGGAGGGGGTTCCTTTACGCCTTCACCCACACGCCGTTATACCTCTATACACCGCTCACGCTCCTCTCCCACATGCTGGATTGCCAGCTCTTCGGGATGAACCCCGGCGGCGCCCACGCTATGAGCCTGCTCTACCACCTCATCAGCACACTTCTGCTCTTTTGGGCCCTCACCAAGATGACGAAGGAGCCCTGGCCGAGCTGGGCGGTGGCGGCCCTCTTTGGCCTCCACCCCATGCACGTGGAGGCCGTGGCCTGGATCGCCGAGCGCAAGGAGGTGCTCTCCACGCTCTTCGGCCTGCTGGCGCTTCTGGCGTACGCCTACTACGTCGAGAGCCGGAGCAGGCGAGCCTACTGGACGATTTTCGTCTGCCTCCTCCTGAGCCTGCTCGCCAAGCCCATGCTCGTGACCCTGCCCTTTCTTCTCCTGCTGCTGGACCTCTGGCCGCTGGGGCGGTTGGACCCCTTCGAGCCGTGGCCGCCCCGTGAAGAGGGCAAGGTCCCGCCGTGGCCCTATCGGCTGAAGCCAGGTTGGCTGCGCCAGATCTGGCCCCTCGTTCGCGAAAAGATCCCCCTCTTTCTGCTGGTCTTCGGCTTCAGCGTGGGGACCTACCTGACCAATGCGCTCGGCGGATCTTTGCCGAGCACGAGGGCCTTTCCCATCGGCCTGCGCCTGGAGACGGTTCTTTACGCCTACGGGCAATACATCGCCAAGCTCTTCTTTCCCGTGGGGCTCAGCTTTTTCTACCCCGTCACACTTCTCGGCCTGACGGTGGTAAGCGTCCTCCCGCCGCTCCTCTTGCTGATGGCCGTCACCCTGCTCGCTCTGCGCCTGGCGCAGAGGGCTCCGTTCCTGCTCGTGGGCTGGCTGTGGTTCCTCGGTACGCTGGTGCCCGTCATCGGCCTCATCCGCGTGGGCTCCCCGCAGGCCTATGCCGATCGCTACACCTACTTCACCTACACGGGGCTCTTCGTCATTCTCGTCTGGACCGTCTACCGATGGGTGAAAGGGAGGGGGCTGGGAACCCGCATCGCCCTCTATCTGTTCTGCGGCTTGCTTCTCACCCTGGGGCTCCAGACGGCCTTTCAGGTCACGGTCTGGAGGGACAGCGAATCGCTCTTCACCCATTCGCTCGAGGTAGCTCCCAAGGGCAATTACGTGGCCATGGGCGGGCTGGGCATGGTCTATTACGACAAGTACAAGAACATCGAGGGGGCCAAGACCCTGCTCAAGAAGGCCATTTCCCTGGGCCCCGTCTACCCCAATTGGTACAACCTGGGTGGCATCCTCGTGCGGGAGGGGGAATTCAAGGAGGGCGAGGCCTGCCTGCGCCAGGCCCTGGCCGCGAGCCAATGGAAGGATCAGAAGGCGAACGCGCTCTCCGCCCTGGCCTACGCCTGCGTGAGGCAGGCCCAGTACGCGCAAGCCCTGGAGTTCTCCAGGCGCGCCCTGACCCTCGCACCCGGCCAGGAGAGTGCCATCGAGAGCGAGGCCGAGGCTTTGCTGGGGCTCGGCCGGTGCCGCGAGGCGGAGCAGGTGGCCCGGGCCGGTCTGGCCGAACATTCCAAGAGCAGCGGGATCGCCGTCCGCTTGGCGGTGGCCCTCCTCGGGCAGGGGCAAGCCCAGGAGGGGGCGCCCTACATGGAGCGGGCACTAAAGATGCGCCGCGGCAACCCCGCGCTCTTCTTCGAGGCGGCTACCGATCTGCTCCTGATCCCTCACCCCGCCCCTGTCGTCCGCCAGGAGGCGCTCAGCATGGCCCTGCGGGCGGTCCGGGCTGCGCACGGCGGTCAGCCCTGGTACCTGCTCGTCTATGGCCAGGCGCTGGCGGCCAACGGGCAGAAGCTAGAGGCTCAACAGGTGCTGGAAGACTGCCTCGCCAAGGCCAAGGCGAAGGATATCAAGGGGCTGGAGCGGATGGCCCGGCGGGCGCTGGACGGCCTGGCCTCCACTGGGGCCGTGGTGCCGGCTGAGGCGGTGATGAGTGGAGAGGCCAGAGGTGAGACGCCAAGCGCTAGACGCTAGACTCCAAGAAGGCTATTGAGCGAATCGCTGTTGGGCGAAGAAGCGAGCGGATCGTTCACCCGGATTTCCCCCACCAAGCCCCCAATCCACTTTGCAGGCGGCTTCGCGGCGAATCGCTACCCCACAAGAAAAGGCCCCGGTCAGGTCACCGGGGCCCTTTCTTGTCCCTGTGAAGGAATGACTACGAAATCACTGGCAGGTGTGCTGCGGGCCGTTGGGTAGGACCGCAAAGGTATCGCCCTGCCAGGCGATATCGCACTCGAAGCACGTGGTGGAGACTACCGTGGAGTAGTTGGCGGTGCCATATACACCGGGCCAAAGGTCCGGTGAACCGTCCTTCCCAAGGGAGGCTACGTCAAATTGGTTCGAGGTGCCGGAATACTGGTACGCCACGTTCCAGGGATCGGGGTTGGGAACCACCTTGATGTAATCGGGGGTCAACAAGGATCCAGCGCCACCACTGAGCGCGCCCGCAGTCTGGGTGGGATACTGGTTCGTGTCCGTAGCGTAGGACTGCACGGCCGTGGCGATGGAGCGGACCTCGCTCATGGCCCTCTTCTGCTTGGCGCGCTGGATGGCGGAGAGCAGGTTGGGGATGGCGATGGCGGCAATGATGCCGATGATCGCCACGACGATGAGGAGCTCGATCAGCGTAAAACCTTTCTGTTTCTTCATGCACACCTCCTGTGAGCCCAGTGTAAAGCAATCCCGGTGCCAGAGGCAAAGGGCGGAGAATCCAAAGGGCCGCCGCGCCGGGTGACACGGGGTGTCACTCCCCGGAGACAAGGAGTGGCGGGGGAGGGGGAAGAAGAACCACCCCGAAGCCCTTGTTGCCCGTGGGGCGGGCGCCCCCGCCCGCCTGTTCGCGGCTGGGGGCAGCCGCGCCACAAAAGAAAAAGAGGATGGTGGGTTGGCGCCTGTGGAGCGGCGCGCCCTCGCCCGCCATCCGCCCCTCACCTCACCTCGTAGGAGCGCTCTCCAGAGCGCGACGGGTGGGAAGGGAACGGCGGATCGGCCTCTGGAGGGGCCTCCTGCGGCGAGATTTCACCCGTTCACCCGGCGCCTGCCCCTCGGGCGAGGGAGGCACCTCCCGAAGATTCTCGGAGCCGCCTGTTGAACCACGCGGTGAGGAGGAGGCCGAGCAAGGCCAGCAGGCCACCGTTGAGCAGCCCCTTCAGCCAGCCTGGATCGAAGCGGATGGCGAGGTTGCGGGCCGGTTTGGACAGCTCCACCTGGATTCGGCCCCACTGGTCGGGATGGCAGGGGACGGCTTGGCCGTCGGCCGTGGCGTGCATCTGGCGGTACCAGAGAAAGTTGACCGTCACCGGGCCGGGCCCCATGCCGTTGAGGGCCACGTTGATGCCACGGCTAGGGAAGCGGATTGGCAGGGAGTGGCCGGGATCGCCCGTGGGGAAGGCCAGCGGGTCTGCGCCTTTGAGCGTCCAGACGTCGTCGGGGGAGGCGACGGTATGCGAGGCCACGTCAAGCCTGGGCAGGTACAAGAGGACCGGCCGCAGGGCCGAGATGCCCTCCATCCCCCGCTCGACTGGGTTGGGCGAGAAGAGGGGGTGAACGGCCGCCTCGTTGAGCACGAGGTAGCGCACGCCGTAGGCCTTGAGGGCGGCGGGGGTGTCCTGCCGGAGCCTGTCGTAAGCAAGGCGGAAGGGAGGCAGGGATTGGACCAGCGGGTCGTAGCCGAAGAAGGAGTAGAGGCCGTAGACGACAGGAAGGCCGTGCATCATCGAGAGGCCGTAGCCGGGCAGGAGGGAGCGCATGGGGGCGATGGGGATGAGGCGCCCCTGGGGCGGCGAACCGGCGTCCAGGGCCTTGGCGAGAGGCGGGGGCAACGCCGGATAGGGCTTAAAGCCATAGGAGTAAAAGGCCGGCCGGGCGATGGAGGCGTGATAGAGCAGGAGCGAACAGCCGAGCAGTCCCACCGCCAGGGGCGCCCACCGGCGCGGGGTCAGCGGCCTGAGGAGGCGGTCCAGAACCGCCCCTCCCGCCAGGGCCACGAAGAGGACCATGAAGGGCAGGGCCCGGAAGGGGTTGTTGTTCACGAGAGAGAGGAAGGGCAGGTGGCTCAGGATCTGCCAGAGCCCTCCCTGTTCGCCCAAGGCCAGCAGGAAGGCTACCACGGCTAGAAAGAACCAGAGCCGCCGCTGACCCCAGTCCCGCCTCCAGCGCGAGGTGAGCCACGCCACCAGACCCAGCACGAAGGTGACGGCCAGAATGGTCCCGAAGTAGTAGAACTCGCTCATGTAGCGAAGATCGGTGCTGCCCCAGAAGTTGGGATGGGGGCAGTGGACCAGCGGGGCCGGGAGGAAGAGTGCCGCGAGGCCCGGTAGGATGCCGCGGCCGTAAGAGGGCGGGCGCACCATGTTGCGGGCGAAGCTCATCTGGCACCAGAGCAGGGGCGCCGCCAGGGCCGCTGCCCAGGTCAGGGCCGGCAGGCTCCAAAGGGCCCGGCGCCAGGTGATCTCCTCCCAGAGCACGAGCCAGAGCACCCCCAGGCCGAAGAAGAGCGCTGCGTAAGCCCACTCCTGAGGAAATCCCACCTGGTAGTAGACGCCGAGGACGAGCCCCGTCACGAGGGCCCAGCGCCAGCCGATGGGCTTCTCCTTCAGCCAGAGCAGGCAGAGGGCGATGGCCGGTCCCGCCACCACCGTGGGAAGGATCATGTGCCAGCACCGGCCCATGATGAGCACACCGCCCGAGAGGACGAGAGCCAGCGACGCGAGCGTGGCGGCCATGGGAGAGAGGCGCAGGCGGCGCGCCAGCCACCACATCAGGAGGAAGCCCGCCAGCAGGTGCAGGGCCGCGAAGACCTCCAGCAGGGCGTACTCGTCGTGCAGGCCGTATCGGGCGATGGCGTAGGCGAGCCAAGTGGGGGGGTAGGTCAGAGAGCCCCCGCCGGAGGAGGCCACGGGGCCGCCCAAAAGGCAGTTTGGACTGTAGTCGGGGAACTCGCCCCGCCACAGCGCCCGGCAACCATAGAGCATGCCCGGCAGCTCCGTCACCAGCGCGTCGTCCTGCGTAAAGTAATAGGGCTGGTTGACCTCCAGGATGGTGAAGGCCAGGCCAAGTACCACGAGGCCCAGCGCGAGCCAGCCCCAGGGACGCTTCGATGCCTGATCTTCTTCCGGCGGGGGTTCCAGCAGGCCGCCGAACCACCGGTCCACGCCCGGCCAGCGCCGCCTCGCAACCCACGCCGCCAGGCACAGGAGCATAAAGGAAACGAGCCACATCATGAGCAACGCCCAGCCATGCCGCCGAACCCTCCGTAGGCAAGGGGATCAGAGCCCGCCCGGCCATCATACCCCAGGAGCGGACGAGGCCGAAGGCGGTGAAGGGTGGAGAGGTCGGCCGCAAGGATGCGACCGCTACGAAAGAGCACCGGCCATCGAACCCGGCGTAGGGGAGGCCCTCCGTGGCCTCCCGCCACCGATGCGGCACCCGGCGAGGATCCGGGCGGCCAGGGACGGCCGCCCGTACGGACACGAAACAACGGCACCGGGCCCGATCCCGGGTAGCCAGGGACGGCCGCCCGTACGGGCGGCCGTGGGGCGGGCGCCCCCGCCCGCCGCTTCGAAGGCCATCGTTCACCGGCCGATCAGCGATCGGCCGCTGCATGGGCCACCCCTAGCCCGTCATTGCGAGGGCTCTCTCCAGCGGGCTTCAAGCGAAGCAATCCCTAGCTTGTAAGACTGGATGCTCAGCCCTCAGTCTCGGAGGAGGGACTGCCACGGCCCTTCGGGCCTCGCAGTGACGGCCAATCAACGGCCGGACACAGATGGTGGTTCCAGCCCCGTGGTCCGGCCGGCGGGAGTCGGCCGCTACGGGAGATCGCGGGACGGCCTTTGTATCGGCCCCATCCTTGCGGCCGATAGTCCTGACCAAGTCGCCGTCGGGCGACGGCTCCCACGGTGTGCCCACGGGGTTTCGCAGCCGGGGGCGGCCGCGCCACGGCATCTCCCCGTGGGGCGGGCGCCCCCCTTGCGAAGCACCACCCCCCATGGTGGAGGCGCCTCCAGGCGGCGACCCTGATCCATCGGGACCAGGAGGTCCCTCCTACGGCACCGCGCGTCCACCGTCGGGCATCGGTGGTCGGTCTTATGCCGTTGGCCGCGGTGGGCTTTTTCTCCTCATTCCTCACTCCTCACTGCCTTTCGCACGAGCGACCTTCAGGTCGCGATGGCTCTCCTTTTACTTTTCACCCTTTACTTGACTCCCCCCGGGCCGGGTGCAAAACTGACGCCGCGGAAGGGAGGCTCATGGCGCCATGAAGACCGTCATCCTCGCGGGTGGATTGGGGACGCGGCTCCAGGAGGAGACCACCCTGAAGCCCAAGCCGATGGTGGAGATCGGCGGCCGCCCCATGCTGTGGCACATCATGAGCCTCTATGCCTGCCAGGGCTTCAAGGAGTTCGTCGTGGCGCTGGGCTACAAGGGCGAACTCATCAAGAACTACTTCCTCAATTACTACTACCTGCGCGGCAGCCTGAGCATCGACCTGGGCAAGGGTCAGGTGGAGGTCAAGGACGGCGAGCGAGAGGATTGGCTCGTACACCTAGTGGACACGGGCCCCTCCACCGAGACGGGGGGCCGCCTCAAGCGCGTGGCCTCGTGGGTTCAGGACGGCACCTTCCTGATGACCTACGGAGACGGCGTGGCCGACGTGGACCTCGGCGCCCTCCTCGCTTTTCACCGGAGCCACGGCAAGCTGGCTACCCTCACCGCGGTCCGTCCGCCGGCGCGCTTCGGCGCCCTCAGCATGGATGGCCACTTCATCTCCCGCTTTGCCGAAAAGCCCCAGGCGGGGGAGGGGTGGATCAGCGGCGGCTTCTTCGTGCTCGAACCGAGGGTGCTCGACTACATCGAGGGCGACGCCATGATCTGGGAGCGCCAGCCCATGGAGCGCCTCGCCGCCGAGGGCCAGCTCGTGGCTTACCGCCACGACGGTTTCTGGCAGTGCATGGACACTCTCAGGGACGTGAAGTACCTGGAATCGTTGTGGGAGAGTGGTAAGGCACCCTGGCTAGGCACCAGCGGCCGACCACTTCAGGACGGGTGACATGAACCCTAGGAGCAAATCTGCGGCAACTGCCGTATTCCAGGCCAGCCCGCCCCTCTTCGAGGAGGATCTTTCCTCGGTCCTGGAGCGGACCCGGGACTTGTGGGAGGGCCTGCGCAACCAGCGGATTTTCGTGACGGGCGGCACGGGCTTTTTCGGCCGGTGGCTTCTGGAGTCGTTTCTGTACGCCAACCGCGAGCTCGGGCTTGCCTCTTGCATCACCCTCCTGACCCGCGACCCGGCCTCCTTCGTGGCGCGGGTGCCGCACGCCGCGGGTGACCCGGCCGTATCCTTGGTGCAGGGGGACGTGAAGAACTTCGCCTTTCCGACTGGCGAGTATAGCCACATCATTCACGGGGCTGCGGAATCGTCCACCATAGGGAGCGACCGGGACCCCGAATCCATGTTTTCGACCATTGTGGACGGAACGAGGCAGGTCCTGGACTTTGCGGCGGCCGCGGGCACCCGGCGCCTGCTCTTTGTCAGTACGGGGGCTGTCTACGGCCCCCAACCTCCCAACCTCGAGAGGCTCTCCGAGGAGTACTCCGGGGCGCCCCCTCCCACCGATGCGCGCTCTGCCTACGGCGAGGCCAAACGGGCCGGCGAGCTCCTCTGTGTGCTGCGGGCAGACGCGGGCGGGACGGAGAGCATGATCGCGCGGTGTTTCGCCTTCGTCGGACCGCACCTCCCCCTGGACGGGCACTTCGCGGTGGGCAACTTCATCCGCGACGCCTTGGAAAAGCGGCCGGTCGAGGTGGCCGGCGACGGCACACCCTTCCGCTCCTACCTCTACGCCGCCGACTTGGCCGTATGGCTCTGGACTATCCTGTTCAAGGGCAGGGCAGGTCGCCCGTACAACGTTGGCTCGGAGGAGGCGATCAGCATTGCGGATCTGGCCGGCGCTGTAGCTAGCCTGGAGGCCCCTGCTCTCGAGGTCCGGGTAGTGCAACGGGCCAACCGCGGCGCGATCGCGCCCCGGTACGTCCCGTGCGTTCGCCGGGCCAGGGAGGAGCTGGGTCTTGGACAGACGGTCTCCCAAGAGTCGGCGTTGAGACGGACGATGGCTTGGTGGCGGGCCTGTGGCCAGGGCCGCATAGCGCATGGCCAAAACGGTGACTGAGGAGGCAGCCCATGCCTGACCCGATTCCTAACCCCTTCTTCGTCTTCGAGATGGCCAACAACCACATGGGGGACGTTAAGCACGGCCTCAAGATCATCCAAAGCGTTCACGAGGCATGCCAGGGTTTCCCCTTCCGTTTCGGGTTCAAGCTCCAGTACCGCCAACTGGAATCCTTCATCCACCCGGCTTACCGCACGCGAACGGACGTGAAGTTTGTGAAGCGCTTCATGGAGACCCGCCTATCCGAAAAAGAGTTCCGCATCCTCCTGGCGGAGATGCAGAAACGCGGCTTCCTTACGGTCTGCACACCCTTCGATGAGCAATCCGTGGATCTCCTTGTGGCCCACGGCATCGATTACCTGAAGATCGCCAGTTGCTCCTCCACCGACTGGCCCCTGCTCGAGCGGGTGGTCCGAACGGGCAAGCCCGTCATCGTCTCCACGGCTGGGGCCACGATGGAGGAGATGGACCGAGTCGTGAGCTTCTTCGAACACAGGGCTAAGGATCTTGCGCTCATGCACTGTGTGGCTGAGTACCCCAGCCCAATCGAGCGAATGCAGCTAAACCAAATCGACCTACTGAAGGCGCGGTATCCGAAGATCCGGGTCGGATTCTCGACCCACGAACCCCCGGACGCCATCGAGCCCGTCAAGCTCGCCGTGGCCAAAGGGGCGACCCTCTTTGAGAAGCACGTGGGAGTGACCACGGACAAGTACGCGCTCAATTCCTATTCGGCCAACGCGGAGCAGATCAGGGCCTGGCTCACCGCGGCAGGCCAGGCCTTCGCCTACTGCGGCGGGGAGGGCCGGCAGGAGAGCAGCCCAGCCGAGGCAAGGAACCTACACGATTTGCGCCGTGGAGTCTTCGCGGCGGTTCCCATCCCAGCCGGGCGGAAGCTTGATCTGAAGGACCTCCTCCTCGCCATACCGACCCAGGAAGACCAGCTGACCGCCAACGACCTCTCTAAGTACGTGGACTTCTACCCGGAGGCGGACGTCCCCGCCCTGGCTCCTATCCTCTCCTCATCGGTGCGGAAGGTCGACAACCAGCAGCGTATCTATGACATCGTGGCCCGGGTCCGGGAGCTTATCCGGAGGAGCGGCGTCGCCGTTCCGCGCCAAGTTGACCTTGAGATCTCTCACCATTACGGCCTCGACCGCTTCGACGAGTTCGGACTAACCATGATCACCGTGGTAAACCGGGAATACTGCAAGAAGATTATCGCCTTGCTCGCTGGGCAGCGCCACCCCGAGCAATTCCACAAGCTAAAGGAGGAGACCTTTCACGTGCTCTACGGCGAGATTCAGCTCGAGCTCGACAGCGTAGCAGAGGTGCGGAGGGCCGGCGACGTGGTGACCGTGGAGCGGGGTGTGCGGCACGCTTTTTTCAGCCCCATCGGGGCCATCATCGAGGAAATTTCCTCCACGCACTACAAAGACGACTCCTATTACACCGATCCAGTGATCGGGCAGAACAAGGATCGCAAGACACTCCTGACCTACTGGTTGGAGTGAGGCGACCGGGAGACACGGCGTGCGGACGATAGCCTGGGACGTGGACGACGTTCTCAACGACTTCCAGAGAGAGTGGTTTGATAGGGCGTGGCTTCCTGGCCACCCCCACTCCCCAGTCCGGTCCTACTCCGCTCTCACGGAGAACCCTCCGGACCAGATTCTGGGCGTTGGCCGCGAGGAGTACCTGGAGTCGGTGGACGGCTTCCGGCGGGCAGTCTTCGAGGCGCCCCTGCGTCCGTCCCCGGCTGCGCTGGCTTGGTTCGAGCGCCACGGGACCAGCTTCAGACACGTGGTGCTAACCGCGATTCCCCGCTACGCATCGGGATTTTGGGCACAATGGGTGTTGGATAACTTCGGGCGGTGGATTCAAGTCTTCGCCTGTGTGCCCTCGCCAAGGCCATCGGATGGAGGGCCACCGACGGACGCTACCAAGGGGGACCTCCTAAGGTGGATGGCGAACGTGAACGTGCTTGTGGATGATAACCCGGGTAACATCGAGGCGGCCGAATCGCTTGGATTGAAGGGGTTTCTGTACCCCCGCCCCTGGAATGGCCAGCGGCTGTCGGCGGAGAGCCTGTTGGAACAGGTCTCGGCCCAGGCTCTTGCCGGGTGATAAGAAAGCGATGATAAAGGTTTCGGACTATATTATTCAACGCATTGCCGAGGAAGGCGTCGGCCACATCTTCATGCTGCCCGGTGGCGGATGCATGCACTTGGTTGATTCGCTTGGAAGGAATCAAAGAATCAAATACGTGTGCAATCTGCACGAACAGGCCTGCGCCATTGCCGCGGAAGCCTATGCGCAATACACCAACGACATGGGCGTCGCGCTCGTCACCACCGGGCCAGGTGGGACCAATGCAATTACGGGCGTTGCAGCTGCGTGGCTGGATTCTACGCCCATGCTCGTTCTGTCGGGCCAAGTCAAACGGGCAGACCTGATCGGTGACCGGGGGGTCCGCCAGATGGGGTTCCAGGAGCTGGACATTGTGCGGATGGTGACCGGCATCACCAAATACGCCGTCACGGTGACCGACCCTCTATCCGTCAGGTTTCACCTGGAGAAGGCCTTTCACCTGGCGCGAACGGGAAGGCCTGGGCCCGTGTGGCTCGACATCCCCTTGGATGTTCAGGCGGCGACAATTGAGCCGGACAGTCTTCCTCGTTACTTGGCGGAGAGGAAGCCCCGGCAGATTTCCGAAGATCGTTTGGCCCAACTCGTGGACCAGGTCATGGCCCACCTCCGCGTTGCGAAGAGACCCGCAATTCTCCTCGGAAACGGTGTCAGACTGGCAGGCGCAGGTCGGATCTTTCTCGACGTGACTGAGTTGCTCAAAGTCCCGGTGCTTACCACCTGGAAGGCTCTTGATCTGCTGCCTGATGACCACCCACTGTTTGCCGGGCGTCCTGGGGCGATCGGGCAGCGCGGCGCCAATTTTGCACTGCAGGCTGCTGATTTGTTGCTCGTCATCGGCGCACGGCTCGACTTGGGACAGACGGGTTACAACCACAAGAACTTTGCCCCAAGGGCAAAGAAGATCATCGTCGATATCGATGAGGCGGAAATCAACAAGCTAGACATGCCCATAGAGTTGCCTGTCTGCGCTGATGCCAGGGCCTTTCTGTCCGCGCTAGCCAGTCACCTCGCGGGGCACTGTCTCAGTGATTGGTCAACCTGGATCAATCGCTGTCAGGAATGGAGAAGAAGATACCCAGTGATGCTTCCCGAGTATTCCAAGTTCGAGGATGGCATCAGCATCTACGCTCTGGTCGATGCCCTCTCCGAGCAGCTCTCGCCAGAGGACCTGATTGTTCCAGGTAGCTCCGGCGCTTGCAGCGAAGTGACAATGCAGGCCTTCCGCGTCAAAGCGGGTCAGCGAGTGTTCAACTCGGAAGGCCTAGGGCCGATGGGCTTCGGAGTCCCAGCCGCCCTGGGTGGATGCATCGCAAGCGGTGGAAGAAGAACGGTCTGCATAGACGGGGATGGCGGTTTCCACATGAACCTCCAGGAACTTGAAACAATCCGCCGGCTTGCTCTGCCCATCAAATTCTTCGTGCTGGACAATGGCGGGTACGAGTCCATCCGGGCCACCCAGCGGAACTACTTCGACGGCCGGTTCACCGCGAGCAGCCCTGAGGGGGGCCTCACCCTGCCGCCAATCGGGCCGGTGGTGGAGGGGTACGGGATAGCCTATGCGTCCAGCGAAAAGTCGGATGATCTCTGGGAGGGCGTCCACAGAGTCCTGTCGGCAACAGGCCCCATCATTTGCAGAGTGAAAGTCTCAAGCCGCCAGGTGACGGCGCCCCGAATCAGCTCCAAACAACTGGCAGACGGAACTATGGTGTCAACGTCCCTGGAAGACATGTGGCCTTTCCTCGATGCAGACGAGCTATGAGCCATAATGCTGCTGGAGGCTCTTCGTTCAACAGAAGCCCGCGGAGGCCAGATGTCGAATATGACTAGGCCCCCTCGCGACCTGGACTATTATCTGGGGCGAGACTTGCGATCAGAAAGGAACCGGGCGGCAGCGCTCTTCGCCCCGCACAAATCGGAGCCGTTCGGGCAGATGGTTCTGTACGGCGCGGGAAGACTGGGGAGGCTCTTGCTTGCGGGATTGACGGAAGAGGGAGTCGACGTGGTCGCCTTTTCTGACGGGGATGAGAAGTTGTGGGGTGGCCTTATTGAGGGGAGAGAAGTTGTCCCGCCCCAGGAGGCCGCTAGGCGGTATGGCCGGGATTCAACATTCTTGGTTGCCATCTTCAACAGTCAGCACAACTATTCCCAGACATTCGAGTACCTTTGTACCCTGGGTTGCACGAGGGTAATCTCATGCCTAGCTGCCTTCTACAGATTCCCCAAGAGATTCCTGCCGTATTGGGCCGTCGACCTTCCGTACCGACTCATTGAAAATGCGAATCGCCTGAAGATGGTCTATTCATGCCTTGCGGATCAGGAATCTCGCGAGGAATTCTCGCGGGAACTGGACTGGCGGATGGACTTGAATTTCGGCCCCTCTCCGCCCCGGTCCGTTCGTGAGCAGTACTTTCCCGATGACCTGATCGCCTGTGAATGTGAGGAAGTCTACATCGATTGTGGCGCCTATGTAGGCGATACCCTCTCGCAGTTTCTTGCCTGGTCTAAGGGACGCTTTCGAAGATATCTCGCCTTTGAGCCCGACCCTCGCAATTTCTCTTCCCTGCAATCGCTGGTCATAAACCTCCCACGCTCTCTCCGGCGGAGGATTGAGATTCGTTGCGATGCGATCAGCTCCGACTTTGCAGATATGAGGTTCAAGGAGGTCGGGGACATTTCTTCAAGGCTGGATGAGAGTGGGGCGGTCGAGGTGAAAGCAATTCCTCTCGATTCCCTTCAAGGGTGGCTGAAGCCGACTATCATAAAGATGGATATTGAAGGGGGAGAGTTCGATGCACTGCAGGGGGCGCGCGAGATCATCCGCGACACGATGCCGGTATTGGCCGTCTGTGTCTATCATCGCCCTGACCATTTCTGGACCATACCGGAGTTGATTAGCCGCCTCTGTCCCCAATATCGCCTATATCTTAGGAGATATGCCGAGGTGCCCTGGGAACTGGTGTGCTACGGCGTCCCGCCCCACAGAGATCGAAAGGCCTCCAACGCCCGATACGACACTGGTGATGCATCGAAAAAGCGAGAAGGTCTCGGCGGGCATGCTGGAATTCATGACGAAGGCTGAGATCTAGTGGAGGCGTCCGCATGAGCGGGAACACTCATGGTGCAACCCATATTGAGGCCAGGAGCTTGCGGTGCAAGGAGCGGCAGCGCCTTCAGAGTATCATCCCTCTTTCGACGCCGTTCGCCATTTACATAGACCCCGCCAATGCATGCAACTTCCATTGCACGTTCTGCCCGACGGCGTATCCGGATCTTCTCAAAAAGGTGGGCAGACCAAAGGGCCTCATGAAAATGGAACTCTTCAGGAAGATTGTGGAGGACCTGAAGGAGTTCGACAAAAGGCTCAAAATAGCGAACCTTTACAAAGACGGTGAGCCCCTCCTGAACAGAGACTTTCCCGAAATGGTCAGATATCTCAAGGATGCAGACGTCGTTGATAGAATCTGGACTAAGACGAACGGGGCGCTCTTGAAGCCAGAACTGAACGAGAAACTGGCCAACTGCGGGCTAGACATGATCTGCATCTCCGTTGAAGCCGTGTCAAGCGAGGGCTATAAGCAGGTGGCCGGTGCGAATATCGACTACGTGACATTCAAGCAAAACGTGCGGGACCTCTATGAAAGGACTAAGACTACCAAGCTCTATGTCAAGATAGCCGATACAGGCCTCTCCGAACTTGAAGCGCGGCAGTTCTTCGACGATTTTCAGTCCACGTGTTCCTACATTTCCATCGAAAAGCTCATGGGATGGTCCAATTCGAGCGTTAAGGATTTTAGGCTGGGAACCAGGTCAGATACCTATGATGGTCTGCCTTTAACGCCCAAGCTGGTATGCCCTTATCCCTTCTATACCCTTGCCGTCAATTTCGACGGCTCGGTCTCTCTGTGTTGCGCAGATTGGGCCCATGATACGGTGGTAGGAAACGCAGCCACCGAATCACTTCGGCAGATCTGGGAGGGAGAGAGGTTGTATGAATTCCGCAAGATGATGCTCGAGGGGAGAAGGAATTCGAATCGTGCGTGTGGAGACTGCCACTATATTCAGGTGGCTCCGGACAACATTGATGCTCACCGTGGGGAATTGCTGGAGAGGATTAGGAGGCAACACCAGGCATCCTCTGAGATCACGCTGCCGGATGAGGGAAGTGGCTCAAAGGAGTGAACCATAAGTGGGATCCAGGCTTATGGCCGGTCGGTCGATGATGTTCAATTTAGAGGAGGATGTGCTTCGAGGTTGACGTCGTCTAGCGCAGAATTCCGGGGAGAAGGAGGCCCGTGCTGGTGTAGAGGAGAGATCAGGGAATCTGTCGATTGTGATGCCCTGCTATCGGAGACGTGTCAAGGAAGAAGGGCGGTTTTCGGCGTGAAAGGGTTACCGGCAGAAATCGCGTCATAGAAGGTCGAACGATGGACGAACCTAAGTGGGGCCGGCGAAGATGCCCTGTCTGCGGCCATGACGGGAGGGAGATTCTATATCACCAAAAGTTCTTGGAGCCAGAAGGTCAGCAATTGCTCAGCGGCTACCTGGTCTGCACCTGCCGGGTGTGCGGGATGGCGTACGCAGATCACATCCCGTCCCAAGACAGGTTCGACGCCTATTATCGCGAACGGTCCAAATACGAGTATGCAGACAGGGAAGGAGAGCCTCCCGCCCATGATGTGGCCAGATTCATGGCAGTTGCGGAAGAGATCACCGATCTGGTACCCGATAGAAACCGGCGCATCCTGGAAGTGGGCGCCTCTACGGGGGGGATGCTTCTCACGCTAAGAGACAGGGGTTATACCAACCTTCTCGGTGTTGACCCGTCGCCGATGTGCAAAGAAATCGCAGCCAGGCGGGGGATTTGGGTGGAACCATCCCTCCCTGTGGCCGTTGGCGCCGGGTCCTTCGGCCTGATTCTCCTGCTCGCTGTTCTTGAACATATCCGTGACCTTGGCCGGTTTGTCCATTCTCTTATTCCCCTGCTCTCGTCGGAAGGTGAACTGTTGATCCAGGTGCCGGATGCAATGGGCTTCCACAGATGTCCGGATGCGCCATTTCAACAGTTCAGCGCGGAACACATAAACTATTTTTCTGCGACTTCACTAGGGAACCTCCTTCGGCCCAGTGGATTTGGAGAGGTTTCTCGGCGTCAATATCAAGTGAGCGGGGGCGAGGGATGCACCTTGCCAGTGCTCGACATGATGTTTCGTTCCCTTGGACGAGGCCTTATCGCCAAAGAATTCGTTTACGATACTGAGTCAGGGCCGGCCATTAGGCGCTACATCGGCAATTCAAGGGAGATGGATGCTCACCTGAACAGAGTGCTTGAAGATATTGGGGTATCCGGCAGGAAGATCATCGTTTGGGGTGCAGGCGCGCACACGCAACGTCTACTGGCCGAGGGGCGACTGCGAGGGATTGACGTGGTGGCCTACGTCGACTCCAATGTCCACCTGCAGCACTCAATGCTGGACGGCACTCTCATTCTCTCTCCCCGCGAGCTGCACGACCGTTCGGAGCCCATCCTTATTTCATCGAGGGCATACCAAGAGGATATCCGGAGACAGATTCTGATCACCCTTGGACTGAAGAACGAGGTGCTCACGTTGTACGAACTATGACAGCTGGAGGCTCGTGTGAAGCTGATCAGTGTTATGACGCCTTGCTATAACGAAGAAGCTAATCTGCTGGAACTGCGCGAGCAGGTCAGGCAAGCGTTCGAGAAGCTTCAGGACGTGGAGCATGAGCACATCTTCATCGACAATTCCTCCACGGACTCGACTCCCGAAGTGTTGCGCCGCCTCGCTGCCGATGATCGCCGGGTTCGCGTCATCCTAAATAGCAGAAACTTCGGTCCAGTCCGATCCAGCTACTACGGGCTCCTGCAATGCCGAGGAGATGCCGTCATCCCAATAGCAGCAGATTTGCAGGATCCTCCGACACTCATCCCGGACCTCATCGAACAATGGCGCAGAGGAGCCAAGAAGGTCCTCGCAGTCAAGCGAGGAAGCGACGAAGCGATGCTGATGCGCAGAATTCGGAGACTCTATTACAGGTTGGTAAATAGATTGTCAGAGATTCCGCTCACTGAGAACTTCCACGGATTTGGACTATACGATCGATTGGTAATTGAGACGCTAAAGCAAATGAACGACCCGTATCCATACTTTCGTGGACTGATTGCCGAAATCGGCTTGGAGCAGACCATCATTGAGTTTGAACAGCCGGCCCGCAAGCGCGGCAAGAGTTCCTACAACTTTTACCGCCTGTACGACCTGGCGATGCTAGGGATCACGAGCCACAGCCGGGTCCCGCTTCGCCTGGCCACCATGATTGGCTTCCTGATGTCGGGCCTCAGCTTCTTAGCGGGCATGGGATATCTGGTGTACAAACTGCTCTTCTGGAACGAATTCACCCTGGGCATCGCGCCCATCCTGGTGGCGGTCTTCTTCCTGGGGTCGGTCCAGCTCTTCTTTACAGGCATTCTGGGGGAGTATATCGGTTTCATCTACACCCACGTCCAGAAGCGGCCGCTGGTTATCGAGAAGGAACGCATCAACTTCGACTAGAATGGGGCCGCCGCAACGGGCGCGGTGCGGTGGGGCAGGGCGGCGGGCCCGAAGGGACAGACTATGGCGAGAGTGACCCCTACGATCCGAGAGGATGCACGACTGATCGCCGAGGAGATGGCCGGCGCGCTAGCGCCACTCCAGGGTACGCGGCTGCTCGTGACGGGGGTGGGCGGATTTCTGTGCAGTTATCTGCTCGACACCGTCGCCGCGCTGAACGACATCGCCTTCGAGCGCCCCTGCAAGCTGGTGGCGATGGACAACTTCAAGAGCGGCCTGCCCGAACGTATCGAACACTTGGGCGGGCGGAAGGACATCCAGTTTCTTCAGCACGACGTGACCCTGCCCTTTCCCGTGGAGGGGCCCTTCGAGTGGATCGTGCATGGGGCCGGCATCGCCTCGCCCACTTTCTATCGGCGCTTCCCGCTGGAGACCATCGACGTGAACGTTGCCGGGCTGCGGAACTGCCTGGATTTGACCCGCGAGGGCACACAGGGCGTCCTCTCCATGAGCACCAGCGAGATCTACGGCGATCCGGACCCGAAGTCCGTGCCCACCAGCGAGGACTACCGCGGATTTGTCTCGTGTACGGGCCCCCGGGCCTGCTACGATGAGTCCAAACGGCTCGGCGAGACCCTTTGCGTGGCCTACCACCGGCTGTACGGCATACCCGTCAAGATGATCCGGCCCTTCAACGTGTACGGCCCCGGCCAGCGCCTCGACGACCGGCGTATCCTCCCCGACCTCATGGCCGGAGCGCTCGCCGGTGGGCCCCTGGTGCTCCTGAGCGACGGGAAGGCCACGCGGGCGTTCTGCTACATTCGCGACGAGATCCGCGGCATGCTCTACGCCCTGATGACGGCTCCGGCCGGCGAGGCCTACAACGTGGGAAACGACCGGACGGAGGTGACCATCCGGCAGTTGGCGGAGGTGGTTTGCAAGGTTGCCCGGCCCCAGCCGCTCACCGTCGAGCTGCGGCGGAGCGAGGAGGCCGACTACCTCACGGACAACCCTCAGCGCCGCTGTCCCGACATCACGAAGCTGACCGCATGCACGCCGTGGCGGCCCCAGGTGGACTTGGAGGAGGGGGTGGCGCGCACCCTGCGCTCCTACCGCGAGGAGGCGGGCAAGGAGTCGGCTTGGAGGTGACGCGCGGCGACCGGGCCTTCACCATCCGGCGGGCCGACTACGAGGCAGCGGGGGAGGGGATGAGCCATCTCTTCCTCGTGGGGGATCTGGGCCGCGACCCGCCCCATCCCTTCGTGAGGGACCCCAGACTGGAGCTGATCCTGACCTGCTACGAGGCGGGCGATGACGGGGAGTTCCATTGGCACCCCGAAGTCACCGAATACGAGATGGTCCTCGAGGGAGAGATCGGGACGCTCGACGTGGCCTCGGGCGAGACCTGCTGGAACACGGCGGGTGACCTCATCGTGGTGCCCGCGGGAGCCTGTGTCCGCCGGCTGGTGAGGCGTCCCGTGCGAACGCTGGCCCTCAAGGTGCCCTCCGATGCCCGGAAGGTCCACTGCGCCCGGTGTGACCGCACTTGCGCGTGTCGGGTTGCACCCTTTGGAGGCTGAGTAATGCGCGTCTGCGTGGTGGGGACTGGATACGTGGGGCTCGTGACGGGGGCCTGTCTCGCCAAGGTGGGTCACCAGGTCCAGTGTGTGGATGTGCGCCCCGAGGTGGTGGAGGCGATCAACGCGGGCCGCTCGCCCATCGTGGAGCCTGGGCTTGACGACATCCTGAAGGCCGGCGTGGCCGAGGGCCACTTCCGGGCCAGCCTCTCCTTGCAGGAGGGAATGGAGGGTGCCGAGATCGTGCTCGTTGCCGTCGGCACGCCGACGACCAAGGGCGACATCGACCTGCGCTACGTGCGCGAGGCGGCGGAAGGCATCGGCCGAACCCTGGCCGGGAGCTCCGCCTACCGAGTGGTGACGGTGAAAAGCACGGTGGTGCCAGGCACCACCGACGGTCTGGTGCGGACCAGTCTGGAGACGACGAGCGGCCGCAAAGCGGGGCAGTTCGGACTCTGCATGAATCCCGAGTTCCTCCGGGAGGGGTGCGCCGTCGAGGACTTCCTGGAGCCGGACCGCATCGTGATCGGCCAGTGGGACGAGAGGTCGGGAGACACGCTAGCGAAGATGTACTCCCCCTTCTCCTGCCCCGTTGTGCGCACCGGACTCCGCAACGCCGAACTGATCAAGTACACGGCCAACGCGCTGCTCGCCTCGATGATCTCGTTCAGCAACCAGATCGCCATGATCTGCGAGAGCCTCGACGGGGTGGACGTGGACGAGGTGTTCACGGGTGTCCACCTGGACCGCCGACTCTCGCCCGTGGTGGACGGCCGTCGGGTCCATCCCGGCCTTTTGGCCTACCTCAAGGCGGGAGCGGGCTACGGAGGGAGCTGCTTCCCGAAGGACGTGCTCGCCCTCAGACAGTTCGCGCAGGAGTGCGGGGTGCCCGCGCCGCTCCTGGAGGCGGTGATGGCCGTCAATCGGTCCCGGGCGAGCCATCTGGCGGACCTGGTGGAGGAGCCGCTAGGAGGTGCGGAGGGAAAGAAGGTGGCCGTTCTGGGGCTGACATTCAAGCCCTTCACGGACGATCTGAGGGAGTCCCCCGCGCTGGCCGCCGTCGAAGAGCTTCTGCGGCGGGGAGCCGTGGTGCGAGCCTACGATCCCGAGGTGCCGCCCGGCCGGACCGATCCCCACCTTCCTTCCGGACTTGAACTCTTTCCCAATGCCATAGACGCGGTGCGTGAGGCGCAGGCGGTGGTGCTCGCCACGGCCTGGCCGGAGTTTCTCGGCCTGGACTGGGGGGCCGTGTGTGCCGCCATGCCGCGCCCGGTCATCGTGGACGGTCGCAACGCTCTCAAAGAGGTGCAATGGCCCCATGGTGCCCTCTACCGGCCCATCGGGCGACGAACCGAGGTGTGAGGATGGCGTCGAAGGAAGAGCTGAAGCAACAGATCCTGGCCCTGGTGGAAGAGTACTACCGATCCGTGCACGAGCGGCCGGCTTTCGTACCGGGCAAAACCCGCATCACCTACTCGGGCCGCGTCTTTGACGACCGGGAAATGACCCAGCTCGTGAGCTCCTCGCTGGATTTCTGGCTGACCGCCGGGCCCTATGCCCGCAAGCTCGAGGCGGGGCTGGCCCTCTTCTTCGGGAGCGATGACTTTATTCTGGTCAACTCGGGCTCCTCCGCGAACCTGCTCATGGTCGCCACGCTCTGCGCCAAGGGGCTGGAGGGCCCCCTGCCACCCCTCCGGCCGGGGGACGAAATCCTGACGCCGGCGGTGACCTTTCCGACGACGCTTACGCCCATCCTGCACAACGGGCTCGTGCCCCTCTTCGTGGACTGCGAGGTGGGCACCTACAACGTCGATCCCGCACTCGTCGAGGCGGCCCTTGGACCGCGGACCCGCGCCCTGATGATCCCCCACACGCTGGGCAACCCATGCGATATGGCAGCCATCGTGGATTTGGCGAGGCGGAATGATCTGTGGCTCTTGGAGGACGGCTGCGATGCCCTCGGGGCCACCTTCGACGGGCGCCTTGTGGGTACCTTCGGCGCGCTCTCTTCGGTGAGCTTTTATCCCGCACACCAGATGACCATGGGCGAGGGCGGCGGCGTAGCGGTCAACGAGCCCGCCGTCAAGAAGACGCTCGTCTCGTTGAGGGACTGGGGCCGCGACTGTTGGTGTGAGCCTGGGAAATCCAACACGTGCGGCAAGCGCTTCGCGTGGCAGTCAGGCGATCTGCCCTTTGGTTACGACCACAAGTACATCTACAGCAACCTGGGATACAACCTGAAGATCACCGATATGCAGGCCGCCATCGGCCTGGCCCAGCTCGAGAAGCTCCCCTCCTTCGTGGATCGGCGACGCCGCAACTTCGGGCGGATGCTGGCGGGCCTGCGGCCGCTGGAGGAGCGCCTGATCCTGCCGGTGGTCCACCCGTTGGCCAACCCGTCCCCCTTCGGTTTCCCCATGACGGTGCGCCAGCAGGGGCTGAGGGCGGAGCTGATCCGCCACCTGGAAGCCGCCAAAATAGAGACGCGGCTGGTCTTCGGAGGGAACATCCTGAGGCAGCCGGGCTTCCAGGGGATCCCCTGCCGCGTGCACGGCACGCTGGCAAACTCGGACCGCATCATGAACGACACGCTCTTCGTGGGCATCTACCCGGGGATCACCGACGAGATGGTGGACTACATGGTGGAGCGCATTCATGCCTTCTTCAAAGATCGCTGAGAGCGAGCCCCTCTCGGGTGCGCCAGAGCCCGCCGACATGCAGAACGGCCCACCGGCTGGCTCATCCCGCCACGGGCAGATCGGAGGGCTCGCTCTCCGGTTCTGGCGTGCTCGCCTCCTGCGGTTCTTGGTAGTAGGAGCGCTCAATACCGTCTTCGGTTATGCGGTGTTTGCCGCCTTCATTCTGCTCGGGCTCCACTACGCCCTGGCCGCCTTTCTGGGAACGCTGCTCGCCATCGCTTTTAATTTCACTACCACGGGCAGGCTGGTCTTCCGAAGCCACGATAACCGGCTCATTTTCAAGTTTTTCGCGGTGTACGGCGTGAACTATGTGTTAGGGGTGGCGATTCTCAAGCTCTTCAAGATGATGGGGGTGCACGTTTTGGTGACGGCCGCCGTGGGGGCTCTGCCCCTGGCGGTTCTCTCCTTTGCCCTCATGCGACGGTTCGTTTTCGAACGGTCGGAGGGGGGGCTCAAAGCGGACCTTCTCGAAGCCTATCGGGAAGGAACCGGAATCTTGCGGGAGGTGTTGGCGACACCCACGGAAAACACGGTGATTCAATTTGTTCGGTACACGGTGGTGGGTGGAGTGGCTTTCGTGGTGGACTTCGGGCTTCTCTACGCCCTCACCCAATACGGCGGTTTCTTTTACCTGACCTCAGCCACCCTCGCCTTTGTGGTGGGCCTGGTCATCAACTACACGTTCAGCGTCCTGTGGGTTTTCAGCAAGCGTGCCGTGAGTAACCGCTGGGTGGAATTCGGACTCTTCGCACTCGTGGGTGTGCTAGGGCTAGGGCTCAACGATCTCTTTATGTGGCTCCTCACCAGCGTGGCCGGCTTGTACTACTTGTACTCCAAGCTCATCACGACGGCCCTCGTTTTTGTCTGGAACTTCGCCATCCGGAAGGTGAGCTTGTTCCGATGAGTCGTCCAGTGCGTAAAAAGACCGCGATCATCATCGGTGCGGGGCCGGCGGGGTTGACGGCGGCGTGGGAGCTGCTGGACCGCACCGAGGTTCAGCCCATCGTGCTAGAGGCCACGGGGGAGATCGGCGGCATCGCGCGGACGGTGGTCCACAAGGGCAACCGGATGGACATCGGCGGCCACCGCTTCTTTTCGAAGTCGGACCGTGTGATGGAGTGGTGGCAGAACGTCCTGCCCATGCAGGGGGCGCCGTCGCGGGACGACCGGCTCCTGCGCCGGGAGATCCCCCTGGCGAAGGAGGCCAGGACGCGCGCGCTCCGAGGCGAAGCGATGTCGCGGCCCGCCCCCGACCCCGAACGCGAGAACCTCGTCATGCTGGTGCGCCAGCGCCTCTCGCGGATCCTCTTCCTCCGCCGCTTCTTCAGCTACCCCATCACCCTCAGCCTGGACACGCTGCGCAAGCTCGGCCCCGTTCGGCTGGTTCGTATCGGCTTCAGCTACCTGCGGGCTTCGCTCTTCCCCATACGCGAGGAGCGCTCCCTGGAGGACTTCTTCGTCAACCGCTTCGGCCGGGAGCTCTACAACACCTTCTTTCGCGATTACACCGAAAAGGTGTGGGGCGTGCCCTGCTCCGTCATCAAGCCCGAGTGGGGCGCCCAGCGAGTGAAGGGGCTCTCGGTGTGGAGCGCCGTCCTCCACGCGCTGGGCAAGCCCTTCCGGAGCCGCGGCGGCATCGCCCAGAAAGGAACGGAGACGAGCCTCATCGAGCGCTTCCTCTACCCCAAGCTCGGGCCGGGACAGATATGGGAGACGGTGGCCGCCCAGGTGGCGGCGGCGGGCGGCGAGGTGCGGCTGAACCAGAAGGTGGTCGGTGTCCGGTGGTCGCCCGGACGTATCGAGGCGGTGGTCACGGAGAACGGGGTCACGGGAGAGCGGCACGAGATGTCGGGTGACCTCTTCTTCTGCACCATGGCCATCAAGGACTTGGTGGCGGCCATGGGGGGCACCGTGCCGGCGGAAGCGGCCGAGGTGGCGGCGGGCCTGGTCTACCGCGACTTCGTCACCGTGGGGGTACTGCTGCGCAAGCTGAAGATCAAGAACGAGAGCCGGATTCCCACGGTGAACGGCATCATCCCCGACAACTGGATCTACATCCAGGAGCCCGAAGTGAAGATCGGCCGCCTCCAGCTCTTCAACAACTGGAGCCCCTACCTGGTGGCGGACCCTTCCACCGTCTGGATGGGCGTAGAGTACTTCTGCAACGAGGGGGACGATTTCTGGGGAATGACGGACGAGGCCATCGGGGAGCTGGCCGTGAGGGAACTGGCCGCCATCGGCGTAATCGAGGCCGAGGAGGTGCTGGACAAGGTGGTCGTCCGCCAGCCCAAGACCTACCCGGCCTACTTCGGCACTTACGACCGCTTCCACGTTGTGCGGAGCTTCCTGGACGGGATCGAGAACCTCTACCCCATCGGCCGCAACGGCATGCACAAGTACAACAACCAAGACCACTCCATGCTCTGCGCCATGACCGCCGTGGACAACATCCTCGCCGGGATCACCTCCAAGGAGAACCTCTGGGCCGTCAACACCGAGCAGGAGTACCACGAGGAGAAATGATGAGAGATGAAAGATGAGAGATGATCCCAAATCCCGCGATTGGATATTGGAGCGGCTCCGAAAGGCTCATGGATGGTAGTTTCCGTGGACGGCGATCTTCACCCGCCAAGGGATTTGGGTTGCCTCCGACCCCGGACTTGATCCGGGGGAGGAAGCCCCAAGGGTGGGGTGGGGCCCAGCGGGCTTTGCCCGTGGGGCGGGGAGGGAATGGCCCTCCCCGTC
>JAJYCJ010000170.1 GCA_021778515.1 Acidobacteriota bacterium
GGTGGGGTGGGGCCCCAGCGGGCTTTGCCCGTGGGGCGGGGAGGGAATGGCCCTCCCCGTCCAAGAGACAATGTCTCCCCCCCGTGAACCTGAACCATAGCCGAAGCCACCCGCATTTCAATCGCGGGATTTGGGGATGTGGGAGTGGCACCGAAAGGCGGCTCCCGCCCATCCGTCCCCACGCCCCCGGCCGACTGGGTGCGCTCACCCTGGGGGAGCGCGGGATGCGCGCGAGGCTTGCTTTCCCCGGGTAGCTCCCATACAAAATAGAAAGGAATCGAGCGAAAGGGACAGGAGGGGGTTGGCGGTGCGGGGGAGCAGCGCCATCCCGTCCAACCGGCCGTCCCGGAAGACGCGCTCGGGGGAGGGAACCTCATGCCGAAGAAACCCTTGGGTGACTCGGAGCGTTCGGACGTGGACGCGGGCCGCAGGAAGTTTTTGAGGACGAGCGGGGCGGCGCTGGCCTCGGGGGTCGCCCTCTCCTCCATGCCGGTGCTCGCGGGAGCGGCCGGGGACGAGAAGGGGGACAGGGAGGAGGGCTCGGCCCCGGAGCGGGTGTCGCACCGCTCCTGGAAGCGGCCCAACCTCCTCCTCATCATCACGGACCAGGAGCGCTTTCCGCAGCACTGGCCCGAGGGCTGGGCCGACGCGAACCTGCCCAACCGCAAACGGCTCGCCGACCACGGGCTGACCTTCACCCGCGCCTTCTGCGCCTCGGCCATGTGCACGCCCAGCCGCGCGACGCTCTTCACGGGCCTCTACCCGTCCGAGCACAAGGTGGACCAGACCCTGCGCTACGGCACGGGGCCGAGCGCCGTGGTTCAGCCCACGCTTCAGCCACCTCCGGACCAGGGCAACATGGCGTCCATGCTGGAGAGCGCCGGCTACGACGTGCAGTACCGGGGGAAGTGGCACATCAGCAAGGACCCCAGCGGCATCCAGGAGGTCGTGAGCCGGAAAGATCTCGAGAATTATCACTTTCGCGGCTGGGAGCCGCCCGAGGGAGGCGCGGACCAGAACCCCTCGGGGTTCGGCGGCGGGACGACCAACTACGACGAGCGCTACGCCTCCCAGGTGATCGAGTTTCTGACGAGCGCCAGGGCGCACTCGTCCAAGCCCTTCGCCCTCATCGTCTGTCTGATCAACCCCCACGACATCATGTCCTACCCGGGGGTGCCGCCGATCGGTTGGAACTCGACCACCTTCAGCGACGTCAAGCCCTACAAAGGCTCCGACAACTACGGCGGGGTGGACCTCAACGCGCCCCCGCTGGATCAGATCGACCTTCCCAAGAACTTCCAGCCCGAGGACTTCAAACCGCCGGCCCAGGCCCAGTCCACCCTGTTCTGGGGCAACGACAACGTGCTCGGTCCGCTGACCTCGGAGGATCAGGGCAGGGAGTACCTCCGCTTCTTTGCCTACCTGCACCAAAGATCGGACGAGCAGATCGGCAGGATTCTCGATGCGCTGGAATCCCGCCCCGCCCTCCACCGGAACACTCTCGTCATCCGCCTGTCCGACCACGGAGAAATGGGGCTCTCCCACGGCGGCATGCGCCAGAAGGCCTACAGCGCCTACGAGGAGACGATCCACGTGCCGCTCGTGATCTCCAACCCGAAGCTCTTCCCCGGGCCCGTTCAGAGCCCCGCGCTGGCTTCGCTGGTGGACCTCATGCCCACGCTCGCCACCATCGCCGACGTTCCGAACCGGCAGGGACTGAACCTCGCGGGGTCCGACCTCACCCCCGTCATCCAGGACGCCATCGATCACCCCGCCAACCCCGGCCTGCGGGGCCAGGAATCGGTCCTCTTCACCACCGACGAGATCCTCGGCTCTCTGCCCCTCACCGAGGGGGCGGCGCCCATCGTGACGGAGCCCAGCCACATCCGCTGCCTGCGGGAGGAGAGGTGGAAGATCGTCATGTATTTCGACCCGGCTCCCGGGGGAGCGGCCAGCGTCTACGAGCTCTACGACCTGCTCACCGACCCCCTCGAACAGAACAACAGGGCCGATCCCGCGAACGTGACCTACTACAACCCCGAGAAGCTGTCGGAGATGATTGCCAAGCTCCAGAACAGGATGGCTCAGACGCGCACCGCCCTCTGACGTCATGGCAGGTAGCCACGGGGAGTCTGCGAACATGAGGCATACGCCAAGCACCCCTCCTGATGCCGGGCCCTCAGCGCCCGAGGCCTTCCACGTCGTCGCGAAGCCGCGCGGGGCCCTCTGCAACCTGGCGTGCGCCTACTGCTTCTATCTCTCCAAGGAGGCGCTCTACCCCGGCCGAGACCCGCGCATGCGGGATGCCCTGCTCGAAGCGGCCGTGCGCCAGCACATCGAGGCCCAGCGGGCGCCGGAGGTGGTCTTCGACTGGCAGGGGGGCGAGCCGACGCTCATGGGCCTCGACTTCTTCAGGCGGGCCGTGGGTCTGCAGCAGCGATACCGAAGGCCCGGCACGCGCATCCTCAACACGCTCCAGACCAACGGCACGACGCTCGACGCCGAGTGGTGCCGCTTCTTACGGGAGAGCGGCTTCCTCGTCGGCGTCAGCCTCGACGGGCCGAGGGCGCTGCACGACGCCTACCGCGTGGACCGCGGCGGCTCGCCCACCTTCGACCGCGTGATGGCCGGCATCGCCCTGCTTCAGGCGCACGGGGTCGAGTTCAACGTTCTCACCGCCGTCCACGCCGCGAATGCCGGCCGCGGGCTCGAGGTCTACCGGTTCCTGCGCGAGGCGGCGCGCGCCCCCGTGGTGCAGTTCATTCCCATCGTCGAGCGGGACGCGGGAGGCGAGGGTGTGACGTCGCGCTCCGTCACGGGCCGGCAGTACGGCGAATTCCTGATGGAGGTCTTCGCCGAGTGGGTGCGCAGGGACGTGGGCCGGGTCTTCGTGCAGATCTTCGACGTCGCGCTCGGCGTCTGGTTCGGCCGGCCCTCCTCCCTCTGCGTCTTCGCCGAGACCTGCGGGGCGGCGCCCGCGCTCGAACACAACGGCGACCTGTACTCCTGCGACCACTTCGTGGAGCCCGCCCACCGGCTTGGCAACATCGCCGACACCCCGCTGGGAGAGCTGGTTGCCTCGCCCCGCCAGCGCGCCTTCGGGCGGGCCAAGCGCGACGCCCT
>JAJYCJ010000008.1 GCA_021778515.1 Acidobacteriota bacterium
GCCGTGGGCGCCGCTTCGACGCGGGTGGTCCCGTCGGCCGCGGTCAGCACCTGCACCCGCTCTCCCGGCGCGAAGGCGACTTTGCCGCTTTGTACCACGGCGATGAGGCGGCCGTCGTCCATGTGGATGGTGATCTGCTGCCCCTCCTGGCGCGAGGCGCCCTCTTCGGCCGCGGCGCCGGCCAAACCTCCGAGGAGAGCCCCGGCCACCGTCGTGATGATCTGCCCGGTGCCGCCTCCCATGGCATTGCCCGCGGCGCCCCCGATGACGGCGCCCGCCATCGGACCCACGCCGGTCTGGGGGCCCTGGATGAGGACCGAGCGGATGCTGTCCACCGTGCCGTATTGGACGTTCATGGGCTGGTAGGCTTCGTTGAGCGAGTAGTCGCGATTGGACATCCTGGGTGCGCAGCCGGAGAGAAGGATCGTGGCCGAGAGAAGGGCTGCGGCGGAAAGGGAGGCTTTCATGGTCTCACTCCTATTTTCTGCCTCTCCTCCCTCTTCCAGTGCCAATATGCACCCTTGCCCCCTCTTTGTGAAGTGCTGGCGCTCACATTCGCGCGCATCGGGCGGGATTCAGCCGGGGCGAAAGGGGATGGCGGGGGGGCGAGGGCGGAGCGCAACCGACCCTGCACCGACCACTTGGAGGGGGCCCCGACTCTCGACCCGCCGCCTCGCCGTCTCTCCCCGAGGTTCCGAGTGGAGCCTATTCCGCCAGGAAGCCGTGGTCTTCCAGCCACCGGACGGTGCTCCGGACGGCCACTCCGGCCCTGGCGGCCAGAGGCCAGACGTGCTCCACCCACGTCCAGGCGCGCAGGAGGGGCCCCTCGTTTCCGGCGCCATCGCTCGGCCGTTCGGCGATGGCGTTGCTCCGCGCAGGAGGCGCGGCGAGGTCCTCCTTCAGCCGGCCCTGGGCCGGCCGCTCTCCTTGAGAGAACGGGCGGTCTCCGGCGGGAGCCGCGGGGGGGTGCCGGTAAGGGTGCGGGGCGCCTGGGCGGGCTGGGTGGAGGGCATGGCGCCCGCGGCTGCGAGGCCGATGCACGCGCCGAGAAGCAGGGCCGCCGTTCTTTTCGCCAGAGCCGGGCCGATCATGGCGTCACCTCCCCGGGGCCGTGCTCTCACCCCTCACCCTGTTCCCAAATCCCGCGATTGGACATGGGAGTGGCACCGAAAGGCAGATGGAGGGTAGTTTCCGTGGAAGACGGTCTTCACCCGCCAAGGGATTTGGGTTGCCTCCGACCCCGGACTTGATCCGGGGGAGGAAGCCCCAAGGGTGGGGTGGGGCCCAGCGGGCTTTGCCCGTGGGGCGGGGAGGGAATGGCCCTCCCCGTCCAAGAGACAATGTCTTCCCCCCGTGAACCGGAACCATAGCCGAAGCCACCCGCATTTCAATCGCGGAATTTGGGTGTTGGATGCCGGAAAACGGAGAAGGGTTTCAGCGGGCGGGATGGAGTCAGGCCGCGCGCCGCAGGACGAGGAGCGTGAGGTCGTCCGAAACGGGCGTCCCCGCGCGGAACGCGGCGTGGTCCGCCAGGCAGGCCGAGAGGAGCGCCTGCGGCTCCAGCGCGTGAAGCGAGCCGAGGACCGAGGCCAGCCGGTCCGCGCCGTATTCGTCGCCCGCCGGATCGCGCGCCTCGGTCAGCCCGTCGGTGTAGAGCACGAGGGAGTCGCCGGGCCCGAGCGAGAGGGACTGGACGGCAAACTCGGCGCTGCAGAAGAGGCCCACGGGCAGTCCGCCCGGCGGCAGCGGGGAGGCGTTGCTGCCCCGAAGGAGGATGGGGCGGACGTGCCCGGCGTTGCAGAGGTCGAGGCCGCCGTCCGGACCGGCCATCCCGCAGACCAGCGTGGCGTAGTGGGCGGGAAGGGTGCTCTCGCAGAAGGCCCGGTTCACCTGCCCGACGAGTTTGGGGAGGGGCTCGCGGCGCTCCGCCAGGGTCCTCACCAGGGCGTTCAGGTGGGCCATGAGCATGGAGGCCGCCACGCCCTTGCCGGACACGTCTCCCAGGGCGACCAGCATGGCGCCTTCGGCGCTCTCGGGCGTGACCACGTCGCAGTAGTCCCCGCTCACCGCGCCGGCGGGCGCGAAGTGGTAGCAAACCTCCCAGCCCCCGAAACCAAGGCTGCGGCGCGGGAGGAGCTTGAGCTGGATGGCGTGGGCCAGCTCCAGGTCCCGTTCGAGGGCCCGGCGCTCAGGCTGGGTGAGGTGGTCGAGGCAGGCCTGCACGAGGGGATCGGCGAGCAGCAGCCTCTCCTCGATGGAGTCGTGGCAGACCCGGCAGATCCCGTAGGAGCCCGAGTCGAGCCGTTCGAGGGCCGCGTCGACCTCGGTGAGCAGGTGCGCGAGCTGGGCCGCCTCCCCGCTCTCCTCCATGGCCGACCCCAGTTTCTGCCGCCTGTCCAACAGTTGGGCCTGCAACGTAGCCCGCACGGCCTCTTCCATCGTCGCCTCCTACCCGGCCCCCCTTGTCGCATCCTGCGAGACTCCCCCATTCTGGCTCCTCGCGAGAAGGCGTGCAAGCCGGAACCGAAAGGCCCCCTGCCACAGGAATGGGCGGGGAGGGGATGCCGAGATGTGGGAAAGTCGGGCGCTCGCGGAGATCACTCGGGCCGCCGTCCTCATGGCTGGCCAAACGGAACCAGCTCGCGATCGCGGGCGCTGCCTTCCCGAGCGAAGCGGGGGAGGGCACGCTCCGCCGCCGCCGGCGCAGCCTCGCTGGCCTCAGCGGTCGTACGCCTTGAACACCAGCACGTCCCGAGGGTAATCCACGAAGAGCAGGAAATTGTCCAGCACGTCGCGGCCGATGAGGCCGTAGCACTGCACCGGGTAGCTCTCCCCGATCTCGGTGACCTGCACCACCGGCATCTGGAGCTGGATCGCCCCCAGGGAGAGGTCCACCCTCTCCGCCGTGCCGCTCAGGAACATCCCGGAGATGCCCCGTCCGTGCTGGGCCTTGTACTTGCCGCTGTTGACCTTGACGCCCAGCTCGGCGGCGTGCTCCGCGGCGATGTAGGTGGAGGTGGCCCCCGTGTCCAGGAGGAAGCGCAGATCGCCGCGGTCCAGGATGCGCGTCAGCACCATCGGCATGCCGTTCAGCCAGAGCGACTTCTGGGGGTAGAGTTTGTCCCCCAGCACCGACGCGGGATCGGTGCCTGAGGGATAGAGCACCAGCTTTCCGTGCCTGCGGTCGTAGAGGAGCGCGTGGCGGCGGAAGAGGGAGAGCGGCACGATGCCGCCCAGTTCGGACCAGAAGTCGGTGTCCTTGTCCAGCACCATGGCGGGGACGTTCTGGAAGAGCAGTCCTCCCACCGAAAGGCTCTTGAGCAGGACCCAGTTGGAGCTCACGGCGCCCCTGTAGCCCAGGCCCGCGTATTCCGCCGACGCGATGGGCGAAAGATGCAGCTCCCTGGCGAGGCGGGCCGTGATGAGCACCACGTTGGCGCCGGAGTCCAGCAGCATCCACTCCTTCTTGCCGCCGTCGGCCACGGCCGGGACCGTGACCCTGGAGCCCGAGGAGAAGCTCACCGTACTCGACCACTTGGTGTCCTCGGACCAGGCGGGCAGATCCACCCGCTCGGTCTTCTCCTTGAGCGGGATCTCCAGCGTGCCCCTCTCGATGGGGGCCTCCTCGAAGAGCCTTCCGCCTCCCGCCGCCGCGTAGATCTGCTCCAGCGCCTCCCAGTCGCTCCTTCCCGCGGGATCGGCCGCCGCGGCCCGCGCCACCAGCTCGCGGCAGCTCTTGGCTTCCGGGGTCAACGAGAGGGCCAGGCGGAACACCGCGGGGGCCGGTTGTTTCAGCTTCTCCAGCGCCTGCCCGATCAGCTCCCGGGCCTTGGCCTCCTGGCCCTGGGCCAGAAGCGCCTGTGCGCTCCGGGCGTAGGCCTCGGAGGCCCAGCCGTCCTGGCGACCGTACAGGGCTGACCACATGGCCACGGCCTGCGGCACCATGTCCATCTCGAAGGCGCACTGCCCCGCGAGGTAGCGCAGCTCCGGCTCCTCCGGGTGCTGGCCCGAGAGGGGCACGACCAAGCGCACGGCCTCCATCGTCCGGCCCAGGCCCATCAGGGCCCTCACCTTCACCACCTGCAGGCGCAGGTCCTGCGGGTTCTTGGCGAGCGCCCCCTCCGCCTCGCCCAGGGCCTCTGGGTAGGCGCCCCTCTCCAGTGCCCGCCCCGCCGAGACGAGGGCCGGAGGCTCCACGGGTTTCTTCGGGGCCTCCTGCGACCACGGGACAACGCCACCCAACAGCATCAATGCCAAAGCGACCCGTCCGCCCATGCCAACCCCCTCCCCTCCGCCGACGGGCCGCGCTCCGCGAACGGGCCCGGCGGCTTCACACTCGCATATCAGTCATTCTATACCTTCCGCGCCCGTGGAGCCACCGCACTTTCCGCTCCAGTCGGCCCCGAACGAGGTCGCTCTCCGCGTTGGAGAATCGCCGGCGCCACCTGCCAACAAGCTGCCGAAATGAGTCTCGCAGGCCGCACGAAAGGGGCCCGGCGGATGGCTCCACCGAGCCCCTTTGTCATTGGCGACGCGGTCGTTCAGCCGGCGCCTCAGGGAGGCGAGGGCGCTGTGCAGGTGGGCGGATCGTCGAGGGTGTTCTGGTCGTAGAGCGCCGAGCTCACCGCGTCGGGCCGGTAGGTGGTACGCAGCAGACAGGTGCGCATCATGCCTGTCCTAAGCAGACCGTTCTTCCGGCTTCGAACCATGGCTGGGTCTCGGCCGCGCCTTTGGCGCGGGGCTGGGGGCCTTCGCCGGGCGCGTCCACGCCAGCGTGGCCGCGCTCCGTCCGCAGGCCCTCAGCCGCCCTTCGGGCGCCAGATTCAGCCTTGCCTGGTGTATGCCGTCCCCCCAACCACCGCGGGTGCGCCGGCGGCGACGGTCCGGCCTGGCCCGGAAGGCCCGCTTTGAAGAACGGCGCCGGTCCAGGCGTTCTTCAGACGGCTGCTGGCCTTCGGCGCTGCATGGCTTCGCGCCTCAGGCCGCATCCGTAGCTTCGAACCCTCCTGCCGCGTCAGGCTTCGGCGCCCGGACGCGCATTCCTCCGCTTCGCTCTGGAAGGCAGACCGCACCAGTGCGCGCTGAAATTGTTTTGGACAGCCATGGGTGTGCATAGAGAAACTGTCGAAGGTCCCTCACCTCTCTGCACACATTTCACCACGCCCATCCATCACCGGCCCGCCCGCCGACCATCGCGGTACCGGCGCACGTCGGCGTGGCCTGGCTTTGGGCTACCGGCGCCCCCGCTTGGCCGCGTGTGGCACAGCCGTTGCTGTTCAGGCGCTGGTCCGCGGGGATGCGGGCGCGCCGCTTGACAACTTGTGGGAAAGCACTACCAGAGGAGGTTTGCTCATGAAGGAAGGACGCACCTGTTCAATCACCATCGCCACGCTGGCGGTCGTCGCGGGTTTGGCCCTCGCGCTGTGGCCCCAGAAGACCCAGGCAGTGCCGGCGTTCTCGCGGAAGTACCACGTCCGCTGCTTCACATGCCACACCATCTATCCCCGGCTCACTTTGACGGGCTACCTCTTTAAGAGGCTCGGGTTCAGGATGCCCCCACAAGTCGGGCCGGGCCAGCAGGCTCCGCGGGTCCGCGACCTCGATTCTTCCATTCCGTGGAAGCTGGGCGACACGGCTTCGCTCACCTTCCAAGGCAGCGCCACGCAGGAGAAGACCTCCGCCCCCGGCAGCTCCACCTCGGCCTCCAGCCTCAATCTGGATGACGCCTCCATCTACCTCGCCGGAACCATGCCCAATTCCGGTTTCTCCTACCTGACCCAGTACTCCATGAGCGACGGGGACGCGCCCATGGCGTTCGTCACCTACACCGGGGGGCGCGCCACGAGCAGCTACTTTGCCAGCTTCGGCCGGGGCGAGCTGATAGGCACCGATGGCGTGCGCGGGGCAGGGTACAGCCTCTTCGATTCGGCGCCCGTACTTTTTTCGTACGGCGACCCCAACAGCGTTTCCTTCGATCAGCAGCCCGTGGGGCTCACCTTCGGCTACACCTGGGCGCCGTCCGACTTCCACGAGGCACTGGGCCTCACCGTCAAGGTCACCGACGGGCTGAACCCGGACGGGAGCGTCATCACCTCCGGCGCCACCAAGAACTCGAAGGACGTCTTCGTGATCGGGGACTGGTGGATCAACGCGGGCGGAGGGCTCTCGGTCTTCTACTACCAGGGGCGCAAGGACCAGATCCAGAACGCGGGCCTGCCCTCCGAGTTTACTTACTCTCCCAACTTCCGGCGATACGGCGTCTTCGGCGACTACTTCGTGGTGCCGCGCAAGCTCGACCTGCTGGCGGGTTACGGCGTGGGCCGAGACGACTGGTCGGTGGTTGAAGGCGTCAGCGCGGGCAGTTACACCCAGCGTGCGGGCTACGCCGAGGCGGACTACTACCTCACCCAGGGCTTCGCTCTCATGGCGCGCTACGACCGGCTCACCGAGAGTTATCCCGCTGGGGGCGGCGACTCCACCCTGCGCGCCTGGTCCGTGGGATGCCAGAAGTGCCTCACCGCCGAAGGAAACACGGCCCTGCGCCTCGCCTACAGCGACCAGCGCGCGGATGGTCCCTTCGACGGCTTCGCCACCGACAAGCTGGTCAAGCTCGATCTCAAGTTCGGCTGGTAAGGAGAAAATGCCATGTCAAGGATGCAAATGGCCATCGGCTTCTCGATCGCCGCGCTCCTCACCCTCGTGGTGTTCGCGCCCGCTGCGGCCGGACAGGGCCCTTGGCCTCAGGACAAGGGCGCAAAACGGGTCGACGTTTCCTCCTACCCCGCCGCCATCCGCCAAGGGTACAAGCTCTTGCAGGAGGACTGCGGTGCGTGCCACAGCGTGGCCCGGCCCCTCAACACGACCATGAGCCCCGAGCAGTGGAGAGCCTGCGCCACCAGCGCTCATACCCGCCTCGCCGGGATCCCCGGCAAGGACGTCCCCAGGATCCTCGACTTTCTGATCTACGACCAGATCCACCGGAAGGACCAGAACCCCAAAGCCTACTTTCCACCTCCTGTGCCCATCCAGATCGCCATCGCCCGAGCTGGAGGGCATTGAGCGCCTCCCTTCCTCCCTTTCCTCCCTTTCCTCCCGAGGGGAGCCGCCCGGTCTTGGCCCGGCGGCTCCCCGCCCCATTTGACAGAACGGCCGGGAGGGTGGAAAAGGGGAGTGTCGCGGCGGGACCGGCGGGGAGAATTCTCCGGCGGCGGTCGGCGCTCGCGGCCAAGGAGGCTGAGCATGCGTGAGGTGTACGATGCGAACCGCGGCGAAGCAATCTCACTCCAAACGAACCGGAGAGGCCGGGCCCGCGCCGGCCTTCGCGCGGTCCTGGCGGCGGCGCTGGTCGTGAGCGCGCCCGTCCTATGGCCGCGGCCTCTTTCCGCCGCGGACGCCAAGACGCCCCGCGAGACGAAGGGGACGAACACGCCGGGGGAGAAGGATGGCCTGCGCTATCCGAAGGCCCGCCGCGCCGCCATCGTGGACACCTACTTCGGCACGAAGGTCCCGGCGCCCTACCAGTGGATGGAGAACCTGAACGGTCCCGAGGTGAAGCGGTGGGTGACCGCGGAGAATCGGGTCACCGATTCGTACCTCGCGAAGCTTCCCCTGCGGGGCTGGTTTCAGGATCGCATCACGGCCCTCTGGAACTACGCCAAGGAGAGCGCGCCCGTGGAGGCGGGCGGCCAACTGTTCTTCGACCGGAACTCGGGCCTGCAGAACCAGTCGGTGGTCTACGTTCAGGACGGCCCGGCGGCCGCCCCCCGGGTCCTGCTCGATCCCAACGTGATCTCACCCGACGGCTCCATCGCCCTGGCCGGCTGGCAGCCCACGGAGGACGGCCGCTACCTGGCCTACGAGCTGTCGGTGGGCGGCTCCGACTGGGAAATCATCCACCTCCTCGACGTGGCCACGGGAAAGGCGCTCCCGGACGAGGTGCGCTGGGTGAAGTTCTCGGGAGTCTCGTGGACCAACGACGACAAGGGGTTCTACTATTCGCGCTACCCCGAGCCGCCCAAGGGAAAGGCCATCAGCGAGGCCGTGCGGGACCAGAAGCTGTACTACCACCGCCTCGGCACGCCGCAATCCCAAGACGAGCTCATCTACGCCCGGCCCGATCTGCCCGAGTGGAGCATCTCGGGCAGCGTGACGGAGGACGGCCGGTATCTCTTCGTCTACCTGAACAACGGAACGGCACCCGAGAACGAGCTCTACGCGGCGGACCTGGGCGACCCGATGAAGCCCCACGTGAAGGCTCCCCTGAAACCGCTCTTCACCAAGAACGACGCCCAGTACGTGGTCTTCGGCCACGAGGGTGAGACCCTCTTCGTGCAGACCAACCTGGACGCTCCCATGGGGCGCATCGTGGCCGTGCCGCTGGCTACGCCCGATCCCTCGCACTGGCGCGTGGTGGTGCCCGAGGGAGAAGGGGTCATCGCGGAGGCCGCCATGGCCGGCGGCAAGATCCTCGTGGACTCCCAGGTCGTCGCCACCAGCCGCCTCGCCCTCTACGGCACAGACGGCAAGGAGCTCGCCTCGCTGGGGATGCCGACCCTCGGAACGGTGGGCGGCCTCTCGGCCCGCAACGATTCTCCCAACGTGTACTACCTCTTCACCTCCTTCCTCTACCCGACCACCGTCTACCACTACGACGTCAGCGACGGAAAGACACAGACCCTCTTCGCACCCAAGGTGGACTTCGACCCCTCGCCCTACGAGACCAAGCAGGTCTTCTACACCTCGAAGGACGGCACCAAGGTGCCCATGTTCATCGTGGCCAAGAAGGGGCTGAAGCTCGACGGAAACAACCCGACCATTCTGTATGGCTACGGCGGGTTCGACATCACCATCACCCCCTACTTCTCGCCCTCTCTGCCCGTCTGGCTCGGTCTGGGAGGCGTCTACGCCGTGGCCAACCTGCGCGGCGGCGCCGCCTACGGCGAGGCCTGGCACAAGGCCGGGATGCTCGGCAACAAGCAGAACGTCTTCGACGACTTCGCCTGGGCGGCCAAGTACCTCATCGCCCAGGGCTACACGAAATCCAAGCGGCTCGGCATCGAGGGCTACTCCAACGGAGGCCTGCTCATCGGCGCCAGCATCACAGAGCACCCGGAGCTCTTCGGCGCCGCCTACGCCGGCGCGGGAGTGATGGACATGCTGCGCTACCAGAAGTTCTCGGGCGGCGCCATGTGGGCCCCCGAGTACGGCACCTCCGACGATCCGAAGGCGTTCAAGTGGCTGATCGCCTACTCGCCCCTCCAGAACGTGCGCAAGGGGGTCTGCTACCCCCCCACCATCCTCACCACCGCCGATCACGACGACCGCGTCGTGCCGAGCCACACCTACCAGTTCACGGCGGCTCTCCAGTGGGCCCAGGGCTGCCCGCAGAACCCCATCCTCGTCCACGTGGAGACCAACACGAGCCACGGCTACATGCCCACCGACAAGCTCATCGCCCAGGCCGCCGACGTCTGGTCCTTTCTGGCCCACAACCTCGGCGTGAGCGAGCCGCCCGCCCCGAAGGCCACGAAGTGACGCCGCGCAGGCGGTGAGGGCGCTGACCCGCGCCTTCCCACACTAGACCAGGCCGCCCCGCTCTCGCCGGCGGGGCGGCCTCTTCTATGCACTTCGGTTCGGGATTTCCGCCCTCAGGGGGGGGCAGGTTCAGTGCGTTCGCCGGAAGACGTCGGTGACGACGGCGTCGTCGCTGATGCCGTACCCTGCGGCGTTGGGCTGCTGGGCGCCGGCCTTGGGGAGGCCGTACATGGCCTCGAGGGTGCGCAGGAGGTTGACGTGGGTGATGCCCTTCCCCTCGGTGTAGTCCCCGGGCTTGATGTGCGCTCCGGCGAAGATCGTGACGATGCGGTTCTGAAGGTCTTGACAGAGCTGTCCGCAGCCGCCCTTCTTGCAGGGCCCGAACGAGCGCGGATCGACGGCGGGGTTGGTGAGGCCGGCGTAATCGCTCCCGTCGTCGCTTTCGTCGAAGGTGAGGATCAGGAGGCTGTTGTGCCCCCTGGCCCATTGGACGTAGCCATCGAGGTTCTTCCAAAGCCAGGCATCTCCCTTCGAGATGCAGCAGGCCAGCGGCGAGGCGAGGCAGTTGGGCGGATAGCAGTTGTGCATGTCGTCATCGAGGTCCGGGATCACGAAGGCCACCGTGGGTAGCTCGTCGAAGCGGCCGGCCGAGGGAAAGTCGGAGAAGGGGAGATTGCAGGAGGTAGCGGCGTCGGGGCCGTCCGGGACGTTGGCGAAGCTGACCCAGGGAACGTGCTTGCGCGCGTAGAGGCCGGCGTGGGCGATAGTGGAGCCGGCGGCGGGCAGGCCCTCGGCGTAACCTCTGAAGGTCCGCCCCGCGGCCAGGAGCTGGGAGGCCAGGTTGGGTGCGGTGAAGGGGTAGTCGGAGCGGCTCTTCGCGGAGGGGATCTCGTCCTCGAAGCCCACGCCGTGGTCGGAGCCGGAGAAGAGCCAGAAGTAGTTGCCCTCGCTGTTGTGCTCCTCGGCGTACATCCGCGTGAAGCTGGCCCCCTCCTTGATGAGGACCCCGTTGATGTAAGGCGCCTTTGGGTTGCCGACGATCTCGTCGTAGTCCTTGTTCTCCTCGATGACGATCACCACGTGGTCGTAGACCGGCAGGCCCGCGGGCCACAGTCCCGAACCCGCTTTGGGGGCAGGGGGCGCCGCGGTGGGGGATTCCGCTCGGGCGGAGAGGGAACCGAACAGCAGGACGATGACAATGAGGACAGCCAACCGTCGCATGGGCACCTCCACGGATTTTCCTTCGGCCAGGCAGGACATCCCGCGCTCCGGCCTCACCCTGATTTCCGTTAGCCGGTCCGCCCCAGCATGGCTCCCTTTGCGGCCTGCCGCAACCCCCGCCGCTGCTCTCGGTGCCGCACCGGAGATCGCCCGCTGGGGTTCCGAAGGTACTTGGCGAAGCGGCAGGGGACGCCTGCATTTTGCCGCATGTATCGGGACGACTGACCGCAGGGCCGGTTCATATTTCACCCCCCCATTCGAGAAGGAGGCACCCATGTCCAAGCATTGGCTGGTCCCCTTTTTCATCCCGGTCACGGGAGATCTCTCGTGCCGTATGCTCCCCAGGCGCACCAGGGGGGCCGGTGAACCCAGGCGACACGGCGTGGCTCCTGGCCGCATCGGCCCCCCCGCGAGGAGATCGCGCGCGCATCTGGAAGCCCCTGTCCCGCGGCAGCCGTAAGAAGGGGGAGGAGGCGAGCCCGGGGGCGCCGGAACCCGTCCGGCGGGGGCTCCCGGCAACTCCCTTGGGCAGGCTCAGAAGCGGCTCGGGGCGCGCGGCAGGAGAGGCAAGGGCATGGGTGAGATCCGGCGGAGGGAGTTCATGAAGATCGCGGGCGTGGGGATCGGGGCGATGGCCACTCGGAGAAGGCGAGGACCCACAGATAGATTAGGCCCGCCAGGGGGATGAAGAAGAGCAGGCTCCATGCGGGGCTGAAGCCGGCCTTCTCGCTGATCCGCCAGACGGGGATGATGACGAAGATGGCCGAACAGCCCCCAACCGCCAGAAAGAGGGGCATGTGGGGGATCATCAGAAAGGGAAACAGCATCGCAAGGGCCATGGACTCCTCCTTTCCCTCCTCACTCATACGCCTGCCGGAAAGAGTTGGTTCTCGTCCCACGCGGAGCCGATGGTGATCCGCCTCGCTCCTCCCGAGGTCAGTCCCCGGCCTCGGCCGAAAAGTCGAAGATCTCGGGCTCCACCAGGGTGAGGTAGTCGGGCACGGAGAGCAGGATGGAGTCGGTGAGCGAGCCGGCGTTGAAGGCGATGCGGTCGTTCCGGAGGATGGAAGGATCGAGGTGGAGCCGGAAGGGCAGGACGGGGGGCCCAAAGGGGGGAACGGCGCCGGGCTCCAGCGCGGTCATCTCGAAGAGCTCCTCGCGGGTGGCGAAGCGGAGCTTGCGCGTGCCGAAGCGGTCCTTGATCTTCCGCGAGTCCAGCTTGAGGGCCGCGCTCAGGACGAAGAGGCGGAACTCGCCCTTCACCATCAGCACGAGGGCCTTCCCTCCCACGGCCATTTCCTCGCCCCGCGCCCGCGCCGACTCCTCCGAAGTCCGCGTCGGCGGGTGGTGCATCTCGCGGTAGGGGACCCCCCTTTCCGCGAGGAGCGCCTTGATCCGCTGATAGACGGTCCCTTCTTCCATCACGTTCCCCATGGAAAGAGAACGATCTTAGCATCCCGAGCGGGGGCAAACTCGGGCGGGGTCCGGCGCGTAGAACCACCGTAGGAATCCGGCGGGCGGCCCCAACGAAGGAGGGCCGGATGCGGGAAGGAGGCGCGCGATGAGGCGAAGTCGGACGGTGGTTCTGGCGGCGGTCCTGCTCGTGACGGTCTCTTCGGTCTGGGCCGGGGAGAAGGTCCGGTCGGAGGAGAAGGCCTATCCGGTCTCGGCGGCGGCCAGCCTGGAAGTGGAGGTCCCGGTCGGCGGCGTGGACGTCCGGGCCTACGACGGCGCGGAGGTAAAGGTCTCGATGAGGGTGCTGTGCGACCACGAAAACGCCGACTGCCGAGAGAACGCGAAGAAAATCATCCTCGACTCGGGCACCTCGGGCAAGGCGCTCCACCTCGAGGTGAAGGGCTTTCCCGAGCACGAGGGCGGGATCTCCGTGGAGCTGACGATCAGCATCCCACGCGGGCTCGATCTCTCGGTGAACGTGGGTGTGGGGCGGTGCGACGTGGAGGGGCTCTCGCGCGAGGTCAAGCTGGAGGTGGGGGTCGGCAAGGCGACGGTGACGGGCAAGGCCTCCGCCGTGAGCTCCGTGAAACTCGATGCGGGCGTGGGCAGCGCCAAGCTGAGCGTGCCCGGGGCCAGACCCAAGGCCGAGGGCTTCATCGGCAAGAGCCTCTCCTGGTCCGAGGGCAAGGGTTCGGCCAGCATCTCCGCGGACGTGGGCGTGGGCGACGTCAAGGTGGAGCTGGACTAGAGGGCCCCCCCGGCAGTCGCGGGCCGGCTTGCTCGCCCTGTTCCCCGATCAGCCCTCGGGAGGAGGCTGCGGCTCCCCGGGAGGCGGCACCTGGAGCGGCGGCTGGATCTCCTCCGAAAGGCCTTGCGGCAGCGGTTCCTCGGCCACGGACCCGAATTGCGGCGGCGGGGGCTGCTCGGGCGAGGTGCCGGTGGCGCTCGCCGGGGGAGCCTCGGAGAAGAGGTGCCACTCGTCGCCGAACTGCTCCAGAAAGGCCACCGAGTAGGCCCTCATGAAGACGAAGATCGGAAGGAAGACCACCGAGCTGAGGTAGGGCAGGCCGGCGATGCAGCAGGTGATGCAGGTGCCGAGGGTGATGATGACGCCGGCGGCGAGAGCCAGAAAGAGCTTCAGGAGGTAGAAGAGCAGGAAGGCGCCGACCCGGCCGGGCAGGAGCTCTTCGCGGAAGGCGCGAAAGCCGGCCATCACGGTGATCTCCCTCCTGGCCATCACGGGCACCACGAAGTCGGCCAGCACAAGGTTGATCATCAGCAGAATGAGGACCAGTGGCACCACGAGGACGACGAAGAGGGCCACGGCGAGCAGCCCTCGTCCACCGAAGACACTCGCGCGGATGGAGGGCCACGCTATGAAAAGGCAGAGGGCCGAGATGGCCGTCACCGCCGCAAGGCCCACCAGACCCAGCAAGAAGCGCAAGAGAAAGAGGCTGTTGCCCAGCTTTCGAAAGCGGCGCCACGGTTCCGTCACGGCGCCCCGATTGCGCAGTACGCCATCGAGGAACATGAACTGCCCGCGGCTGCCGAGCCACTGCAGGAGGGCACCGAGGGCCACGCCGAGAAGCACGACCACGGCGCCGATGGCGACGACGAGGGTGAGGTGGCCCATCACCCAGGCGGAGATGTGGTCGAAGGAGGGCGGCAGGGGTTCCCTTCTGCGCAGGAAGGGGTTGCTTCGGAAATTGGCCGCGCCGCCACCAGGCCCGCCTTCGCCCAGGGCGGCCAGGAAGGCGCAGAAGCCCAGGACGAACCATTTCTTCAGGTCGAAGGGCGAGAAACAGATGCGGAGGGTATGGTGCAGGGCACTCTCGACGGCATCCAGGACGGACACGCTCCGATCACTCGCCATGGTATTCCTCCTGCCTCCGGCGGCGCCTCAGCGAGGCCGGTCCTTGCTCCTGCCATCGCATCTCGAGGGCGTCGCCGCCGGTGGTTCGCACCACAAGCATACCCCGCGGCAGGGCCCCCAACAAGCTCAACGGCACTTCCATGGCGGAGGCAACTGGCCTACAGTAATGCTTCGGTGAGGGCGAGAGGAGGAGTGGCGCATGGGCAGGATGCACTTTGAGGCCGCGGACGGAATCGGCCGGATCCTCTTGGACGACGGCAAGGTCAACGCCATGGACCGGGAATTCTTCGCCGACCTGAACCAGGCCCTGGACCGGGCCGAGGGGGAAGCGGTGCGTGCGCTCGTGGTGCAGGGCAGGGAGGGTTTCTTCTCCGCCGGCCTCAACGTGAAGCTGCTCCCCTCCCTGGGACCGAAGGAGCTGGATGGGCTGGTCGAGGCCTTCGCGCGCACGATCCTGCGGGTGTTCACCTTCCCGTGCCCCACCGTGGCGGCCTGCACGGGCCACGCCATCGCAGGGGGGGCGCTACTCGCCTTCGCCTGCGATCTGAGGTTCGTGCTCGATGGTCCCTTCAAGGTGCAGATGAACGAGGTGGCCGCGGGGCTCGCCCTGCCCACCTGGGCGCTGCTCGTGGCCCAGACGGCGATCCCTCCCCGGCGCCACGCCGAGCTCCTCCTCCACGCCAGGGCCTGTTCGCCCGGCCAGGCGGTGCAGTGGGGGCTCTTTGCCGGGGCACCGGCCACGCCGGAGGCGCTCGAACGGGCCGCCTCCGAGGCGGCGCGGGAACTGCTCCCGCTCGATCGCGCCGCCTACGGGGAAACCAAACTCCGGATGCGGGCCGGGACGGTGGAGCGCGCCCTGGCGCTCCTGCCCTCCGAACTTCCGACGCGCCTGCCCTTCAGGGGATGAGGATGGGGCAGGAAGAAGCGCGGCGCACCCTCGCCGTCTCGCGCTAGAGGAGCCAGCCATGGCGGAGAACAAGGCGCGCATCGCCGCCATCGACCACTTTCGCGGCCTGACCATCCTGCTCATGGTCGTCGTCAACTTCCTGGACGGCGCCGTGCACGTGTGGCCGACGCTGAAGCACAGCCCCGACGTGGGGCTCACGCTCACGGATCTGGTGGCGCCTTTCTTCTACTTCGCCATCGGCCTCACCTACGGCCCCTCGGTGAGGCGGCGCATCGCCAGGGTGGGCCGCGACGCGGCCATGCAGCACCTATTCGAGCGCTACGCGGCCATCCTGGGCCTGGGCTACCTCATTTCGGCGGTGGGCCACGTGGTGGGCATACCCCAGGGCGGGCAGTACTGGGGCGTGCTTCAGGCCATCGGCATGGCGGGTCTCGTGGCCATTCCCTTCATCCTGCTGCCGATCTGGGTGCGGGCGCTCTCTGGGCTGCTCCTGCTTCTCGCCTACCACCTCCTCCTCTATGACGGCTGGCTCTCCGTCGTGAAGGCAGCCTCCCACGGCGGCATCCAGGGCTCCATGGCCTGGTCGGCCATGCTGCTGCTGGCCACGGCGCTGGGCGATCTCTACGCCGATGAGCGGCACCGCCGGTGGCTCCCGTGGGCGGGCCTCCTCCTGGTGGCCGCGGGGATCGCGCTTGCTCCCCTCTCGCCCGTGAGCAAGGCGCGCGTCTCGCCCACCTACGTCCTCGTCACCACCGGCCTGGGCGCCCTCGTCTTCTGGGTCTTTCACCGGGCCGAGCGGCTCCTCGTGAAGGGGCCTCGGCTGCTCGCCGCCTGGGGACGGAACCCTCTCTTCCTCTACCTCCTGCAGTTCGGCATGCTGGGCCCCTTCTACGTCCTGCTGGGGGACGCCCTCTACGCCCAGGCGCCGGGGTGGCTCCTGGCCCTGGAGGATGCGGCCGTCATCGGGGTGTTGAGCGCCATCGCGCTGGCTCTGGACCGGCGGGGGTGGACGTGGAGCCTGTGAGGCTGGCCCTTTCCGGAACGCCCCCTCTTTTCGGGGGAGGTTCTGGGCCGACGGACTGGAGGACACTGCTTTTCGAAGGACCCGCATGGCCGTGAGAACCGGATCGGAAAGAAAACAGAACGGCACCCCCACCGTCAAGAACCTGGGCACGGCCGTCTTCAAAGACCTGCAAAAGGGCGGCCTGAGCCGCACCCTCAGGCGGGACATGGAAGAGCTCTACGAGTTCTACCTGGATGAGGCCTCGCGCGAGCGGTTGAGGAACATGGGCCGCCTCCGGCGCTGGCTCTCGATCGCCGTATGGCTCGTGAAGAACCTCATCATGAGACTGCCCCCGGCCCGCAGGCTCCTGCTCCTGGGGGCCTTCCTGCTCCTCTTTTTCAACGACGTCTCGATCGACACCGGCCGCGTGAACCTCACCCTCAGCATGTCGATCTTCAGCTTCGCGATCGTCCTGGTGATCCTCATGCTCGAGCTGAAGGACAAGCTCCTGGCGCGGGACGAGCTGGAGGCTGGGCGCGCCGTGCAGCTCGCCCTCCTGCCCCGCGACAACCCCCTCCTGGCCGGGTGGGAGACCTGGCTCTTCACGCGGCCCGCCAACGACGTGGGCGGCGACCTCGTGGACTATCTCTCGCTCCCCCCCGACGGACTGGGGCTCACCCTCGGGGACGTCTCGGGCAAGGGGCTGCCGGCCGCCCTCCTCATGGCCAAGCTCCAGTCCACCCTGCGCGCCCTGGCCCCCGAGTGCACAGGCCTCGCCGAGCTGGGCCGGCGCGTCAACCAGATCCTCTGCCGGGACGGGGTCCCCGGCAAGTTCGCCACGCTGCTCTACCTGCGGGTGGCCCCCGGGGACGGGGCGGTGAGGCTGCTGAACGCCGGCCACATGCCGCCGCTGGTGCTTCACGAGGGCCGGGTCCACACCCTTCCGCCCGTGGCGAAGCCCCTCGGCATCCTCCCCGACGCCGAGTTCGTGGAGCAGCGCATGGAGCTGGCCCAGGGCGACCTGCTCGTGGCCTATTCGGACGGCCTCAGCGAGGCCCGGAGCCCGCGGGGCGAGTTCTTCGGCGAGGAGCGCCTGACGGCCCTCCTGCCGGGTCTCTCGGGTCTCACCGCCGAGGAGGCGGGCCGGCGCATCCTCGAGGAGGAGGCGGCCTTCTCGGGGGACGGCCATCCCTTCGACGACCTGTCTTTGGTCGTTCTCAGGCGGGTGGTGTGACGAAGCCCGGGCTTCCTCAGGCTTGCAGGCCGGCGAGCGCCTTCAGGAAGCCCAGGACCTCGGCCGTGTCCGCGAGCGCGTAGCGCGCCGCGGTGGGCCGCTCATCCCCGAAATCGCGGACCACGACGCCCAGGCCGAGGTCCTCGACGGCGAGAAAGGCGTCTTCGTCGGTGAGGTCGTCCCCCACGTAGACGGGCAGGACGCCTGGGCCGCCCAGCCCCAGCCGCTCCATCATCCAGAGCAGGGCCTTGCCCTTGTTCCAGTCCACTCGGGGCTGAAGGTCGCACACCATCTTCCCCTCGGTCCTGCGGAGCCCCGGGAGGGCGCAGAGCACCTCCTCGACGGCCTGGGCGACCGTCGGGAGGTCGCCTTCGGTCACGTTGCGGTAGTGGGCCGCCACACAGAAGCGCTTGCGCTCGACGAGGGCGCCGGGCACGCCTTGCAGGCGCTCCCTGAGGAGCCGCTCCGCCTCGTCCACCAGCGGCAGAAAGGCCGGGTCCTGCTCGTAGTCGATCCGGCGCCCCTCGGGCCCCTGGATCTCGAAGCCGTGGCTCCCGGCGTAGAGGAGCCCGTCCAGGCCTACCATCCGCCGGACGTCCATCAGGTCCCGTCCGCTGACGACCGCCACGGTGGATCGACGGGCCAGCTCTTCGAGCGCGCTCCTCATCTCGCCGGAAAGAACCGCCAGCTCCGGGCTCGCCACGATGGGAGTGAGGGTGCCGTCGTAGTCCAGAAAGACCGCGAGGCGCTTGCCCCGTGCAGCGGCGGCGATCTCCTCGATCCGTTCGAGGGCGGACGGCAGGCGGGAGGTGAGGTGACCCCCGATCTCCGGACTCCCCGCGAGGCGCACCTGAGCGAGATCTGAAACCACGATGTCCGCCCCCCCCAGCTCCAGCGCCCTCGTCTGTCCCGACCGGTCCACGCCGATGACGAGGCCGAACCCCGCTTTGCGCCCGGCCTGGACGCCGGGCAGGGCGTCCTCAACCACGGCCGTGCGGGCCGGCGAGGCGCCCAGGCGCCGGACCGCCTCCATGAAGATGGCGGGATCGGGCATTCCGGCAAGATGCAGGCCCTCCACGTCGTTGCCGTCCACCACCGCGTCGAAGAGGTGGCTCAGGCCCGCTCGCCCAAGGACGTTCCGCCCGTTGCGGCTGGAGGAGACGACGGCGGTCCGGACGCCGAGGACTCGAAGGGATCGAATGAAGGCGAGGGCCGAGGCGATGGTCTCCACGCCGTGGCGGCGGAGGAGCTCCAGGTAGATCTCGTTCTTGCGGTTGCCCAAGCCGCAGACGGTTTCCGCGTCCGGGCCGTCCTGAGGCGTTCCCGGGGGAAGCTCGATGGACCGGGAGGCGAGGAAGCTCTCCACCCCCTCGTAGCGGGGTTTCCCGTCCAGGTATCGGTTGTAGTCGGCGCACGGATCGAAGGGACGGAAGGTCTCATCCAGCCGGACGGCTCGCCGGCGGAGATAGTCGTCGAAGAGTTCCTTCCAGGCCGCCGCGTGCACCTTGGAGGTGCGCGTCACCACTCCGTCCAAGTCGAACAGGAAGGCGTCGAAATCGGAAGCGGATACCTGGTGACGGGCACCCTGGCGGGCCATCGAAGCTCCCTCTCCCCGTTCCTCTCCGCCGGAGCCTCGCGGCTCCAGGCGTCCACGCCGGCCGGCGCGGAAAACCCTCGCATCCGGGGCCGGCCCCTGGCGCGGGCCTCTCCGGTGCGGCACACTTAGACTTATAGCCTCATTCGCGACGGGATGCTACGGGGGAGAGCCGAGATCGCCGCGAAGCATGACTTGCGCCGGTACATGCCGGGCGGGGGAGGGCTCGGGGCGGCCTTCTCCGCCCCGAAAGGAGGAGCGGGTGATCGAGGTGAACGACTGGCTGTCCATCCGGGAGGAAGATCTGGAGGAGGCCTTCGTCCGGTCTCCCGGACCCGGCGGGCAGAACGTGAACAAGGTGGCCACGGCGGTCCAGCTCCGGTTCGACGCCGCGCGATCCCCCTCGCTTCCCGAGGAGGTCCGGCTCCGCCTGTTGCGCCTGGCGGGGAAGCGGGCCACCTCGGAGGGGGTCGTGATCATCGAGGCCAGGCGCTTCAGGGCGCGCGAGCGCAACCGCCAGGACGCCCTGGAGCGGCTCCTGGCCCTTTTGCGCGCTGCCGCGCAGGCGCCCAAGGCCAGGAGGCCCACCGCTCCGACGAGGGCCTCCAGGGAGCGCCGGCTCTCCGGCAAGCACCGGAGGGCCGAGCTGAAACGGCGCCGGGGCGAGCGGCCGGACCCGGATTGAGGCGCCACCGAAGCGCCGGCCGGCCGCCGCGGCGCCGCCGGGCCGGCGGTCAGTGTATAATGGCCATCAGGCCGGTCGTCCGTGGCGGGCGGCCGGTGTTTCCCGCGCGCCAGCGATGGAGTGCAACCGGAGAAAAGGGATGAATGAGGAACCGAATCGACCCTGGCCCACAGTCGGCGCCACGGACCAGGAAGTGAAACCGGGCGGACCCGCCGAAGATGTCGTGGAACCCGCGGACGCCCTGCCGGAAGCTAGCTTGGAGCAACTCTCCCCCAGGATTCGGGAGGCGGCCACCCGGGCCGGATGGACCTCCCTCATGCCCGTTCAGGCCAAGGGGATCCCCTATTTCCTGGCCAAGCGGGACCTCATGGTCCAGTCCCGCACGGGAAGCGGGAAGACGGGAGCCTACCTCCTGCCCATCCTGGACCGCATCGACCTCGACCGAGCCTCCTGCCAGGCGCTGGTGCTCGTGCCCACCCGCGAGCTGGCTCTCCAGGTCTCCCGCGAGGCCGAGCTCCTCTGCGGCTCGGCGGGGATGCGCTCGGTCGTGGTCTACGGCGGAGCCGCCTACGGGCCCCAGATCGAGGGCTTCAAGAAGGGGGCACACCTCGTGGTGGGGACCCCGGGCCGGATCCTGGACCACCTCCTCAAGCGGACCCTCTCGCTGAAGGACCTTCGTATCCTCGTTTTCGACGAAGCCGACCGGATGCTCTCCATGGGTTTCTATCCCGACATGCGGAGGCTGCAGAAATTCGTGCCGGAGCATCGCATCAACGGCTACATGTTCTCCGCCACCTATCCGGCCTTCGTGCTCCGCCTGGCGGGCGAGTTCCTGAAGGAGCCCGAGTTTCTCAGCCTGAGCCGCGACCGCGTCCACGTGGCGGAGACCGAGCACATCTTCTACATCGTGCCCCCCATGAAGAAGGACCGGAGCCTCGTCAAGATCATCGAGGTGGAGAACCCGCTCTCGGCCATCATCTTCTGCAACACCAAGGCGAACGTGCACTACGTCTCGGTGGTCCTCCAGCGCTTCGGGTACGATGCGGACGAACTGAGCGCCGACCTCTCGCAGGCGGCGCGCGAGAAGGTGATGGCCAAGCTCCGGAAGGGCGAGCTCCGGTTCCTGGTGGCCACGGACGTGGCGGCCCGGGGCATCGACATCCCCGAGCTCTCCCACGTGATCCAGTACGAGCCCGGCGAGGACCCCGAATCGTACATCCACAGGGCCGGCCGCACGGGCCGGGCGGGTGCCACCGGACAGTCCATCACCCTGGTGGCGGGCATGGAGGAGATCAAGCTGCAGCAGGTGGGCGAGCAGTACGGCATCCCGCTCCAGGAGCGGGCGCTGCCCACCGACGAGGAGGTGGGGACGCTGGTGGGCCAGCGCGTCACGGCCAAGCTCGAGGCCGACCTGCGCTCCCGCGACGGCCTCCAGCTCGAACGCATGAACCGCTTCACCGCACTGGCACGAAGCCTCGGGCAGGAGGAGGACGAGGCGGCCGTGGTGGCCATGCTCCTGGACGATTACTACCAGCGCACCCTCAACGCGGCCCCCGAGGCGCCCGCGGAGGCTCGTCCCGCCGCACCGCCCAGCGCCGCTTCGGATCGGAGGCCGTCGAGCAACAGGCCCCCCCGCAGGCGGAGGGACCGCTGAGGAGTAAGGCATGCGCAGGAGGACCGGGGGGGCATTCCCGTCACCGTGACCAGCAGCCTGTTCCTAGCCTCCCTCCTCTCCTGCTGCTTTTGCGAGGTCGTCCTGGCGATCGTCCTGAAGGCCCAGACCGATCCAGCGTGGACCCTGGCCCACACCCTCCTCGGGCTGTCCTGATCGGGGGCTTTCTTCCTGATGGGGCCCCTCCTGGGGCTCTGGGGGATCGTCCGCTTCCGGCGGCGCGGCCCGTGACGGGCCGGCCGACTTGCGGCGGGCTCACCGGGAACCTATGGTAGCTGTGTTGGGCCGTCGCCGCTCCTAATGGCGCGTGTGACCGCCCCCGACCCCGAGGCCTGCGCTTTCGAGGAATCCCATCTCCAGGGGACCGAACCTTTGGGCTAGGGCGCTGAGATGAGCCGATTGCTGATCGTGTCCAACCGCCTCCCCGTGACCGTCACCCGCTCGGACGGAGATTTCATCGTCAGTCCGTCAGCGGGAGGCCTGGCCACGGGCCTGAGGGGGCCACATCAGCGCTCCGGCGCCCTCTGGATCGGCTGGCCTGGCGACCTGCCCCGGCTGAGCAAGGAGGAGCGGGCCGTTCTCGAAGAGCGCCTCGCCGCGGTGGGCACGGCGCCCGTCTACTTGACCCAGTCCGAGGTCCGCCGCTACTACGAGGGATTCGCCAACGGCGTGCTCTGGCCCCTCTTTCACTACCTGACCGACAAGGTCCAGCCGGACGAGGGCGAGAACTGGCTCGCCTACACGGAGGCCAACCAGCGCTTCGCCGAGGCGGTGGCGGCCCACTACCGCCGCGGCGACGTGGTCTGGGTCCACGATTATCAGCTGGCCCTCGTTCCGGTGCTCTTGCGGCAGATCCTGCCCGAGGCCCGAATCGGCTTCTTCCTGCACATCCCCTTTCCCTCCTCCGACGTCTTCCGCGTCCTGCCCTGGCGCACGGAGATGCTGGAGGGAATCCTCGGGGCAGACCTCGTGGGCTTTCACACCTACTCCTACCTGCGCCACTTCAGCCGCGCCCTGAATCTCATCCTCCGCGTGGAGGTGACGGGGAACAAGCTCCAATACGCCAACCGGGATATCCGGCTCGGGGTCTTCCCCATGGGCATCGACGCCGGACACTTCGAGAGGATGGCCGAGACTGCGCCGGTCCTGGAGGAGGTGGCCTCCATCCGAAGGGATCTCGGGGGCCGCAAGCTCCTCCTCGGCATCGACCGGCTGGATTACACGAAGGGTCTGCCCCACCGGATCATGGCCGTGGACCGGCTCATCGAGCGGGAGCCCTCGCTCCGCGGAAAGATCCGCTTCGTGCAGGTGGTGGTTCCCTCGCGGACCAAGGTGGAGTCCTACAGGAACTACCGGCAGGAGCTGGACGGCCTCGTGGGCCACGTCAACTCCCGCCACGCCACGATCCACTCGGTGCTCATCCACTACCTCTACCACTCCATCTCCCAGGAGCAGCTCGTGGCCTTCTACCGGGCGGCGGACGTCATGCTCGTGACGCCCCTCCGAGACGGAATGAACCTGGTGGCTAAGGAGTTCGTGGCCACGCGGACGGATGACTCGGGGGTGCTCGTGCTGAGCGAGTTCGCGGGCGCCGCCTCCGAACTGGCCGAGGCGCTGCAGGTCAATCCCTATGACACGGACGCCACGGCCACCGCCATCCTGGCGGCGCTGTCCATGCCCGAGGAGGAGCGCCGCACGCGCATGCAGGCCCTCAGGCGGCGGGTGGCCACGTACGACTCCTACCGCTGGGCGGAGAGTTTTCTGGCGGCCCTCGATGCGGCCCGCCCCCGAACCGCCACCCGGGCCGGCCGGGTCAGCTCCCCCCAAACCCTGGCCCGCGTGGCCGAGCAGCTCCGGGGGGCCTGGGGGCGCGTGCTGCTGCTGGACTACGACGGAACCCTCGTGCCCTACGCCACCTCGCCGCAGTTGGCCGCCCCCGATGCGGAGCTCCTGGATCTCCTGAAGGCCCTGGCGGCCCACCCTCGCACGGTGGTCCACCTCATCAGCGGCCGCCCGCCCGACGTGATCCAGCGCTGGTTCGGCTCCCTTCCCATCACCCTCCACGCGGAGCACGGCTTCTGGTCGCGGTTCTACCCCGGTGGATGGTGGCTTCCCCTCCACGCGGAGGCGCCCGGATGGAAGGAGAAGGTCGCCCCCATCCTGAACGACGCCCTCAGGACGACGCCCGGGTCCTTCCTGGAGGAGAAGACGGCGGCCATGGCCTGGCATTACGGCATGGCCGACCCCGAATTCGGCGAGCGGAAGGCGGCGGAACTCACGCGCCGCCTCCTGCGCGACCTCAAGGAGCTGGGCGTGGACCTGGTGCCCGGCGACAGGGTGCTGGAGGTCCGCATGGCGGGGACCCACAAGGGGGTCATCGCCGAGCGGATCGGCCTGGAGCCGGCCGATGGAATGGGGGTCCTCGCCATGGGTGACCACCGGACCGACGAAGAGCTCTTCGCCGTGCTGCCCCCGGGGAGCGTCACGGTGCACGTGGGGTCCCGGCCCAGCAAGGCCGCCTACCGCGTCAGCGGGCCGGCGGAGGCCCGCGCCCTGCTCCGCATGCTGCTGGACGAGAGATCGGAAAGCACGATGGAGAGGGCCGAGACCCGGGGTCAGGAAGTGGGGAGCGGAGGGCCGGCCGAGGCCCGAGAGTGAAGCAGGGGCCCGAGGCGAGGCGGGGGACGGGCGGCGCGAGACGCAAGCAGCGGGAACCCAGATGCGAAACGCTAGATGGGAAGATGAATGCACCACGGAGAGCACGGAGCCCACGGAGGATAGGGGGGCGGAGGCGCGGGGGACACCGTACGGCACCCCGGCCCCGTTTCCTGTCATCCTGACGGCACCCCGCGGCTGGCTCCCCCCGGAAGGATCTCGCGCGGGGTCCCGCCCTTGAGGCTTCCTCCCCCGGATCAGGTCCGGGGTCGGAGGCAGCCCAAATCCCCTGAAGGGCCAACGGCGTCTTTCACGAAAAGGTCGCCCCCCCGGCCTTTTATCAACACGTGCCTCTCCAGGGCGGAATGGGGGTCATCCCGCCGGTCTTCACCGGAGAGGCCCAAGCTGGTACAGTAGCCGTTCCGCCGCCGGCGCCCGCTCTTGCGGGGTGCCCCCCGGCGACCGCAACCTGGAGGACCGATGGACTGGACCCCCCGATTCCCCGAGATCCCGCAGCGCATCGGAGGCCTCGAGAAGCTGGCCTACAACCTCTGGTGGAGCTGGAACCCCGATGCCCGGGCCCTCTTTTGGGCCCTGGACCTGGCCGTCTGGCGCGAGAGCGGCCATAACCCCATCCGCATGCTGGCCATCCTGCCCGGCGAGCGGCTGAGGGAGGCCTCGGAGGAGGCGGCCTTCCTGCGGCGGTACGACGCGGTCATGGCCCGATTCGAGGCGGAGACGGCCGGGCGCGAAGGCTGGTTCACCCGCCGGTACGGCTCGCCGCGGGCGCCCCTGGCCTACTTCTCGGCCGAGTATGGGCTGCACGTGTCTCTCCCCATGTACGCCGGCGGGCTGGGCATCCTGGCGGGGGACTACCTCAAGGAGTGCAGCGACATGGCCATCCCCGTGGTGGCCGTGGGCCTGCTCTACTCGCGCGGCTACGTCACCCAGCGCATCCGCGAGGACGGCTCGCCCGAGGACCTGCGCGAGACGCTGGACCGCACCTACGACCCCGTCCGGCGCGTCCTGGACGGCGAAGGCCGCCCGCTCGCGGTGCAGGTGCCGCTCTTCGATCCACCCCTGCACGTGGCGGTCTGGAAGGTGGAGGTGGGCCGCGTCCCGCTCTACCTCATGGACACCGACCTGGAGACGAACCAGCCGTGGGACCGCGCCATAGCCCACCACCTCTACGCCATACAGCCGGAACAGCGGTTGAGGCAGGAGATCGTGCTCGGCATGGGCGGCATGCGGGTCCTGGAGGCCCTGGGGCTGAGTCCGGGCGCCGTCCACATCAACGAGGGACATCCGGCGCTGGCGCTGCTCCAGCGCGTCCGGCCGCTGATGGAGCAGGGGATGGGGTTCACGGAGGCACTGGAGGAGGTCCGGCGGACCACGGTCTTCACCACCCATACGCCCGTCTCGGCGGGCACCGACGTTTTCCCCTTCGCCATGATGGAGAAGTACTTCGCCCACTGCTGTCAGGACCTGGGGCTGGACCATACGCAGTTCCTGGGCCTCGGGACGCATCCCCAGGAGCCCGAGGCGGGCTTCAACACGACCGCCTTCGCCCTGCGGATGAGCCGCTTCGCCAACGGCGTGAGCCGGCGGCACGGCGAGGTGGCCCGCGAGATCTGGGCTCCGCTCTGGCCGGATCGCCCCACGGAGGAGGTTCCCATCGCCTCGGTGACCAACGGCGTGCACCTGCCCACCTGGATCGACCCGCACCGCCTGCAGCCCCTCTTTGACCGCGTGCTGGGGCCCGACTGGAGGGACCGGCAGGACGCCCCCGGCCTCTGGGACAAGGTGGAGGAGATACCCGACGAGGAGCTGTGGCGCCTACACCAGGAATTGAAGGTCCGGCTCATCGATCACATCCACAAGCGGGCCCGCCCCCGCTGGGAGCGGAGGCAGGTCTCGGCGCAGAACGTCATCGCCAGCGGGGCCCTGCTCGACGCCAAGGTCCTGACCTTGGGCTTCGCCCGGCGCTTCACCGCCTACAAGCGGCCCGACCTGCTGCTGCGGGACAGGGACCGGCTCATGCGCCTGGTCACCGATCCGCTCCGGCCGGTGCAGATCATCTTCGCCGGCAAGGCCCACCCCGCGGACACGGAGGGCAAGCACCTCGTTCAGGAGATCTTCCGCTTCTGCCAGGACCCCGAATTCGCTGGGCGGCTGGCCTTCGTGGAGGACTACGACCAGGCCCTCGCCTCCTACCTGGTTCGGGGCGTGGACGTCTGGCTCAACAACCCCGTTCCGCCCCTGGAGGCCAGCGGCACCAGCGGCATGAAGGCCGGGATGAACGGCACCCTCAACTGCTCCATCCTGGACGGGTGGTGGATCGAGGGTTTCAGCGGGAAGAACGGATGGTCCTTCGGAGAAGAGTCTTCCGGCGAGGGGGACCGCTTCTCCGCCGATGCCGACGCGCTCTTCCACCTCCTGGAAGAGCAAGTGGTGCCCCTCTACTATGCCAACAACGGCGGCATCCCCAAGGGATGGGTGCGCCGCATGAAGGAGTCCATCAGGACCGTGGCCCCTCTCTTCGGCACCCGCCGCATGGTCCGGGAGTACGTGGAGCAGTTCTACGTCGCCGCCCTCGGCCTTCACGAAAACGGCGCCGGTTCCTGACCAACGGCGTCCCGCCGGGCCGGCTTCGGCCGAAGGCCCGAACCGAGCGAATGAATCATGCTCCTCGCGCGTTTGACTAAAATGAACCCCTCGACGGCCAGGAGACGGCCGCGAGGAGAGCCGCGTCTCTCGCGACTTCAGCACGCCAATCCATGGAGGTTCTGCATGACCCACACCGTCCTCAAGACCGCCGCCCTGCTGGCGGCCCTCGCCGCCCTGCCCGTCCTCGCCCAGTACAAGCCCGGCCCCGGCGAGGAGCCCACCCCAGCCGCCGGCCTCTCCGCCAAGGACATCCAGGAGATCCGCTCCTCGCTCACCATGACCCCGCCCCTGAAGGCCACCCAGAACGCGCTCGCCGATCATATGATCAGCGACCTGGCGATCAACCGGGAGAAGGCCCTCGCCAACGACGACCTCTTCACGCACGTCATCAAGAATCCCGGGTCCATCACGGATCAGGCGCGCTCGGGCCGCTGCTGGCTCTTCGCCGGCCTCAACATCCTGCGCCCCCAGGTCATGAACAAGTTCAACATGAAGGACTTCACCCTCTCCCAGGCCTACGAGGACTTCTGGGACAAGGTGGAGCGCGCCAACCGGGCGCTGGAGCTGGCCGTGGCGCTGGCCAAGGAGCCCCTGGACAGCCGCAAGAACATGCACCTGCTCAAGAGCCCCATGGACGACGGGGGCGACTGGAACTACGTCCTGGGCCTCGTGGACAAGTACGGCGTGGTGCCGCAGGAGGTCATGCCGGACACCTTCAGCGCCTCCCACACGGACCAGATGAACAAGCTCCTGAACACCGAGGTGCGCAAGGGCGTGCTCTCTCTCCGCGCGGCCGTCAACGCGGGGGAGCCGGCCTCCAAGATCCAGCAGATCAAGATGGGGACCCTCGACCGCGTCTACAAGATCCTCGTCCTCTGCATGGGCGAGCCGCCGCAGTCCTTCCAGTGGCGGTACACGGAAAAAGACGGCAAGGTCTCGCCCTTCAAGACCTACACGCCCCAGAGCTTCTACAAGGAGTTCGTGGGCAGCGACCTGCACGACTTCGAATGCTTCGTCAACTACCCAGGCAAGCCCATGCACGAGAGGCTCCAGTGGGCCTGGGACCGCGACATGGCCGACCACCCCGACCTGACCGCCGTCAACATCACCTCCGAGGAGATGACCGACATGGCCAAGGCCTCCGTCCTGGGCGACCAGGTCGTCTGGTTCGCGGCCGACGCGGGCGCCCAGGGCAACCGCAAGGCAGGCCTCTGGGCCGAAGGAGCCGAGGATTTCCAGGACCTCTTCGGCCTCGATTTCGCCATGAGCAAGAAGGACGCCCTGGAAACGGGCAACGGCGCCCCAGACCACGCCATGGTCTTCGTCGGCGTGGACATCCAGAACGGCAAGCCCGACAAGTGGAAGGTGGAGAACTCCTGGGGCAAGAAGGCCGGGCAGGAGGGCTTCTTCACCATCGATCAGGGCTGGTTCGACCAGCACGTCTACGAGATCATCGTGGACAAGCGCTTCGTCCCGCCGGCCATCCAGAAGCTCGTGGACCAGAAGCCCTACATCCTCCCCCCCTGGGATCCCTTCGGCGCCTGATCCGGTTCCGATGATCCCTTCTCGCCACATGCCAAGGCGGGGGCTCGTCCCCCGCCTTCGGCATTTGGAGGAAGCGCGGTTGAAAAAGCCCCCGGGGGTGGAGGAAAGGAGGCCACGACCCCCAGCCGCCGCGTGCGAGGGGCCGCGCCACGAGTGCGGAGGCTGCGGCCAATCCCCCCCAGGAAGCCGGGATTATCTTGGGCGGCCATGATTTCGCGCGCCTCCCGTGATTGCCCCCGCCTCATCGGGCGGCTGGTTGTTCCACTACCGCCTCGTGGGGCTCGGGTGTCGCCTTTTCTCCGCCTTGGCTCTTGCCATTCGAAGGTTCCAGGAGCCGGACGAGGTCCGTCGCGATCTCCTTGCCCAGCCTTCGGATTTCCCTATCCGTAGCTCCTCTGCTGAGGCCGTAGCGGGCAGCGGTGACCCAGGGGTTCCGCAAGAGAATGCTCCCCGGTACCTTCCTCGACTGGTCGTTGCTTCCGAATTCCAGAAACGGCCTATTCCGGTCCTTGGCCAGATCGTACACCTTGACTTGAACCGCGAGCTTCACTTCTCCCGCGCCCAAGCCGATGACGGTTCGCCGCATGCGTTTCCCTTCGGTTGCCTGGAGGAATTCCCCCCCCACGAGCAGCCCGTCAGCCGGCAGAGAGTCACCCTGGGCGAGCCGCCGGGCGGGGTAGCCCTTCTTCTTGAGGTCCGTCACGACGGCCTCGGTCAGGAGGTCCGTCAGGTGATGAGCCCGCGCGATCTGGTCTTTGTCTCCCGCGTTGGGAACGACGTCCGATTCCTGCTTCAGAACGCTCGCGTCGAGCACGAAGTCCTGGATGACCATGGGTCGCTTCGGCGCTGGTGCGGCGGTTTCCTCGGCACGGCAAGAACCGCCCGCAGAGAGGAGAACCCCGGTTGCCAGCACCAGACAGATAACGTTGAGTTGCCGCCTTACGGGTAGACTGAACATGATCTGGCTCCTTCCAATCGCTTTTGCCTCATCAAGGTCCCGAACCGATAGCGCCGACGGTACCCGGCGTCAGCGCCCCACTCCTCCGCTGGGAACGGGCGTCACGGCGGTACCCCCGCCGGCCAGGTGAGAGCCCGATTCCCCCGCCCGTCAGAAATCGAAAAAGGCGCCGGTGGCCAGGGCGCTCCTCCGGCCCTTGGAGCCATCGGCCTTTCGGCTATCCTCCGGCTTGATTTCGAGGAAGAGGAAGCTCGTCCCGTGGAAGAGGTATTTGATCCCCACGTCCACGTATCGCATGCGGTAGCGCCCCCTGTAGGATCCGCCGGGCTCCAGGGCGTTGAAGCCTCCGTACACGAACCACCTGGGCGCCGCGGCGTACTGCGCGTAGAGCTCGTAGCCGTGCCCGCTGAACCAGGTGCCGGCGTCGTCCTTCTCGTGGTTCTTGAAATCGGCGTAGGTCAGGGCGACGTAGAGGGGATCGCGGAAGAACTTGGCGCCCGCGATGAACGAACGGTCCCCCGCCTTGGGCTGGCCGCTCTTGGGCGCCCTGACGCCGTCGCGAACGTCCACGTAGGCCGCCCCGAACCCGAGCCCCGAGGAACCTTCCCACCGCAGCGAGGCGGCGAGGGTGTCGCCCCACTTCAGCTCGGAGGTGGTGAGCGACCGGTTCTGGACTTGCAGGCCGAGCTTCAACGGGAAGTTCGGCGTCCGGTAGATGAGGGCCTGGTCCACCCGGCCGGTGCCCGAAGGGCTTCCGTCCGTGCCGGCGTTGTAAGTGCCCTGGGCCTCTCCCCCCCACGCGGCGAACTGGTCCGTCCAACCGCCGATGTCGTAGTAGACGCTCCACTGCCGGCCCCACGTCGCGGTGCCCCCGGGGGTCCTGAAGCCGACGTAGCCCAGCCGGGCGCTGAAGACGTTGTTGGCCGTGGCCGTGGTCCCGGCCGGGTCGGGATGGAGCACGACGCTGGCGTCGTTCTTGATGAGCCGCATGCCCACTTCGGCCCGGGCGTAGACCGTGGCCGAGGTGTCCCCGAGGGGCATTTCCGCCTTGAGGCCGATCCGGGAGCTGTTGTCCTGGATCTCAGAGGTCCCCGAGGAATCCGCGGCCGACTTGAACCGGAGGCTTCCGTAGACGTTGATCGGTATGGTGGCCGAGAGGGGACGGCCCTCGGGAGGGAGCTCCTTTTCGGGAGGCCTCATGGCCGCCACGGTCGGAACCGGTGGAGGAGCCGGTGAAGCGGGCTGGACGGCGGGGGGCGCGAGCGTCGCGGGCGCGGCGGGAGGTTGGAGGGACGAGGCCCGTTCCGCCTGGAGCTGCTGCACGCGGGCGGAGAGGTCGGCGATGGTCCTCTTGAGCGCCTCGATCTCGGCCTGGTGCCGGGCGTCCTGCTCCTTGAGAAGGGCCTCGAACTGGGCCTTCAGCCCCTCGATCTCCTTGGGCTCCTGGGCCTGTTGGGCCCCGAGCGCGCCAGCGCACCCGAGGGCCAGGATGAGGACGGCGGCGAGGCGTGGCGCCCGGCGCGGCTCATCCGGAAGCGCCCGCGGCGAGGAGACGGCACCGCACGACGGAAGGTCTGGCCGTGGTCGCATGAGAGCCTCCTCAGGAGTGAAGCCGCTCCGGCCCTTCAAACGCCTCGTGCTGGACATAAAGAGGCCATGCCTCCTGAAATCCTGTGAGGCCAGACCCTGCTTGAGCCTCGCGCACCGGACGAGCTTCACCATGCCACCCCCTCCATCGCGCCCGGGCCGTGGGACCCGGGGCGCCATCTCCCGACCCGAGGATCTCCCCACCAGTCTCCATCATGCCTGCCCACGGTGGAGCGCTTTGCCGCCTCCGAACCGCGGCGGGACCTGGGCACCCATGGCGCCTTGCGGCCGGCCCCATGGGCGGGCGGCCAGAGGCGCGAGCCCCTCCTGTTCCCGTTGACCGTCCCCTCGGTCAGGGCCCTCCGCCAGTCTGCGTTGCGCCCCGAGGGGCTGGGGCCGCCTCGGGTCCGGCCATGGCCCGCGCCGGTTGCGGGTCCGGCTCGACCTGCCAGCCCCCGCCCAGGGCCTTGTAGAGGGTCACGACGGCGGCGAGCTTCTGCTCGAGGATCGAAGAGGCCTGCTGCTGGGCGGAGAAGAGGGACCGCTCCGAGTCAAGCACCTCGAGGTAGTTCGTGTAGCCTTCGTTGTAGCGGGCCTGCGAGAGCTGGACGGCGCTGCGGGCGGCCTCGACCTGTCGAACGGTGGACGCGTGCTGATCGTTCAACGTGCGCACGGCCACGAGGCCGTCCTCGACCTCCTTGAAGGCCGCCAGCGCGGTCTTCTCGTAGGCCTGAAGCGCCTGTTCGGCCAAGGCCCGCTGGACCTGCACCCGCGACTTGCTCTTGCCGAAATCGAGGAGCGGTCCGAAGATCGAGAGCCCTCCGCTCCAGATGGTGGCGCTTCCGGAGTAGCCCAGAAGCTCCTGGCTCTCACGGCCGAAAAGGCCGGTCAGGCTGAAGGTGGGCAGCCGCAGGGCCTGGGCCACCCCGATCTGGGCCGTCTGGGCGTGGAGGAGGTGCTCGGCCTGGAGGATGTCGGGGCGCCGCTCCAGGAGGTCCGAGGGCAGGCCGGCCGGGATCCTCTCCGGGAAACCCTGATCGGTGAGGGCCCTGCCCCTGGGAACGGGGCCGGGCGGCAGGCCCAGCAGGAAGTTCAGGGTGGTCTCGGTCTGGGCCACGCTCCGCTCGTACTGGGCGACCGCCGCCTCCGCGCCGGACACCTGGATCTGGGCCTGGTCCACGTCCAGGAGCTGGGTCCAGCCGGCGTCGTACCGGAGCTTGATGAGGCGGTAGTTTTCGCGGTAGGAAGCGAGGGTCTGGCGGGAGATGTCGAGGCGCGCGTCCAGGTCTCTCAGAAGCAGGTAGGTCGCGGCCACGTCGCTCACGAGCGTGAGGGTGACGGAGCGACGGGCCTCCTCGGTGGCCAGGAGCTGTTCGCGCGCCGATTCGGTGGCCCGCCTCAGGCGGCCCCAGAGGTCCACTTCAAAGGAGACGTTGGCGGCCACCACCCCGTCGTTGGCGATGGGCTCTCCGAAGGTGATCCCCCTCACCCCCGGGGTCGCCGACAGGGTCTTGGCGCGAACGCCCTGGGCCGCGTAGCCGAGGGAGGGCCACTGGTCGGCCCGCGTGAATCCGAGGCTCGCGCGCGCCTGCTGGATGCGGGCCACGGCGGTCTTGAGGTCCTGGTTGTCCGCGAGCGCGATGCGAATGCAGGCGCGAAGCTGTTCGTCGCGGAAGAGGTCCCACCACGGCAGGTTCGCGAAGGAGTCCCCCCGCGGCGCCTTCTCCCGGTAGGCGGAGGGCGTGGCCACTGGGGGACGCTTGTAGTCGGGCCCGACGGCGCAGCCGCAGGCGCAGAGCAGGGCGGTCACGGCGAGACAGGGCGCAAAAGTCCGTTTCATGTCAGTCCCCCCCTTCCCGCGGCGGCCCGCCCGGAATTCCGGCGTGGGGTTGCTTTTCCGCGCCCGACAGCCTCTCCACGATCACGAAGAGCGTCGGTATGAGGCAGACTCCCAGGATCGTCGCCACGAGCATGCCGGAGAACACCGCGAGCCCCATCACCTTTCTGGCCTCGGCGCCCGCGCCCGACGCGATGACGAGCGGCACGACCCCCAGGATGAAGGCGAAGGCCGTCATGAGGATGGGCCGGAAGCGGAGCTGGGCCGCCCCCAGGGCCGCCTCCGCGAGGGGCTGTCCCTCGTGGAACTTCATGCGGGCGAACTCGACGATGAGGATGGCGTTCTTGGCGGCCAGGCCGATGAGCATGACCAGGCCGATCTGGGCGAAGACGTTGTTGACGTAGCTGGCCCCCAGGACCTTGGGGAGGAGGAGGCGCGCCAGCCACAGGCCCAGGAAGGCGCCGAAGACCGCGAAGGGCGTGCCGAAGAGGACGCTCAGGGGAAGGGTCCAGCTCTCGTACTGGGCCGCCAGGATGAGGAAGACCATCACGATGGCCAGGATGAAGACCGTGGCGCCGGTGCCCGCGGCCCTCTTCTCCTGGTAGGAGGTGTTGGACCAGTCGTAGCCGACCCCCTGGGGCAGGACCTGCGCGGCCACTTCCTGCAGGGCGTCCATGGCCTGCGCCGAGCTGTAGCCCTCCGCGGCCTCGCCCGAGATTTCGGCGCTGCGGTAGAGGTTGAACCGGTTCGTGAAGTCTGGGCCGCGGCTCTCCCTGGTCGCGATGAGCGTGTCCAGCGGGATCATCTGCCCCTTGGAGCCTCGGACGAAGAACAGGCGCAGATCCGAGGGCTCCACGCGGAACTGCGGTTCGGCCTGGACGAAGACCTTGTACACCCGGCCGAAACGGTTGAAGTCGTTGATGTAGGAGCCGCCCAGAAGGGTGCCCAGGGTGGTGTTCACGTCGTTGATGGAGGCCCCCATCTTGAGCGCCTTGTCCCGGTCCAGGTCCGCCGTGATCTGGGGCACGCTGGCCCGGAAAACCGAATTGACGCGGCCGATTTCGGGCCGCTTCCTGGCCGCTTCCACGAAGCGGTTCAGCTGATCCGCGAGGAACTGCGGATCGTGGCCGGAGCGGTCCTGGAGCATGAAGGTGAATCCCGATCCCGTGCCCAGGCCGGGGATGGCCGGCGCCCCGAAGGCGAACACCGTGGCGCCGGGGATCTTCTCGTAGAAGTCCTTGTTCAGGCGCATGGCCAGGAACTTGGCGCGGTCCTTGACCTGGCTCCGCTCGTCCCACGGCTTGAGCTGGACGAAGAAGAAGCCGCTGCCCGACCCCACGCACCCCGTCAGCATGCTGTAGCCCGTGACGGTCACGTAGGACTGGACCGGCTCATAGGTGGAGAGGATCTGCTCCACCTGGCGGCAGACCGCGTCGCTCCTCTGCAGGGAGGAGGCGTCGGGGAGCTGGACGTTGACCATGATGTAGCCCTGGTCCTCCTCGGGCACGAAGCCTCCCGGCACGTGCTTGATCAGGAGCGCGGCCACGGCCAGCAGCACGACGATGAAAACGACGCCGCGCATGGCCTTCCCGATGAGGAATCCCGCGAAGCCCGTGTAGCGTTTCGTCACCGCGCCGAAAATCCTGTTGAACCGGTCGTAGAAGGGCTGGAGCCGGCTCCGGCCCGTGGCCGGCCTCAGGAGCTTCGCCGCGAGGGCCGGGCTCAGGGTCAGGGCGTTGAAGGCCGACAGGAGGACGGAGATGGCGATGGTGATGGCGAACTGCTGGTAGAGCCGCCCCGTGATGCCCCCCATGAAGGCCACGGGAACGAAGACCGCCGTCAGGATGAGGGCGATGGCCACGACCGGCCCGGAGACCTCCTCCATGGCCTTCAGGGTGGCCTCCTTGGGTTCCATTCCCTCTTCGATGTGGTGCATGACCGCCTCGACCACGACGATGGCGTCGTCCACCACGATCCCGATGGCCAGCACCAGCCCGAGCAGGGAGAGCACGTTGACCGAGAAGCCCAGCAGCGGAAAGGCCATGAAGGTTCCCACGAGGGCCACGGGCACCGTGAGGAGCGGGATGAGGGTGGCCCGCCAGTTCTGGAGGAAGACGAAGACCACCAGGATGACCAGGCAGATCGCCTCCAGCAGGGTGATGACGATCTCGCGGATGCCCTCGCTGATGGGGAGCGTCGTGTCGAGGGAGACCCCGTACCGCATGTCCGGCGGGAACCGGCTGGAGAGCTCCTGCAGGGCCCTCTTCACGTCCCTCCCCACCTGGATGGCGTTGGTGCCGGGGATCTGGTAGATGGTGAGGACGGCCGCCGGCCTCCCGTCGAGACGCCCCCGCGTGTTGTAGAGCATGGTCCCGAGATCCACGCGGGCCACGTCGCCCAGCCTGACCTGGGAGCCGTCCTGGTTGGAGCGGAGGATGATGGCCGAGAAGTCGTCCGCCGTCAGCAGGCGGCCCCGCGTCCGCACGGTGTAGGTGAAGTCCGTGCCGGGAGGAGCCGGGGCCCCTCCGAACTGCCCGCCCGGCGTCAGAACGTTCTGCTGCTGGAGGGCGTTCGAGACGTCCGAGACGGTCAGGCCGAGCTTGGCCAGGCGGTCCGGCGTGATCCAGACGCGCATGGCGTAGTCGCTGCCGCCGAAGAGGTTGACCTGGCCCACGCCCCGGATGCGGGAGAGGGTGTCGATGACGTTGATGGAGGCGTAGTTGCACAGAAAGTCGCTGTCGTAGGTTCCCTTCGGGGAGGAGAGCGAGACGACCAGGAGCGGGAAGGCGAGCGACTTCTTCGTGGAGACGCCGTAGTTCTTCACCGCCTGCGGCAGGCTCGCCGTGGCCTGGGAGACCCGGTTCTGGGTCAGGACGTTGGCCATGTCCAGGTTGGTGCCCACCTCGAAGGAGACCTGGAGGTTCAGCGTGCCGTCGTTGGCGTTGACCGATTTCATGTAGATCATGTTCTCCACGCCGTTGATCTGCTGTTCGAGGGGCGTGGCCACCGTCTGCTCCACGTCGGTGGCGCTCGCCCCGATGTAGGTCGTGGTCACCTGGATCATGGGCGGAACGATCTCGGGGTACTGGGCCACGGAGAGGCGCGTGAGGGCCACGACGCCCAGAAGGACGACGATGATGGAGATGACCATCGCGACGATGGGCCGGTTGATGAAGAAGCGCGCCATGGCTCAGCTCTTGGTGCTCTGAGACGGGGCGCCGGTGGCGGGCGCCGTCTGTAGCGCCTCGTAGGGCTTGGGAACGACCGCCATGTCCGGCTTCAGCTTCTGGATGCCCTCCACCACGATCGTGTCACCGGGGCTCAGGCCCTGGTTGACCATCCAGAGATTGCCGACCTTCGGGCCCATCTGGACGGTCCTGAGCTGGACCTTGTCGCCGGGCGCCATCACGTAGAGCTGGGAGAGGCCCTGGAGCTCCTGGACGGCCCGCTGGGGCACCAGCAGGGCCCCCTTGCGGACGTCCGTCTGCATGCGGATCCTGGCGAACTGCCCCGTCCTCAGGACCCTGTCCGGATTTGGAAAGGAGGCCTGGATCAACAGGCTCCCCGTGCTGGGGTCCACCTGGCTGTCGGCGAAGTTGGCCGCACCCCTCTGGGGAAAGACCGACCCGTCAGCCAGGATGAGCTCCATGGAGACCGGCTCCTTCTGTCCCCCGCCAAAGGGCCCGTACCGCCTGACGTAGGCGAGGTAGTCGGTCTCGCTGATGAAGAAGTCCACGTCCACCGTGTCCACGTCCGAGAGGAGGTTGAGGATGACCGGGTTGGGGGCGCGCCCCACGTAATCGCCCACCTTGGCCTGGGTCTTGCCGATGAGGCCCGAGATGGGGGCCGTGATGCGGCAGTAGGAGAGGTTGAGGAGCGCGTAGTCCACCTGCGCCTTGGCGGCGTCCACCTCTCCCTGGGCGGCATCCCGCTTGGCCGTGGCGCTGTCCAGGTCCCGCTTGGAAAGGGCGTTCATCTCGGCGAGCGGCTTCACCCGGGCGAGCTCCGACTGCGCGTTGGCCAGCTGTGTCTTGGCCTCGGCGAGCTGGGCCCGCGCCGAGTCCACCTGGGCCTGGTACTCCCGCGGGTCGATGGTGTAGAGCAGTTCCCCGGCCTTGACCTGGCCGCCCTCCCTGAAGTGTATGCCCTCCAAGAATCCGTCCACCCGGGCCCGGATCTGAATGTCCGTGGCCCCGTGGATCTGGCCCACGAACTCCGCGTAGAGAGGCGCGTCCCTCTGAATCACGGGCGCGACCAGCACCTCCGGAGGCGGCAGCGACACCGCGCTCTTGCCGCCGCACCCGCCCAGGCAGGCGACCAGCGAACCTCCCAGCAACACCGTCCTGAAAAGAGATACAAATCCCCCGTGTACAGATGTGCGCCACATCTGCCCCTCCTCTTTGAGAACTCATTGAATGCAAGCTATCACACAAGTCCGGGAGTCCACAATCAAAGGGCCGGCCCCGGCCGCGCCCCCGGCCCCCACGACCGCGCTCATCCCGGACCAGCGGATCCATTCCTTTCCCGAGGGTGTATGATTTTTCCGGAGCCCAGGCCGCGGAGTGGACGGCACCTTCCTGGTCCGCCGATCGTGCGGTGGCCCTCCCGCCCCCGGCGGACGCCCGGAAGCCGCCGGCGGCCGTGGACCCGTGCCCCCGTCCGGCAGAGGGGGAAGGGAGCGCGCCTGTTTTCCGCGACAGCGCGAAGGGGGACCGCCATGCCAGAGAACGCCCGCCGCCTCCTCGCCGCCCTCGTGGCGGCATGGACCGTCTCCATCGCGGGCCAGGCTCCGCCGCCGGCCCCCGCCCCGGCGCCCGGTGCCCCGCCGCACCGGCCCAGGATCGGACTCGTCCTGTCAGGAGGAGGGGCGAGGGGCGTCACGCACCTGGGGGTCCTCAAGGAGCTGGAGCGCCTGCACGTCCCCATCGACTGCATCGCGGGCACGAGCATGGGCGCCGTCGTGGGCGGCCTCTACGCCTCCGGCATGAGCACGGACGAGATCGAGAAGGTCCTCCTGGGGGCCGACTGGGAAGAGATCTTCACCGATCGTCCGCCCAGGAGGGAGCTGACCTTCTCCAGGAAGGAGGACGACCGCCGCTACGTCGTGGGCTTCGTGGCGGGCCTGGACTCCAGGGGCTTCCACGTGGCCAAGGGCCTCATCCCCGGCCAGCAGCTCAGCCTGCTCCTCCAGACCCTCACCCTGCCCGTGGCTCGGGTGAGGGATTTCGAGGGCCTCCCGATCCCCTTCCGGTGCGCCGCCACGGACATCGTCACCGGTGACAAGGTGATCCTCTCGGGCGGCTCGCTCGCTTCCGCCATCCGGGCGAGCATGTCCCTGCCCGCCATCTTCGCCCCCGTGGAGCGGGACGGGCGCCTCCTGGTGGACGGCGGCCTCGTGGACAACCTCCCCGTGGACGCGGCGCGCGCCATGGGCGCCGACGTGGTCATCGCGGTGGACATCGGCACCCCGCCGCTCAAGCGGGACCAGCTCACCTCGCCGCTGGCCGTCTCCTCCCAGATGATCGCCATCCTGATGCAGAAGAACGTCGAGGCATCGAGCGCCCAGGCCGATATCCTGCTGCGGCCCGACCTGAAGGGCTTCTCGAGCATGAACTTCCGCCACGCGGCGCCGCTGGTGGCCGTGGGAGAGGAGGCCGTGGAGGCCTCGGCCCCCGGGCTGGAGCGGCTGGCCCTCCCGCCCGAGGCTTACGCCGCCTGGCGCCGGCGCGTGGATGAGCGGCGGCCCCAGCCGCCCACGGTGGACTTCGTCAGCGTGGAGGGTGCGAGCCCCCGGGGCGCGGCGGCCATCCGCAAGTACATCCGGACCGCCCCCGGCCGGCCCCTGGAGCCCGCCACCCTGGAGCGCGACCTGACCCGCATCTACAACTCCGGGAGCTACGACCTCCTGGACTTCCGCATGGCGCAGGAGGGGGGCAAGGAGGGCGTCGTCATCCAGGCCAAGCCGAGCCCGATGGGGCCCGTCCAGCTCAGATTGGGCCTCCGATTATCCACGGACTTCCAGCGCCAGAGCGACGCGGGAGTGCTGGCGGGGCTCAGGTGGACGAGGCTCAACGGCCTGGGGCTGGAGTGGAAGACGGATGCCGAGCTGGGCCTGAACCGGCGGCTCGACACCGAGCTGCGCCAGCCTCTCGACCGCCGCGGGAGGTGGTTCGTCGCACCCGTGGCCGAGTACCAGAGCCTCCTGGATGACGTTTTCCTCGGCGAGGACGTGGCCCGCTACCGGGCCTCCCGCGCGGACGTGGGGCTGGACCTCGGCTTCAACCTGGGCCATTACGGCGAGGTGCGCGTGGGGCCCCGCTGGGGGCACGACCGCTTCTCGCCCGAGATCGGCCAGAGCGAGATCTTCCAGGACTTCAGCGTCTCCACGGGCGGCTGGAGCCTGAAGGCGATCCTGGACCACCTGGACGCCCCCGACCTCCCCTCCCGCGGCTACCTCCTCGACGTGGACGCCTACTTCGCCCGCCGCTACATGGGTTCTGAGGTCAGCTACAACCGCGCCGCGCTGGCGTGGCACGGATTCGCCACGCGCGGGCGCCACACCCTCTCCGCGGGCCTCTCGGCGGGAACGGCCCTGGGCTCCGACCTGCCCGTCTACGAGTGGTTCTGGGTCGGCGGCTTCGACTCCTTCGCCGGCTACCAGCGCGGTCAGCTCCTGGGCCCCTACTACGCCGTCGCCCGCCTGGGCTACACCTACCGCCTGGCCGACCTCCCCATCGTCGTCGGCCGCGGCGTCTACCTCATGGCCTTCACCGACGCCGGCAACGCCTGGCTCACCACCGCCAGCATCGCCGCCCGCACGCTGCGCTACTCCGGCACCCTCGCAATCGCCACCAGCACCAAGTTCGGACCCCTCATCTTCGGCTACAGCTACGCCAAGGGCGGCTTCGACCAGGTGACTCTCACCATGGGGAAACGGTTTTGAGGGGATAGGTGAGTGAGGAAGTGAGGAAGGAAAGAACTCCCTTCCCAGCCGTCCGGGGCTGCCGGTGGACGCTTCGTCTGCAGCCCGCCCATGGCCGAGTCGCGCTCCGTACTCCAGAACCTCAATCCCAAAAGTCTTTCTCTGTGCCCCTGTGTCTCTGTGGTCTCTCCCTTCCCATCACTCCTGCTCCACCCTGAAGTTGAGCCGCCGGCCGAGGTCGCGGAAGGCGGCGGCGTCGGGGAGGGGGGCCTCGCCGGAGGCGAGGTCGTGGTAGAGGTTCTGGACGTTCCAGAGGTCGGTGGGGAAGGGGAGGGCCCGGGCCACGTCCAGCAGGTGGACGAGGACGGCGAGGTGGCCCGGGTCGGCCGGGCTCTCGCAGAGCTTGCGCATGTGGCGCTCCAGGGAGGCGCGCAGGGCGAAGGCGAGGGTGGCCTCCTCCCATTGGAGGTGCAGGCCGGCGGCCTCCTGCAGCATGGCCTTGACGCGGGCGAGGTCGGGCGAGTCCCTCTGGAGCTCCCGCTTGAGGTCCAGGTTGAGGATGTACTCGGCGGCCGTCTTGAAGGCGCGCGGGGGCTGGAGGCCCAGCTGGGCGTGGAACCGGATCATGGAGGCGTAGCTCTCGGTGATCCGCCGGTAGGCCTCCTCGATCTCAGCCAGGCTCTCGTTGAGCATGCGGTGGACGATGCTGCGCTGCTGGTCCCGGAAGAGCTCGCGCAGGGAGTAGGTGGCCTCGCCGAAGTGGCGGTCCAGCAGCCTGAGGAGCGCCGAGTAGTCGCCCGACTCGAAGCCTTCCAGCAGCTCCGTCCGCGTGGCCGAGAAGGCCTCCTCCGAGAGGGTGGGCCGCACGCCGCAGCGCATGAGCTGGTCCGTGAGGAGGAGGGCGCCGAAGCTGAGGAGGAGGCTCTCGCCGGTGATCCGCGAGGCGATCCGCACGCGGCCCAGGACGAGCCGGACCTTCCCCGACTTGGCCGTCTCGAACTCCTCCTGGTCCGCCTCGTAGCAGTAGATGTGGGATTTTCGGGCGAAGGGCTCGAAGAGGGAGCGGACGGCGTAGTGGGCGCCCACCCGCGTGAGGTCCACCGCGGCGGGCTTCACCTCCCGCCCGTAGAGGGCCCGGCCGTCGCCCAGCTCGGGGCGGTTGGAGCGGGCGCCCTGGAGGCGGGAGAGGAAGCCCTCCTCCAGGTCCATGTCCCAGAGCGCCTTGGCGAGCTGGATTACGCGGCCGGCGTAGCGCAGGATCTGGATGCCCTCGATGCCCGCCAGGTCGTCGAAGAACCAGCCGCAGCTCGTGAACATGAGCATGGCGTGGCGCTGGAGCTCCATGAGCTTGAGGGCGCGGACCCGGTCGCAGGCCGGGACGGCGTGGCGGGCCAGGAAGGCCTCCACCGAGTCCTCGGAGCGGTCGAGCACCACGTCGATGTAGGCGTCCCGGGCGGCCCACGGATCGGGGAAGGGGTTGCCGCCGGGGGCTTCGAAGGCCGCGGCCGCCTCGTCCCGCAGCCAGTCGAGCGCCTGGCGCAGCGGCGCGCGCCAGGCCTGGTTCCAGCCGGGCCGGGTGCCCGTTCCGCAACCGCAGTCCGAGCGCCAGCGCTCCACGCCGTGGATGCAGCTCCAGGAGGTGGCCTCTCGGATGCGCGCCTCGAAGCGCGGCGGATAGCGTTCGAGGAATTCGCCGTAGTTGGTGATGCGGGCGAGGCCTCGCTCCTCGATGACCCTCAGGGCGTACGCCAGCGCCATGTCGCCGTAGCGGTGGTGGTGGCCGAAGGTCTCGCCGTCGGTGGCGATGTGGACCAGGCGCGACTCCTCGCCGTCCTGAGGAAACGCCCCCACGAGGCGGGCGGCCAGGTCCTCGCCGGAGGTCAGGAGCCCCTCGAAGGCCACGGCCCTTGCCACGGGGCCATCGTAGAAGAAGAGGGCGATGGAGCCGCCGGAGGGCAGGAGACAGCGGTAGGCGCGAGTGGGGTCCACCGAGGCGCCGTCCAGCTCCCGCCACTCCTCCTCGCCGATGGCGCGCACGGCGGCCGCCTGGTGCGGGGCGAGGACGGTGAAGGCGACGCCGTGGCGTGCCAGCGCTTCGAGGGTTTCCGTGCTCACGGCGGTCTCGGGCAGCCACATCCCCTCGGGCTTTCGGCCGAAGCGGCGCTCGAAATCGCGGATGCCCCAGATCACCTGCGTCTCCCGGTCGCGCGGGCTGGCGAGCGGCATGATCATGTGGTTGTAGACCTGGGCGAGGGCCGATCCGTGCCCCGAGAAGCGGTCGCGGCTCGCCTCGTCGCTCTCGATGATCCGGCGGTAGAGGGTGGAGGCGTGGATCTCCAGCCAGCTCAGGAGGGTGGGGCCGAAGTTGAAGCTCATGCGCTCGTAGTTGTCGGCGATGTCGGCGATGCGGCCCTCGCCGTCGAGGATGCGGGCCGTGGCGTTGGGCTGGTAGCACTCGTGGGTGATGCGCTCGTTCCAGTCATGGTACGGGTGCGCCGACTCCTCGAGCTCCACGTGCTCCAGCCAGGGGTTCTCCCGCGGAGGCTGGTAGAAGTGGCCGTGGATGCAGACGTAGCGGTTCATGGCGCAGAGCCCACGGACGTGAGACGGAAGACGGGCGAAGCCGAAGCGCGGCAGCTTTCCAGGAGGCCTCTCCAGAGGCCGATGCGGGTTCCACGCTCCACCGGTCGCGCTCTGGAGGGCGCTCCTGCGTGCGAGGGCCTGGGAGCTTCGGGTGCAAAGCGGAGACCGGATGGGAACATTTCCCAAGTCCCCATACCCAAATCCCCAATGCCCCATTCCAGGTGTCCCATGTTTTTCCTCTGTGTCTCTGTGCCTCTGTGGTTCATCTGTTCTCCGGCTTGAGGAAGAGGAGCGCGAGGGGCGGGAGGGTGAGGCCGAGGGAGAAGGGGCGGCCGTGGGCGGGCTCGGGCAGGGCCTCGGCCGCTCCGCCGTTGCCCAGGCCGCTGCCGCCGAATTCGGCGGCGTCGGAGTTGAAGAGCTCGACCCAGCGCCCCGGCACCTCCACCCCCGCCCGGTAGCCGTGCCGAGGGACGGGGGTGTAGTTGCAGGCCACGAGGATCGTGTCGCGCGGCTCTCCCGTGCGGCGCTCGAAGAGGAGCACGCTGCTCTCGGCGTCGTTGCAGTCCACCCACGAGAAGCCCTCGGGGCGGCAGTCGGCCTCGTGGAGGGCCGGCTCTCTCCGGTAGAGCCCGTTGAGGGCCCGGACCATGGCCAGCAGGCCCTTGTGGGGTGCGAACTCCAGCAGGTGCCAGTCCAGGGAGCCATCGTGGGACCACTCACGCCACTGGCCGAACTCGCCCCCCATGAAGAGGAGCTTCTTGCCCGGCTGGGCGAACTGGGTGGCGAGGAGGGCGCGGAGGTTGGCGAAGCGCTGCCAGTCGTCGCCGGGCATGCGGCCCAGCAGGGAGCCCTTCCCGTGGACCACCTCGTCGTGGGAGAGGGGCAGCACGAAGTTCTCGGTGAAGGCGTAGAGGCCGCGGAAGGTCAGCTCGCCGTGGTGGTAGCGGCGGTGGATGGGCTCGTTGCGGAAGTACTCCAGGGCGTCGTGCATCCAGCCCATGTCCCACTTCAGGCCGAAGCCCAGGCCGCCGGCGTAGGTGGGCCGGGAGACCATGGGCCAGGCGGTGGACTCCTCGGCCCAGGTCTGGACGCCGGGGAAGGCGGCGTAGATCTCCGTGTTGAGCCGCTTGAGAAAGTCGATGGCGTCGAGGTTCTCTCGCCCGCCGAAGGCGTTGGGCTCCCACTCGCCCTCCTTCCGCGAGTAGTCCAGGTAGAGCATAGAGGCCACGGCGTCCACCCTGATCCCGTCGGCGTGGTAGCGCTCCAGCCAGAAGAGGGCGCTGCTGAGGAGGAAGCTGCGGACCTCGTGGCGGCCGTAGTTGAAGATGGCGCTGCCCCAGTCCGGGTGGAAGCCCCTGCGCGGGTCCTCGTGCTCGAAGAGGTGGGTGCCGTCGAAGAACCCCAGGCCGTGCTCGTCCGTGGGGAAGTGGGAGGGGACCCAGTCCAGGATCACGCCGATGCCCTGCTGGTGCAGCGTGTCCACCAGGGCCATGAGGTCCTGCGGCGTGCCGTAGCGGCTCGTGGGGGCGAAGTAGCCGGTGCACTGGTAGCCCCAGGAGCCGTAGAAGGGGTGCTCCATGACCGGCATGAGCTCCACGTGGGTGAAGCCCGCCTCCTTCGCGTAGGCCGCCAGCTTGGGGGCGATCTCCCGGTAGCTGAGGGAGCGCCCCCCCTCCTCCGGGACGCGGGCCCAGGAACCGAGGTGGACCTCGTAGATGGAGACGGGGGCTTCGAGCGTCTGCCGCGAGGCGCGCTCGGCCATCCACCCGCCGTCGCCCCAGGCGTAGTCCAGGTCCCAGACGATGGAGGCGGTCCTGGGGGGCGTCTCGGCCCAGAGGGCGAAGGGGTCGGCCTTGTCCACGCGGTAGCCGTCCACTCGGGAGTCGATGTGGAACTTGTAGCGGTCGCCCTTCCGGGCCCCCTCCACGAAGCCCTCCCAGATGCCCGAGCTGCCCGAGGGTGAGAGCGGATGGCTTCCGGGCGCCCACCGGTTGAAGTCGCCGAGGACGCCGACCGACTCCGCGTTGGGGGCCCAGACGGCGAAATGGACGCCGCGCTTCCCCTCTCGCTCGCAGGGGTGGGCTCCGAGCCTGCGGTAGAGGCGGGTGTGGGAACCCTCGTTGAAGAGGTAGCGGTCCTCTTCCGTGAGCCGCAGCGAGTCGGCCGGCGGGAGCCCTCCTCCCTCCGGTTGGGCCTGAGTCCTCTTTCCCATGCTTTCCCCTCGTGATGTGGCGGTCTTCAGGAGCTCCAGAGCCTCGGCCACCTCGGGCCGGGCCGCCGACTCCTCCAGCGAGTAACGCAGGAAGCGGCTCCAGCTCGGCCGCTCTCCGGTCACTCCGGGCCAGTTCTGCGGGACTCTCTCGCCCCAGAGGTCCTCCAGGGAGACGACCACGAAGCCGGCCCGGCTCGCGCCGAGTTCGCCCAGCAGGGCTAGGAGCGCGGCGCGGGTCTGGGCGGCGTCCGTTCCGGCGGAGATGCCCAGTTGGCGGGCCACGTTCTCGCGGATCGCGCTCCGCTCCTCGCCTTCCAGCCGCGCCCCCTCCGGGTCCAGGAGGCCCAGCTCCCGGCGGTCCTCCACGTCCAGGCCCCGCCAGTAGGAGGCGAAGGGAGGCATGTCGTGGGTGTTGAGCGCGGCCAGGCTGCCCGGCGGCACCGCCGAGGAGGGCGGCGGGGAGGAGGGCCCCGTCTCGAAGGGAAAGACCCACATGCGACGAAGGCCCCGCCTCGCCATGGCCTGGCGCACCTCGGCGGGCACGGTGCCCAGGTCTTCGCCGACGATCCCGGTGCCGTGGCGGCGAGACTCCAGACAGACCAGCGCATGGAGGAGGTCGGTGGGGTAGCGGACGTAGAGGCCCTCGCGGGCCGAAAAGCCCGACGGCACCCAGAAGAGCCGGTGCATCCCCATGACGTGGTCGATCCTCAGGAGGTCGGCGTGGCGCATGGCGGCCGAGAGGGAGGCGCGCAGGTACTCCACGCCCTCCGCGGTCCGGAGCGCCTCGGGATGGAGGGGAGGGAAGCCCCAGTCCTGGCCTCCCGAAAAGAAGGGGTCCGGCGGCGCGCCCGCCGAGACGCCGCGGGCGAAGAGCCCCGGGTGGCGCCAGGTGTCGAAGCCGTGGGGATGGACTCCCAGCGGGTAGTCGAGGTAGAGCCCAACGCCTCGGCTCCGGGCGCTCTCGCGGGCCGCCTCCATCTGCTCCCGCGCGGCGAACTGGCCGTAGGCGTGGGCGAGAAAGGCGCCCGAGTCGTAATCATCCTCGCGCCACTCCCCACGGCTCAGGCGCTCCTCCCAGGCGGGCCATCCCTCGCGCCGCCGCTCCGCGACCGCCCGAAAGGCCGCGTAGGCCGACAGCTCGGTCTCCTCTTGAAGAAAGCGCTCGAAGCGCCCGCGGCGAGGGCCGGCATCGGCCATCAGCCCGCGAGCGCACACCTCGATGGCGCGCCGCTTGAGGGCGTAGCCCCGCCGGTAGTCCACCTCCCCCGCGGAGCGAAGCCGGTCGGCCTCCTCCCGGAAGGCCGGGGAGTCCGCGAGGGCCCGGGCCTCCTCGGAGGCCGACCACTCCGGGAGCGCGGCCACATCCAGGTAGTACTCGTTGAGGAAGAGCCTGCTCACCGGGGAGTACGGGCTCGGGTCGAAGGGCTCGTCGAGGAAGGCCGCGTGCAGCGGCAGGGTCGCCGCGAGATTCCCCCCGCGCTCCGCCGCCAGGGCGGCCAGTCCCGCGAGCTGGGCGAAGCTGCCCGCGGGGACGGGGCCGCCGGCGCGCAGGGAGTACAGCGGCGCGAAGAGGCCCCACCGCGGGCCCCGCTCCTGGGCCGGAGCGGCGAAGGCCCGGCGCGGGGCCACCAGGAGCAGCCCCTCGGCGGTGCGCCGCCCGAGCTTCACGGCCAGGCGGTGGCACCCCGCGGGAAGCGGCTGAGACCAGCGGGCCCTCGCACCGCGAAGGCCCGGCAGATGGCCCGGCGCCTCGGCGGGGAGCAGGGCCAGCGCCGCGCCGCGCTCCTCTCCGCTCTCCAGGCGCACGGCGGCCGAACAGGAGGTGGCTGAACTCCCCTTGGGCAGGGAGAATTCGATGGAAAAGGCCGTGCCCTCGGCGGCGACCGTCACGGGGGGAAGTAGGCCAACCGAGTGCTTCTCGGCCAGCGCCCGCATCAGGGAGGGGGCCTCCTCCGGGCTCTCGATGGGAACGCCGAGCGCCCGCGCCACGGCCATCACCGCTTCCGTGGAGGCCCGGCGCACCCGGCCGTCCAGCGCCCGGTACCGGGTCTGGATGCCGAGCAGGGAGGCGAGCGAAGAAAGGGGACCACTTCCCGGGGACATGGGCGGCTATTCCGGGTGCTGCATCATGCGGAGGATTCCGTTCAGCGGGATGTCCACCCATTCGGGGCGGTTGGAGAGCTCGTATCCGACTTCGTAGATGGCCTTCTCCAGGAGGAAGGATTCGAGGAGCACGCGGAAATCCTCCGGCGGCGAGGCGAGGTAGGGGCTCTCGCGAACGGCGCTCCAGTAGCTCCGGAGGTACTCCTGCGCCGCGGTGCGGACCCACACGTCCGCCCACGCCTCGGCGATGTCGCGCTGCCGCTCCTGCAGGATCCCCCGCGCGAGCTGGGTCTTGATCGCGAAGTAGGCGGCGTATTGGAAGGAGCGGATCATGCCCGCCACGTCCCTGACGGGGGACCGCAGCAGTCGCCGGTCGGACAGGCTGCGCGCGGGCTCGCCCTCGAAGTCCACGATGGAGAAATCCCTTCCGGTGTAGAGCACTTGTCCCAGGTGGAAGTCGCCGTGGTAGCGGGTGCGCCACGCCGAGAGCCTGCGGCGCGTGAGGCGCGCCAGCCGCTCCTCGATGACCCTCTGCAGGGGCGCCACGCTTCGGGCGAGCTGGGCTGGCCGCTGCGACAGTTGCGCCTGCTTCTTGGCGAGGAGCCCGAAGTTGGCGTGCAGCAGGGTCACGATGGCCTGGCAGATGCCCCGCTGGTAGAGCGAGGTGAAGGGCTGCGGCTCGAAGGAGGGGTTCCCCTCCCAGCGCACGAGGGCCCGGTGCATCCCAGCGGTGATCTCACCCAGAAGACGGGCCAGGTCGGCGTAGGGGCCCATGAGATCCAGGAGGAGGAGGGGCGTGGGCTCCTGGCTCCGAAGGAAGACGCCCCGGGGGTCCACGACATAGGCCGGCGGCCCCTGGGAGAAATCGGGCTGGCTGAGGACCCGCTCGAAGAAGAGGCCGAGGGGACCTTGCGTGTAGGCCCATCCGTCGCCCTGGCTGGGGATGAACTCGTGCATGATGCCCAGGGCGAAGTCGTTGCGCTTCCGGTCGTTGTAGGAGAGGCTCGCGGCCATCCTGGGGGCGAAGGGGAAGCGGACCTTCTCCGTCAGGTGCTGGCCCATCGCCACTTCGGGGTGCTCGCCCTCCTCGATCTTCCGGTAGAGCTTGAGGATGAGGCTCTCGCCGAACACGAGGGAGCTGTTGGACTGCTCGGCCTGCAGGACCCGGGCCGCGGGCTCCCGCAGGGGGGCAAGGAGCTCCTGGGCGACGGCCGGGACCTTCGCCACGCGCAGGGCGCCGTGCTCCGTCTCCAGCTCCCGCCCCCTCCGGAGCAGCCGGAGCAGGAGGGGGGGGAAGTGGCCGCTGTGGATGGCGTCGTAGAGGATCCCCCTCCGGCCGCGGCGGCCCAGGGACACGGTGCAGAGGACCGCCTCAGGGTGCTCCTTCAGCCGCTCCCTGGCCCTTCCCTCCTCCTCGAAGGCCAGGGGCAGGAAGTAGGTCTCGGGGGGGCTCTCCTCGTAGAAGACGTCCACGAAGCAGAGGACGGCCCTCTCTTCCCTGCCGCGGCCCGTCAGGCACGCGGTGTCCCTCAAGACGGCGTCCCTGATGGTGCGGTCCTTGCCGCCGAACCAGCGGCTCCGGCCGAGGAACTGCACGATGGCCGCCTCGACCCGGCGCCGGTGGGCCTCCCCGAACAGGTCCGTCCAATCCTCCACCTCCGGGCAGGCGACGGCGGAAGGGGGGGCCTGCTCGCGTGCCACCACGAGGCGGGCCATGTCGGAGGAGGGCTCCAGTGAGAACCAGAAGTAGCCGTAGGGACCGAGGGTCAACTGGTAGGGCTCGGCGCCGACGGGGGCCATGGGCGTCTGCCCGAAGAGCTCCAGCGGCACGTACCCCGCCAGGCCGGGAAGCTCCAGCCTGGCCTGCTGGGGGTGCCGTGAGAGGTTGGCGACGACGAGGATGGTCTCGCCCTCGCTCCGGCGCAGGATCGCGAGCACCGGCTGGCTGGAGGGATGGAGGAACTCCAGGCTGCCCCGCGAGAGCGCCGGGTGGGCGCGGCGCAGGGCGATGGCCCGCCGCATCCACCACCAGATCGAGCTCGGGTTGGCCCGCGCGGCCTCCACGTTGACGGCCAGGAAGTGGTAGGCCGGATCCACGATGAGCGGCAGGTAGAGCTGCTGGGCCGGCGCCGAGGAGAAGCCGGCGTTGCGGTCGGCGCTCCACTGCATGGGCGTGCGCACGCCGTCCCGGTCCCCGAGGTAGATGTTGTCGCCCATGCCCAGCTCGTCGCCGTAGTAAAGGACCGGCGTTCCGGGGAAGGAGAAGAGCAGGACGTTCATGAGCTCGATCTTCCGGCGGTCGTTCTGGAGAAGGGGGGCCAGGCGCCTCCGGATGCCGAGGTTGATTCGGGCGTGCGGGTCCAGCGCGTAGGTCCGGACCATGTAGTCCCTGTCCTCGTCCGTCACCATCTCCAGCGTGAGTTCGTCGTGGTTCCGGAGGAAGAGCCCCCACTGGCAGGAGGGCGGGATGGCCGGCGTCTGGGCCAGGATGTCCTCCATGGGGAAGCGGTCCTCGCTGCTGAGGGCCTTGAAGAGGCGCGGCATGAGGGGGAAGTGGAAGGCCATGTGGCACTCGTCGCCCTCGCCGAAGTAGGCCACGGCGTCCTCGGGCCACTGGTTCGCCTCCGCCAGGAGCATCCGGCCGGGAAATCGCTCGTCCACGTGGCGGCGCAGCTCCTTCAGGAAGGCGTGCGTCTCGGGCAGGTTCTCGCAGTTGGTCCCCTCGCGCTCGTAGAGGTAGGGCACGGCGTCCAGGCGCAGGCCGTCCACCCCCAGCCCCAACCAGAAATCCATCACCTTGAGGATCTCCCGGCGCACCTCCGGGTTGTCGAAGTTGAGGTCCGGCTGGTGGGCGTAGAAGCGGTGCCAGTAGTAGGCCTTGGCCACGGGGTCCCAGCTCCAGTTCGAGGCCTCGAAGTCCTGGAAGATGATCCGGGCCTCGGCGTACCGGTCCGGCGTGTCGCTCCAGACGTAGAAGTCGCGCCAGCGGCCGCCCGGGGAGGCGCGGCGCGCCCGCTGGAACCACGGGTGCTGGTCGGAGGTGTGGTTGATCACGAGCTCGGTGATGACGCGGAGGCCGCGGCGGTGGGCCTCCTCCAGGAATGCCTTGAAGTCTTTCAGCGTGCCGTACTGGGGATGGACGCCGTAGTAGTCGGCGATGTCGTAGCCGCCGTCCTTGAGGGGGGACGGGTAGAAGGGGAGCAGCCAGAGGGCGGTGACGCCGAGGTCGATGAGGTAGTCCAGCTTGGAGGCGAGGCCGCGGAAATCCCCGAAGCCGTCGGCGTCGCTGTCGCAGAATGCCCGGGCGTGCACCTCGTAGATGACCGCGTCCTTGTACCACTGGGGATCGGGCGAGGACAGCCCGGATGGGCTCGATGGGTCGGTCATGGCCTGGTCTCTCCTCAAGGTCCGATGCCCGTGCCGCGCGCCGGGCGCACTCTCAGGATGTGGGCCGGCAGCCGCTGGGGGTCCAGCTCCACGAAGTTCCTGGGGCCGTTCCAGGTGTAGCTCTCGCCTCCCAGCAGGTCCTCGACCCGGTAGCTCCCCGCCTCGGGAAGCCCCAGTGCGGACAGCCGGAGGCCGGTCCAGGCGGACTGGCGGTGGCGGGGATCCAGGTTCACCACCATCAGAAGGACGTTCTCCCCCCGCCGCTTGCTGTAGGCCAGGAGGTTCGGATTGTCGGTCTCGTGGAAGGTCAGAGGGTCCGCGAAGCGCAGGGCCGCGTTGGCGCGGCGGATGGAGTTCACCCTGGCGATGAGTTCGCGCAGGCTCTCGGGGCTCTCCCGGTCCCAGCGGCGGAGCTCGTACTTCTCCGAGTGGAGGTACTCCTCGCTGCCGGGCTCCCTGGGCTCCGTCACGCAGAGCTCGTAGGGCGGGCCGTAGATGCCGTAGCTCGCCCCCAGGGTGGCGGCGAGGACGAGCCGGACCGCGAAGGCGGGCCGGCCGCCCTCCTGAAGGTAGGCGTGCAGGATGTCCGGTGTGTTGGCGAAGAGGTTGGGCCGGAGGATGTCCTTCAGCGGCGGGCTCGTCAGCTCCCGGAAATACTCCCGAAGCTCCCAGGAGCCGGTGCGCCATGTGAAGTAGGTGTAGGACTGGCTGAAGCCCGCCTTGGCCAGCCGGGCCATCACCTTGGGGCGCGTGAAGGCCTCCGAGAGGTAGATCGTCTCCGGGTGGCTGCGCTTGAGCGAGCCCAGGCACCATTCCCAGAAGGCGAAGGGCTTGGTGTGGGGGTTGTCCACGCGGAAGATGGAGACCCCCTGCCCGATCCAGAACTCGAAGATGCTTCGGAGCTCGCGCCAGAGCGAGAGCCGGTCATCGCACTCGAAGTCGAAGGGGACGATGTCCTCGTAGCGTTTGGGCGGGTTCTCGGCGTACCGGATCGTGCCGTCGGCCCGGTGGCGGAACCACTGCGGGTGCTCCTTCACGTAGGGATGGTCGGGGGAGCACTGGAAGGCCACGTCCAGCGCCACTTCCAGCTCGTGCCGCCGGGCCTCCGCCACCAGCTCCCGGAACTCCTCGAAGGTGCCCAGCTCGGGGTGGATGGACTTGTGACCCCCCTCCTCCGAGCCGATGGCCCAGGGGCTGCCCGGGTCGCCGGGGCCGCAGAGCAGGGAGTTGTTGGCGCCCTTGCGGTGCGTGGTGCCGATGGGGTGGATGGGCGGCAGGTAGAGGACGTCGAAGCCCATGCCGGCGACGTAGGGGAGCAGGGCGATCACGTCCCTGAATGTGCCGTGCCTGCCCGGCTCGGGCGAGGCGGAGCGGGGGAACATCTCGTACCAGGCCCCGTACCGGGCCCGCTCCCGATCCACGGCGACGGGAACCTCCAGCGGATAGGTGACGGCGAAGGGCCGGGGCGCGTGCCTCGCCATGAGGTCCGCCATCTCCGGGGAGGCGGCCGCGGCGAAGCGAGCGCTCTCCTTGCCGTGGTCTTCGGCAGCGGAAGCGGCGGCGCGAAGTCGCCGGGCCTCGGCGGGCGGGGCATGCCCGGCGGCCTCCTCGATCAGGGCGGCCCCTTCCCGCAGGTCCAGCTCCACGTTCTGGCCCGCCTGGAGCTTCTTGGCGGTGGCCTCGCGCCAGGTGGCGTAGCGGTCCACCCACGCGGTGAGGGTGAACTCGTAGGGCGCCTCCTCCTCCACGGTGAACTCGGCGGCCCAGCGGTCGTTCCCGAGGTGCTCCATGGGAAGTTCGCGCCAGCGGCGCTGCCCCTTCCGCCGATGGAGGAGCCTGCAGGCCAGCAGGTCGTGCCCGTCGGCGAAGATGTCCGCCTCCACGCGCACGCTCTCGCCTGGGGTGCGCTTGACGGGAAATCGCCCGCCGTCCAGCTGGGGGGCCACGGCCGTGATCACCACGCGCTGACGTCCGTCTTCCATGCCTGTCCTCTCCGTGCCATCCCCCATGGGCCCTAGCCGGACCTTGTTCGAAACGTCTTCATACCATGGGATTATGCCGTGCCCGAGTCTGCGGGTCCAGTCCGGGCCCGCGGCCAGGCCCGGGTGGCCGCGCTCGGAGAACGCCACCGGCGCCGCGCCAAAGGCGCGGCCCGGCCCCGGCCGTGGTTCAGAGCCAGAAAGACGGCCTGCCTTGGACAGGCATGATTCCGGCTCGCTCCTGGGGCGCAGGCCGCCTAGGGCTTCGCGGAGGACGGATCGAGCTCGCTGACGGCCACGGGCGCGCTGACGCCCTTGAAGCTGCGCTCCTCCAGGGGGCCGTACGGGAACTCGCGCAGCGTGAGGGAGCGGATCCGGTCGGAGACGAGGATGCGGCCGGGCGCGCAGGCCGTCTCCAGCCGCTTGGCCAGGTTGATCCCCCGTCCGACGGCGGTGTACTCCATGTGCTCGGGCGCGCCGAAATTCCCCACCGTCAGGTAGTCCTGATGAATGCCGACGCGCAGCGTCAGGGAGGCGCCCATGCCCCTCTCCTGCCAGAGCCTGCCGAGGTCGGCCGTGCGCCGCTGCATGGCCAGCGCCATCCGCACGGCCCGGACGGCCTGCTCCGCGGGCTCCATCTCCTCGAAGGCGCCGAAGAAGCCCAGGATGCCGTCGCCCATGAAGCGGGCGAGGGTGCCGCCGTGGAGCCGGATGGCCTCCACCATCTCGGTCAGGTAGCGGTTGAGGAGGGCCGTGATCTCCTCGGGCTCGGTGCGCTCGGTGAGGGCCGTGAAGCCGGCCAGATCCGTGAAGAAGACGGTCACGAGCCGCCGCTCGCTCCCCAGCTCCACGTCCTCCTCCGAGAGGAGGACCTTCTCCACGAGCTTCTGCGGGAAGTACTTCGTCAGGCGCCGGTCCTTGGCGATCTGGATGAGCTGCTCGCGGACCTTCTTCTCCAGCTCCTCGTTGAAGCTCTTGAGCATGCGCTCCTGCTGCCGGATCCGGATGAGGTTCCGGGCCCTGGCCATGAGCTCCTTGGAGTCGAAGGGCTTGGGCAGGTAGTCGTCGGCCCCCACCTCGAGCCCCTCCACCTTGCTGTCCTGGGAGGCCTTGGCCGTCAGGAGCATGCACGGCACGTGGTCGAGCTGGGGGTCGCGCCGGAGGGCCCGGCAGAGCTCGTACCCGTCCATCCGGGGCATCATCACGTCGCTGATCACGAGGTCCGGCGGCTCGCGCCTGGCCAGCTCCAGGGCCTGCTCCCCGTCGCAGGCCTCCAGGACGCGGTAGCGCCGGGCCAGCACGCTCCGGATGTAGGCCCTCACCTCGCCGTTGTCCTCGGCGATCAGGACCGTCTCGGTGGAACCACCGGGCACCGCGGCTTCCGGCTGCTCGGCCGGCTCCGGGGGCGCCGGTTCCGGGAGGCTCGCGGGGATTCGGGAGCGGCGCTCTTCCGCCGCCTCGCCGGAGTGCACGATCTGCTCGTCCCTCAGGTGTTCTCGGCCCAGGGGCAGTAGCAGTTCGAACCGGGCTCCGGCCCCCGGTTCGCTGGAGGCGGTGAGCGCGCCCCCGTGCAGGACCGCCAGCTCCCTGGCCAGGGCCAGGCCGATGCCGGATCCTCCCTGGGAACGGTCGGTAGGCCGGCCCGACTGGTAGAAGCGCTCGAAGACGTGGGGCAGATCCTCCGATGGGATCCCCGGCCCGCTGTCCTCCACGGTGATGCGGGCCGCGGGCCCGCGCCGGGGGTCATCGGCGCGCTCCAGCGCCACCGAGACGGAGCCGCCCCGCGGAGTGAACTTGAAGGCGTTGGAGAGGAGGTTGTAGAGGATCTTCTCCATCTTCTCGGCGTCCAGGTAGACGGGGCATGGCCCATCCGTGGGGAGGTACCTCAGAGTGATGCCCTGGCGTTCGGCGAGGGGCGTGAAGGAGTGCACCACGCTGGCGAGGAAGGCCGCCAGATCGGCCTCCCGCGTGTGCAGCTCCAGGCGGCCCGCCTCCAGCTTGGAGATGTCGAGCAGTTCGTTGATGAGGTGGAGGAGGCGGCGGCCGTTGCGCAGCATGAGCGAGAGGGCCTCCACGACCTCCTTTCCGAAGGTGCCGTAGGCCCCGCCGAGGGCGTCCTCCAGCGGTCCCAGGATCAGCGTGAGGGGTGTCCGGAACTCGTGACTTACGTTGGCGAAGAAGCGCGTCTTGACCTGGTCCATCTCCTGCAGCTTCTTCTCCTGGGCGCGGACCACCTCCAGGGCCCGCTCCGTGCGCTCCTTTTCCTCCTGGAGGTTCCGCGTCCGCGCGGCCACCAGGGCCACCAGCTCCCGCTCCCTGGCCTTGAGCCGTCCGATTCGGGCGAGGTAGAGGCCGCCCGCCAGGAGAAATGTGCCCATGAGGCAGAGGACCAGGAAGGCCCAGGTCTGATAGAAGTGCGGCCGGATGCGGAGGGAGAAGGAGGAGGCCCCCTCTCCCCAGGCGCCACCCGGCGCCGCCGCCATGACCCTGAAGACGTAGCTGCCGGGCGGGATGTTCGTGAAGAAGGCCTCGCGGCGCGTGCCGGCCTCCACCCATCCCTCCTGGAAGCCCTCCAGGCGGTATCGGAAACGGACGCGCCGGGAGGAGGCGAGCGTCATGGCCGTGTACCTGAACTCGAGCTCCCCCTTGCCGGGAGGCACGTCGGCCAGGTGACCGTTCATGGGTAGCGGCCGGCGGTCGTACAGGGCCTCCTCGACCCTCGCCGGGACCACCGGCGGCGGGGCGCAGGCGAGGACGGGGGCCACGGAGACCAGCCCCTTGACCGTCGGAAACCATAGCCGGCCTTCCTGGTCCCGCCACGCGGCCGGCTGGGTGCCGCCGTTGCACTCGTTGGAGCGCATGCCGTCCGCGCGGCCGAAGGCCAGGCAATCGACGCGGGATTTCACCCCTTCGGCCACGGAGCGGAGCTCCGCGAGGGGGGCGCAGTAGACCCCCTTGTTGCAGGTCATCCAGAGCCGCCCCGCCCCGTCCTGGACGATCGAGTAGACCACGTCGTCGAAGAGGCCCTGGCGCGTTGTCACGGCCGACCAACGGCCGGCGTGATAGAGCCCGAGTCCGCCGCCGTAGGTGCCCGCCCACAGGCCGCCGCCAGCGTCCTCGAAGAGCGCGAACACCTGATGCTGGGGCAGTCCGGAAGCCGTCGTGAAGGTGGTGAACCCGCCTCCCGCAAAGTGGGCCAGACCCTTGTAACTGCCCACCCACAGGCTTCCGTCCCTGGCACCCAGCAGCGCCACCACGGCCGTATCGAGGGTTCCCCCCGGCTGGTCGAAGACCGTCATCCGGCCGCCCGCGAAGCGGGCCAGACCGTGGCCCGTGCCGAACCAGAGGCTGCCGTCCCGGGTGGCGGCCATGGCGTAGACGGAGGGGTTCGGCAGGCCCTCCCGCTCCGTCAGGGAGAGCTTCGGCCCTCCGGTGAGGCGCTGGGCGCCGCTGCCCGTTCCCACCCAGAGCGAGCCGTCGGGGGCCAGCATGAGGCTGTAGACGTTGTCGTCCAGGAGGCCGTCCCTGCTGGTGATCCGGGTGACGCGGCCGGAATCGATGCGGCAGAGTCCGGCGCCGTATGAGCCAACCCACAGCGTTCCCTTTCCATCCTGGAGAAGGCACGACACCATGTTGTCGGGCAGTCCCTCCGCGGTTCCGAAGGGAATGAACGGTCCGCCAGTCAACCGGTTGACGCCCCCGCCCACGGTCCCGGCCCAGAGGTCGCCCTCCCGGTCCTCGAAGAGCGAGATGACCACGTCGTTGGAGAGCCCCTGTTGGCTGGAAAGGCGTTCGAAGCGCCCGTTCCGAAGGCGAAGGAGCCCGCTGCCGTAGGTGCCGACCCAGAGGGAGTGCTCACGGTCCGCCAGCAGGGCGTACACCATGCGGTTGGGGAGCCCGTCCCGTTCCGTCCAGTGCCTGAACTTCCCATCGGCGTATGAGTAGAGTCCCGCCCCTTCGGTGCCCGCCCAGAGCGTTCCATCGGCGCCCTCGGCCAGGCAGTAGACCCTGGCCCTCCCGGGCCCCGCCGGGTCGGTTTCGGCGGTGAACACCCCGCCGTGGTACCGGCACAGCCCCGCCGAGGTCGCGAACCACAGGGAACCGTCTCGCGTCTCCAGGATGCACTGAACGCCTTTGTCGGGCAGCCCATCGGGTGTCCCGAAGGCCTGGAATCGGCCGCCGTCGAAGCGCATGGCGCCCCCGTCGGAGGTGCCGATCCAGAGGGCGCCGTCGCGGGCCGAGGTCAGCCAGCGGATGCCCTCCCCCGACAGGCCGTCCCTCCTGGTGAAGCGGACGAAGGACGCTCCCTCCATGCGGATCAGGCCGGCATCCGTGCCGATCCAGAGGACGCCCGGTGCCGGGGCGCAGAGGGCGGTGACGTTGTTGCTGGCGAAGGCGGGCGTGTTGGACTTGTCGTAGAGCTGGAACCGGACGCCGTCGAACCGCACGAGCCCTTCCTGGGTGCCCATCCAGAGATAGCCGTCGTCGCTCTGCGCGATGGCCTGGACCGAGTTCTGGGGGAGCCCCTGGTCCGTCGTCCATGCGGCGAGGCCGTACTGCGTCAGGGCCCGATCGGGAGCCAGCGCGTCCGTGCCCAGCGGGGCCATGAAGACCGCCGCGAGCAGGAGCGAAGCCGCCATCCGGCTGCGGGGCGGCCACGAAATGGCCATGGTGCTCTCCTCTTTCCATCGAACCGCGGCGATGCCAATTCTCAGGACCTTGGCAGACCACAACAGGATGCGTCCGAGCAGCCCATTTTTCAAGCCCAGGGTTCGAAGAGGAGCAGACAGATCACCTTGGCAGGCCGTAGAACAGGCCCTTCAGGAGTCTCCGATCAAAGGGGGCGTCAGTGGAGTTCAGCGCGCCTTCAACGCGGCAGTGCTGGACTACCAGGAGAAGCTGAAGGGGACCGATATCCCTCCGTCGTCGTTGTTGGTGACCGTTACCCAGACAGAGGTGCCCCTGGGAACCATCGCCTTCAGAGCGCCGCCGCCTTTGGCAATGAGGAAACCAGAGTTCTTGAGGAGGGTTTGGGGAACGGCGGTCCCGTTCACCTTGACGGTGCAGCCCTGGTGAAAGTTCGTCCCGTAAACCTTGAGCCGGAACGGGTTGCCTGCTTTGGCCACGCTGGAAATGCCGGGCGGAGTGATCGTCACCTGCACGAAGTCCTGTCCCGTCACGTCGGAGCCCGAGAGCGTGACTGATCGAGCGGGCGGAGTGAAGCTGTGCCCGAGCTGGCTGGGCAGGATGGAATAGACGCCGTCGGGCAGGTCCGTGAAGGAGTAGGCGCCGTCGGAACCGGTGTAGACCGTCGACGTCTGGATTCCGGAGAGGCCGATCGTCACCGAGGCGACGGGATTGCCCTGGCCGTCAGTCACGGTCCCGGAGATGGAGTGGACCAAATTGGCCTGGCAGTTGCTCGCCAGGGCCGTCCCACTGGCGCCCATAACCAACAGAAGACTGTTGTCGGAAGTGGCCGCGTCAAGGTCCGAGGCGGTGCCCGAGGAGACAGACGTCCAGTGGCTGCCGTCGGTCGAAGTCAGGAGGGTACCGGCGCTCCCCACGACCACAAAGAGCCCGGAGCCGTACGCTACCCCGTACAGGTCGAGGGTCGTCGGGGGCGCCAGGTTGGTCCAGGTGGAGGAGTCGGGGCTGGTGAGGATGCTCCCCGAGGCACCCACCGCCACGAAGCGGCCGTTGCCGTAGGCCACCCCGTACAGCGAGAGGCGGGATTGGGTTTGGAAAACAGTGTGACTCCCCGTGGGGCTCAGAGAGACGATGAGCCCCGAACTGCCCACGGCGACGAAACGGCCGCCGGCGAAAATAAGCCCGTAGGCGCTCTCGGTGGTCACGGGAGAGATCTTGGTCCAACCCGTGCCGTTGCTACTGAAAAAAATGTCGCCGGAGAGGCCAGCGGCCGCAAAGTAGCCCGCACCGAAGGTGACTGCCCTCAATCCGTTCGCATTGGCGAGGGCAATGCTTTCCCACGAAGCCCCATCGGGGCTCATCAGGGCGGTCTGACCGCCCACCGCCACAAACCGGCCGGCGCCCGCGGCTGCCCCGTAGGTCACGTCGTAGAGGGTGTCCGTAGTCCCCGAAGACTGTGAGGTCCAGGTCTGACCGTCGGGGCTCGTGAGCACGGTCCCCGAATCCCCCACTGCGACGAATTGCCCCCCCCCGTAAGTGACAGCCCTCAAGGTGGCCGAGGACGGCATGGTGGTGACCGGGGCCCAATTCGTGCCACAGGACTGGGCGGACACGCCGAGGCCGCACAGGGAGCCCAGCAACACGATCGA
>JAJYCJ010000078.1 GCA_021778515.1 Acidobacteriota bacterium
CATTGCCTGGAACCCCTGCCCGCCCACGAACGGCCACGGGCGGCAGGGATGGACTGAACCGCCGAAGGATGTCGTCGATCATCGGTGCGTCTCTTCCACGAAGGTGACCTTGTTGATCTCCCGCAGGGTGGTCCGGCCCTTCAGGAGCTGCTTGACCGCCGACTCGCGCAGCGTCTCCATCCCCTCCTCGCGCGCCGCCTTCTTGATGTCGCTCGAGGGACGGCGTTCCAGGATCAGCTCGCGGACCCGGTCCGAGAGATCGAGGAGTTCGGAGATGGCCATGCGCCCCCGGAAGCCCGTGCCGTTGCAGTCCAGGCACCCCTTGCCCTCGTAGAGCTCGGCCGAGGCCGCGAGGTCCAGGGGGATCTTCGAATCCTCCAGCTCCTGGCGGCTGTAGGTCACCCGCTCCCTGCAACTGGGGCAGACCTTCCGCACCAGCCGCTGGGCCAGCACGCAGTTGAGCGCCGAGACGAAGTTGTAGGGCTCGACCTTCATGTTCAGGAACCGGCCGAGCACGTCCACCACGTTGTTGGCGTGGACGGTCGTGAAGACGAGGTGGCCCGTGAGAGCGGACTGGATGGCGATGTTGGCCGTCTCCTCGTCGCGGATCTCGCCCACCATGATCTTGTCCGGGTCGTGCCGGAGGATGGAGCGGAGGCCCCTGGCGAAGGTCAGCCCCTTCTTTTCATTCACGGGGATCTGCGTGATTCCCCTGAGCTGGTACTCCACGGGGTCTTCGATGGTGATCATCTTGTAGTCCGAGGACTGGATCTCCGACAGGACCGCATACAGCGTGGTGGTCTTGCCCGACCCCGTGGGCCCCGTCACGAGCAGCATCCCGTAGGGCTCCGCCGCGTGGCGGCGGATGCGCTTCATGACCTCGGGCTCGAAGCCCAGCACCTCCAGGCTGAGGTTGCGGAACTCCTCGCTCGTGGACTCCTTGTCCAGGATGCGGATGACGCAGTCCTCGCCGTGGATGGTGGGGATGATGGAGACGCGGAAGTCCACCGTCTTGCCCTTCACCTTCAGCTTGAAGCGCCCGTCCTGCGGAATGCGCTTCTCCGCGATGTCGAGCTCGGCCATGACCTTGATGCGCGAGATGATGGTGGAATGGAACCGCTTGTCGATCGGATCCATGGCGGGATAGAGGACGCCGTCGATGCGGTACTTGATCATGACCTCGTTGTCGCGCGTCTCCACGTGGACGTCGCTGGCTCTCCGCTGGAGGGCGTTGAAGACGGTGTAGTCCACCAGCTTGATGATGGGGCTGGTGTCCGCGGAGAGCTTGTCGATGGAGATGACGTCCTCGCCCTCCTCCGAGTCCTCCCTCACGATCTGGATCCGGAAGTCCTCGCTGACCTCTTCGAGGACCCGCTGGCTGGATTCAGACTTCTTCAGGACGTCCTGAATCTCGCTGCGGACGCCCACGTAGAGCCTGACCGGCCGCTTCAAGACCAGCTCCAGCTCGTCCACCATGGTGACGTCGGCGGGATCGGCCGCCACGATGGCGAGGGCGGTGCCCTCCTCCTGGTATGGAACGAAGCCAAAGCGGGTCATCAGGTCCACGGGGATGGAGAGGAACAGCTCCGGCGGGATCCGGAAGTCCTTCAGCGACAGGAAGGGCAGGCGCAGCGTCTCGGCAAGCCGGCGCGCGTTCTTCTCCTCGTTGAGCAGCTCCCCCTCGGTGGGGAGGTTGGCGACGATCTCTCCGGGCGACGATGCCATCCTCAGCTCCAAGCCTGCGGGCGGAGGCGGGCCGCCCAGATCCGATCGCCGCGGGGCGCCAGGGGGACCCGCCTCGCCTCGCCGGCGTTCGCCGGCATGCGCTCAGTCCCTCGTGCTCCGCTTCTCCAAACTCTCTCCACCTTGGCCTCCTACTGCCCGACGTAGTTGTACATGGTGAAGAGGGGCATGTAGACGGACAAGACCACGACGGCGATGATCACCGCCATGACCAGGAGCAGGGCCGGCTCGAGCAGCGCCACGAAGCGCTCCACGGCGGTGGTGAGCTCCTCGTCGTAGAACTGGCTCACCTGGTCGAGCATCTCCGCGAGCGCTCCCGTGGACTCGCCTACCTCGACCATCTCCACGGCCAGGGTGGTCATCATCCGGGTCCTCTCCATGCTCGACCACAGCGCCTGGCCCTCCAGCACCTCCTTCTTGACCTGCTTGAGCTCCACCTTGTAGAGCTCGTTCCCCATGGCGTCCGCCACCACTTCCAGGGCGGTCACCACCGGTATGCCTCCGGCCACGAGCGTACCCAGGGTGCGGCACATCTGGGCGATGTTGTATCGGCGGATATTCTCCCCCAGGACCGGGAGCTTCATCCTCAGGGAGGCGAGCCTGAACCTGCCCTCCGGACGCGAGGAGATCACCCTGAAGGCGAGCGGGACGGCCACGACGGCGGCAAGGAAGAAGGGCCACCCGAACTCGAAGACGGTCGCGACGCTCAGTACCACGCGGGTGAGCAGGGGAAGCGGGGCGCCGGTGCCCGTGAACAGCGTGGCGAACTTGGGGACGATGACGGTGAGCAGGAGGAAGATAAGGCCCACGGAGAGGCAGAGCAGGATGATCGGGTAGATCATGGCCGACAGGATCTTCTTGCGGATCGCCTGCATGGTCCGCAGATAGAAGAGGTAGCGCTGGATCACGGCCACCAGCTCCCCGGATCGTTCGCCCGCGGCCAGCGTGGCCGAGTAGATGGTAGGAAAGGCCTTGCCGCGGTTGGAGAAGGCCTCAGACAGGCTCGCCCCGGAACGGACCTCGTCCCTGACGAGCTCGAGGTTCTTGGCCAGATCGCCCTTCTTGCGCCTGCCCGACAGGAGATCGAGCGCCGTCAGCACCGGCAGCCCGGCCTTCAATAGCGCCGAGAACTCCTGATTGAAGATGACGAAGTCCCGCAGGGGAACCTTTCTCCGGCTCGGCCCCAGTTGAGTGCCGAGATCGGCCCAGATGCGCGCCGGGCGGACGCTGAAGACGTAGTAGCCCTTGTCCTGCAGGGAGGACTTGAGAGACTGTTCGCTGGCGGCCACGATCTCCTGGACCACCACCTCGCCGCCGGCGGTCCCCAGACGGCACTTGAACCTCGGCATCAACGCACCTCCGGGTTGGTCACGGAGGGAAGGAGCGTCGGAGTGACCTTGAGGCGGAGTGGCGGGGTGACGGGTGAGGGATTGACGAGGAAGACGGTCATGTCACCTTCGGGGAGCACGGCGGCTCCCTGGAGGACGGCCAGCGGGGGCCTACCCTCCTGGAGTTTGTAGAGGTCCAGGTCGGCCAGCGCCAGGCGGCGCCGGCTGGGATCGTACCCCTGCGCCTTGGCTTCGAGCCGGTAGGTCTTGCCGAGCGGACACGAGCCGGACTGGCCTTCGAACAGGTCCATCACGCCGGTGTACGTCTCCAGGGGAGCGGCGTTCTGCGCCCACGCCGTCATGTCCACGAAGCCGGGAGTCCCCCGAAAAAGACCGTGCTGGGCGGGAGCGGGGAGGACTTCCAGCCGCGTGCCGAGGGCCAGGTGGCGGGCCGGTACGTCGAGCTCCCGGAGCAGGCTCCGGATGGCCTCCACGCGCGGGGCTTCGTCTTCCACGGTGATCTGATTGGCCGCGCCGTTCACCCAGATCTGTCCTTTGGGGCCCAGCTCCTCCGTGACGCGGGCCAGAACCGACCGCACGTCGCGGTGCTCCAGCGAATACCGCATGGTCTGCACCTGCTGGGCGAGGAGCAGGAGGGGAAGGGCGATGGCCGCGAGCCAGGCAAGGAGGGTCCGCCGTCTCATGTCTTCTCCTGTGACGGGATCACCAGGATTCCTTCGGCCGTGGCCAGAGCCACGCCGCTCTTCGGCTGAAACAGCGGCGCAGAGGCCGCCGGCACGTCCGCCCGGAGCATGGGCGCGCGGGAACTGGGTATGCGGTAGAGCCACAACCCGCCCGCCAGCAGGGCCACGAGGGCCACGGCGGCGGCGCGAGCGAGGATGGCCCGTCGCCGGTCCGCGCGCAGCCGGGAGGAGAGATCCCTCATGAAGGGCTCCCATTCGGATCCGGACCTTCGGCTCCTTCTCAGCTCCTCGATCTTCATAGCTCGATCCCCGCCGCCTGCAAGTAGCGCTGGACCTTCCTGCGCGCCTGCATGACCTGATTGCGCACCGTGCTCTCGGAGACGCCCAGGAGGGCCGCCACCTCCGGATACTCCAGGCCCTCCACGAGCTTCAGGACGAACGCTCCCCGCTCCTGAGGGGGAAGGGCCTGCATGGCCCTCGCCACCACCTCCTCCGCCTCGCGGAGCCCCAGCTCGACATCGGGGCGCGCCGCCGCCGGGAGCTCCTCGAGAAATTCGCCGCCCTCGTGCGGCCTCCGGTTCTCCTCGCGGCGAAGGTAATCGATGGCGCGATTCACGCAGTACCTCCTCAGCCACGCCATGGGTTCGCTGGGAAGGCCGGTCTCCGGCAATCCCCAGAGGGCGGCGTAGGCGTCTTGGAGGATCTCTTCCGCCACCGCGTCCCTTCCCACCATGCGCCTCACCGTCCAGAAGAGGCTGTCCCGCGTCGCCTCGACCACCCGCGTGAAGGCCTCGTCGCTGCCCCGCCGCGCGCTACGCAGGAGGGCGGCCAGGATGGAGGCCGTCATTGCCGCTCCTCATGGTATGACGGACGAGCCGCCGTTTTGTCTAGCTCGTCCGGAAAGCACCGCGTAACTCACCAGGGCGCCCAGGGCGCCGACGGCCGACGAGACCACGAGGCTCCCCGCCACCAGCGGCCGACCGAGAGATTCCCACCAGCCCGCGGGTCCAGCGGGGCCTTCCGGCACCATCCACCGCCCGACGGCATACTCGGCCGCTAGGATGAAGGGGGCCGTGAAGGGCTGCCACACCAGGGTTCCAGCCAGCGCGGCGACGCGGTTGAGGCGCAGCAGGAAGGCCGCCCCCAACACCAGGAGGGTCTGGAAGGGCGCCACCGGAAGCAACCCCACCCACAGGCCGAGCCCGACCGCCAGGGCCGTCCTGCCGGGCGCGTCGCCAAGCCCCGCGAGGCGATGGAGGGCCTCATGGAGCGAAGTGGTCATAGCCCGCATCCCCGATCGGCTCGCGGCGGCCATCGGGCATAACCAATACGCGCCCCTCGCCCTCGGTGAGCCTGCCGACTCGGTACAGCTCGACCCCGGACCCGTCGAGCGACTGCTCCCGTTCGGGCGGAACGGTGAAGAGGAGAATTTGTTCCTCTCCGCCTTCGAGTGCCCTCTGCAACCGCTCTTCCTCTCCCAGCCCCGAAAGCAGGGGATCGACGGGCAGCGCATCCGCCCGAATCTCCGCGCCGCAGGCGCAGGCTTCGCAGATCCGGGACAGGTCCCGGGCCAGGCCGTCCGACACGTCCATGCAGCCGGAGACCGCCCCGGTATCTGCCAGGAAAAGGCCGAGCGGAATCTGATCCGGGGGCCGGTAAAATCGGTCCAGGAGCGCCCGCTCGGGATCGGCCGGACCGGCCAGCGGATCGAACACCTCCAGGCGAGCGCCTGCCTCAAATCGGCGGAGCGCCTCCGCAGGGCCGCCCAGCGAGCCCGACAAGTAGAGCGCGTCTCCCGGCCTTCCCCCCGACCGGAGAAGGGGCCGCCGGCTCTGTTCGCCGATGACCGTCAGGCTCACGAAGAGGCCTTCCGGTGTTTGAGTCAAGTCACCGCCGCACAGCTCCACGCCACAGCGATCCGAGCGGGCTTGCAGGCCCCTGAGCACCCCCTCCACGAAGGCCTCGGGGTATCCCTTGGGAAAGCCCAGGGTCATGAGGAAAAAGCGGGGGAAGGCCCCCATGGCGGCCAGGTCCGACAGGTTGGCCGCCATGGCCTTGTAGCCCAGGGCCTCGGGCGGCGCCCAGTCACGCCGGAAGTCCACACCCTCGACGAGAACATCCGTGGACAGGGTGTATCGGGCCGGCGGAATGACGCAGCCGTCGTCCCCCAGGCCCACTTCGGCATCCTTGCGGTGCCACGTGGTCGACAGGAGCCGGATCCAGCCCGCCTCGTCTCGGAGCGGCGAGGTCACGAACCCTCTTCCCCACGAATCCCGTACTGTTCAATCTTTGCGTTCAGGGTATTGCGGTGCATGCCGAGCTTCTTGGCCGCCTTGCTTCGGTTGCCGTCACAGGAGAGGAGCGTCCGCTGGATATACAGGTGCTCGATCTCCGCCTGCGTCTCCTTCAGGGTGATCCCCATCCGGTACAGGCCGTCCACGAGCTCCTTGAGGTGCCCGTTCAGGCCCTTGTTATCGGCCAACGGGTCCCCGAAAGGCAAGCGATCTGCCACCACCCCCCACGCCTCCGCAAAATCCCCGCCAGACGGGGTACCGGTCAGGCCATCCCCTCGATCTGCTTCTCGTACTTCTTCGAGATGACCAGCATCTGGTCCTTGAGGGTCAGCTTCTTCTTCTTGACCTGTGCCACGTAGAGCTCCTCTTCGGAGCTCAGAAAGCCCTTCTTCGCCAGGGCGTCCAGTTCCTGTTCGTACTCCTGGTGCTTCTGATACAGGCGCCTGAATTCCTCGTCGTTCTTGGCCAGAAATTCGCGTACCTGCTGGGTCAGCTGCATTGGGATTCCTCCCCTAGCGCATGGTCCTTAGTGGGGCCGCGTGAGGATGCGGTTCCAACGGGTCTTTCCGAAGAAATGGAAGACCTTGTCGAAAAATCGCCGCGCCACCTGTCCCGGCGAGTTCTGCAAGTAGTCCAGGTCCCCCTCCTTGAATGACCACCAGATCACCCAGGCCCTGCCCAGCACCATGTGCTCGTCCAGGGCCCCCCAGTATCGGCTGTCCTCGCTATTGGTCCGGTTGTCGCCCATCACGAAAAGGTGGCCGGCCGGTATGCGGTAGGGCCCGAATGTGCCCCTCCCCATGAGATCGGTTCCCTCCTCGGCCTTGAGGCTGACCTCGACCCTGCCGGGGAGCACCTCCGTGGAGAAGGCGGCCGGGTCCTTCAAGTAGTCGGGCAGGACGGGAATATCCGCCGCCGGCGGGAGCGCGGGTGGCGGAATGTAGGTGCCCTTGATGGAGGCCGGAAGCTTGGTATACCCCTCGATGAGGAGTCTGCCGTTCACGAAGACGTGCTGGTCCACCACCTGCACAACGTCTCCTCCCTTGGCGATGACCCTCTTGATGAAGGGCACCTCCGGGTTGCCGGGAAACTTGAAGACGACGATGTTTCCCCTCTCGATGCCCCGGATGGGCAGCAGGGCCCTTTCCCACTTGAAGAGGGTGGGGCCGTAGATGAAGGAGTTGACCAGGAGACGGTCACCCACCAGGAGGGTGTTCTCCATGGAACCCGAGGGGATGTTGCTGTTCTGGAAGACCCAGGTCCTGGCAAAAAGAACGAAGATCAGGACGATGCAGATGGTTTCCCAGTAATCGCGGAGTGTTCCCTTGGAAGGAGGGCCGGCCTCTTCCGCCGGCTTCTGATTTCGCTTGTCTTTAGCCGTCATGAACCATTCCTGTGGAGGTTGTCCAGTCCGTGAGACGCGCCGCCGCTTCTCCGACATCCGCGGCGATAATGGACCAGTTTAACAGATCTTGCTCCACGATACCCGTGTCGGCCATGGCTGAAAATAACTGCTCCCAGGGGCGTCCCACCAGCAGCAAGGGTCGCCGCGAAAGGTGCCCCGCCTTGAAGTGAGCCCAGACCGTCACCACCTCCGATAGGGTCCCCGTTCGAGGGGCAAGCGCTACGTAGCCGTCGGCACGCTCTATGAGAATCTGCGTCCTTTCAAATAGATTATTCGTCCAGTGGAGCCGCGTCAGGTAGGGGTTGGGGCTTCGGCCCTCAAAGGCCCTGCAGACGATCCCCTCCGCCTCGCCACCCGCTTCCGTGGCGCCCAGGCTGGCCCCCTCCATGACCCCGCCGTAGCCGCCGGTGATCACGACGGCCCCCGCCCGGGCCAATAGACCGCCCATCTGCCGGGCCTGTTCGTAGTCCTGGGATCCTGCCTGAACATCGGCCCTGCCGAACACAGCTACCCGTCTTACCTGCCGCACGAATCCATCTTAGAGCCCCCCCACCACCGAGTCAACCCTCCCGGTCCGAAGGGAAGAACTCGCCGCAAGGGTACAGAGATACGAGAGAGTGGGGATGGGGAAACTGGAAACGAGGCGCCCGCTACCGGCCCCCGCTCTCTGATCTCTGCCCTTCCCTACTACCCCCCAAATTCCGCGATTGAAATGCCCTGCCTTCAATGGTGGGGAGGGTTCACGGCGGAAAGGAAGCGTCTCCCAAGCGGGGAGGGCCAAGGGCTTCTCTCTCCCATTCGCAGGCCAAGCCTGCCGAATCGTCGCGTTGCCCTCCGGGGCCCCGCCCCACGGGCAAGGCCCGCCGGGGCCCCACACCACCCTTGGGGCTTCCTCCCCCGGATCAAGTCCGGGGTCGGAGGCAACCCAAATCCCTTATGGGTGAAGACCGGCTTGGGCAAAAGCGATTTCCCATCGGCCTTTCGGAGCTTCGGCCATGTCCAATCGCGGGATTTGGGTACCCGGTTACGCTGTTGCCCCGTTTTCCCGTTTCTGTCCCTTTCCCCCGCGCTTGGCAAAGTCAAGCGGCTCCTGTACCATCTGTTTCGGAGGCGCCCATGGCCGACCGAATCCTGGAAGGCTCCCTCCGCGCCATCAGCGCGCCGGACCTCTTGACCTTCATCAACATGATCAAGAAGACCGGCATCCTCTCGCTGCGGCAGGGAGAGAGGACCCGCCGGGTCTACTGGGAGCACGGAGACATGATCTTCGCCAGCTCCTCCGACCCCGACGAGTCATTGGGCAGCTTCCTGGTCCGGCACGGCAAGATCACGCAGGAACAGAACATGAAGTCGGGCCTCCTGGTGGAACCCGGCAAGCGCCAGGGAAAGGTCCTCGTCCAGATGGGCGTCCTCACGCCCAAGGAACTCTGGTGGGCCGTGAAGAACCAGGTCCTGGAGATCATCTACTCCACCTTCGCCCTCAGGGATGGCTATTTCACCTTCGAGGAATCGGAGGAGCCCCACGAGGAGAAGATCAAGCTCTCCACCTCCACGACCAACATCATCATGGAGGGGATACGCCGCCTGGATGAGTGGCCCATGATCAAGGAGCTCATTCCCAATGACCGGCTGGTCCCCGAGCTCGCGCCGGTGGAGCAGCAGGACAAGGGGGTCCGCTTCCTCGATGGAGAGAAGTCGGTTTTGGCGCTCATCGATGGCCGGCGGACGGTCCGCGAGATCATTCACCGCTCCGCCCTGGACGAGTTCGAGACCCTGAGGGTCATCCTCTCCCTGGTCAGGGCCCGCTACGCGGTGCTTCCCGAGGCGCCCCTCCCCTCTCACGGAGAGGAGGTGGAGGACGCGCTCGCCATCCAGGAGCTGATCTTCTCTTACAACCAGATCTTCTCCAGGATCCTGTCCAGCCTGGCCGGCTCCCTGTCCAGAGAGAGCCTGGAGGCGCTGGCCCAGAGCTGCCTGGACACCGCCAACGGCAGCATCCTCGAAGGGCTCCGATTCGAAGCCTCTGGTCGACTGGATCCCAAAGTGCTCACCGCCAACGTGGCCGACCACCACGTGGACCGGCGGTTGGCGGACCTGGACGGGGGCCTCTCGACGGTCCTCTCATTCCTGCTCTTCGAGGCGAGCAAGCACCTCTCGCCCGAGGAGAAGAGCGCCATCTACCGGATGGTGGAGGAGCGGGTCTCGCCGGCCGCGTCGTGATTCCTCCCCGCCCCTCCGGGCGGACCGGGGGCGCCGGCGCGCCGTGCTTCCGCCGTCACGCGCCCGGGACCTCCTCCATCCCTCCCGACTCGGATACTGGAGCGGCGGCCACCGAAGGCTCCTCGTCTTTCCCCGTGGGCATCGGTGCGGCCGCGACGGTAGCCGGCTCCAGAAAGGCGCGCGCGTAGGACACCTGGGCGCGCGCCTCGCCCACCCTGAGGTAGGCCGCGAAGAGGAATCCCCCCTGAAGCAGAGCCGCCGTGGCGAGCCAACGGCCCGTCGTGCCGTACCCAGGGCTCAGCGTGAAGACGGCGAGGATCATGGCCCCGGCGCGCACCAGGTTGAGGGTCCAGGTCATGAGATTCACCGGAACGAACCGCCGGAAAGTGAACGCCACGCTCCGCAAAAAACAGCGCGCCACCCCCTCGGCGCCGCCGGTCAGGACCCACCGGGCCTGTGAGAAGCCGAGCGAATTCCTGAACAGGTTCACCACGATCAGCGCCGACCACAGCGTGATCCAGAAGAGGTGCCACGGCCTGGCGGGGTCCATGGTGTCGCGGACGCCGTGCCACGCCGCGGCGAAGAGGATTCCGACGCCGAGACCCACGACGGCCCAGAGAAGGAGGTTGAGGAGCAGCAGGGCGGTGAAGGGCAGGACGTTGGCCGCCGCACCGCGCCAGAATGCCCGCCAGCTCCCGCTTCCCTCCGCGGCCTGCGCGTAGACCCCGGACATGAGGACCAGGCCCACGACAACCGCGAGGAGAATCATGTACGGCAGCATCGCCGTGGCCGCCGACCAGAAGGCCGGCTGATGCATACCGGTATCGAACAGCGTATCCAGCCCTCCCCCCCCGAGGAGGGCACGGGAGGCGGGCGCCTTGTCAAACAGCGAATGAAAGCCCCGCCGCATGGGGTTCAGGGCGATGGTGGCGAGGAGGAATCCGGAGCCCCATATCAGAAGGGTGCCCAGGGCCTTTCCCCTGCCGCGAAAGAGACCGTTGCCGATGGCTCGCACCCATTCCATGCGTGATCTCCTCAGAGAACGTTGAACAGGATCGCCACGAGAGACTGGTAGAGGACCCGGAATCGCGTGGTCATGGAGCGGGCCACTGCGCCGTCACCCTCGTCCACCCAGGCATTGTCGAGCCGATTCAAATCCAGCGGGACGAGGTCCTTCGGATCGGCGACGACGCGGACCACCTTGGGCCCCGAGAAGGTCCAGGCGGTGTATCGGCCTTCTCCGTTCCAGTGCTCCGTGCGCGTGGTGCCGTCGGAAAAGCTGATGGCCACGTCCACCGGCAACACCAGACTGCCGCGGCGCTCCAGCACCACCGTCGAGTCGTAGCTCTCTTTGAATGGGCTCTTGGCGACTCTCCCGTGCTCCTGGTTCTTATCCTTCTTCTTTCCCGTACCGTAGAGCACCGGAGCGGCCCCGGTCAGGTCGTAGCCTTGGGGAGAGGACCGCGGTACGTTTCGCACCTGGGCCACCCGGAAATCCACCGTCCCCGTGCCGTAGAGCATCGGTTCGAGCACGGGCGCGAGGTCCTGCCCGGCCGCCTGCGAGACGATTCGGATGAAGTCGCGCGTGTCCGGATGGGTGAACTTGACCTGCATGAAGAAGGCGCGCATGACCTCGTCCATCTTCTTCCGGCCGAGCATGTTCTCCAGGGTCTTGAGGACGAGGGCGCTCTTGTCGTACGTGATGACGTCGTAGGAGTGCTGAGAGACGTACTTCCACGCATCGAGCACGATGGGGTCCATGTCCGGCAGGGAGAGGTAAGCCATGCGCTCCTGCGCCTCTTCGCCGAGGTTCCACCCCCAGAGGTCGTCCACGAAGGATCTCTCGGGACCGTACCAGGCGTCCATGATCCGGGCCTCGTAGTAGGAATTGATTCCCTCGTCGAGCCAGGCGCGCTCGAACTCGTTGTCGGCCTCCATGCCGTACCAGTACTGGTGGCCGAACTCGTGCACCACGGTCACCTCGGGTATGAGGATGCGCTTTCCCATGAAGGGGCTCGCACCGGCCGTGATGAAGGTGGGGTACTCCATGCCCCCGGCGCCCATGCCGTTCATCGGGGGGTCGACGACGGTGATCTCCGGGTAGGGGTACTTCCAGATCCACTCGGCGTAGTCCTTCAGGTCCTGCTTCACGGCGGCGAAGTAGCGAGGGATGCTCGCCCGGTTCCCTGGCTGCATGAGGACCCGGATCTGGACGCCCATATAGCTTTCGCTCCGATCCACGAAATCGGGTTGGGCAGCCCAGGCAAAATCGTGCACGTCCTCGGCGTGGAAGGAGAGGGTCTTCTCCGCTCCGTGGCGCACCTCCTTCCAGAGGACGCCCGTGGCACCCACGACGTACTGGACGGGCACGGTGATGGAGACGTCGTAGACGCCGAAGTCCGAGAAAAACTCCGTGTTCGCGTGGTACTCGTGGCAGTTCCAGCCCTTGGCCCCCTGGAAGACTCCCAGCTTGGGAAACCACTGGCCAGCCATGTTGAAGGTCCCGGCGTACCCGGAGCGGGCGAAGACGCGCGGGAGCTGATCCTCGAATGTGACCTCGAAGACGGCATCGCCGCCGGGCGGAACGGGCGCCGGAAGGACAACGCGCATGACCGTGTGGTCCTCGCGGGGGAAGAGCTGCACGAGCGGCGTTCGGGTCCCGTCCGCACCCACCAGGGCGATGGACCTCACCTCGCAGAATCCCCAGTGGCCTTTGTCGAAGGCGTCGCCCCGGAGCTGTCCGCCTGACTCGGTCATGAAGACCGTGTGGTCGTTGGCGAAGGCGTTCAGGTAGAGGTGGAACCAGGCATCGGTGGCGGGCGTGTCCGTAATGTTGCGCCAGCGGATCCGCTCCTCGCCCCGCAACCCGTGTTTCGCGGCGTCGAGCGTGACCTGGATCGCATAGTTGGCGTCGCGCGGCGACATGGGCGTCGAGAAGAGGACCGGCGGGCTCTGGGCCGCCACCGCGGCGGCCAGAAGGGTGGAGAGAAACGCCAAGCACGTCCTTTTCAAGGGTTGAACCTCCCTTCCCCCGCGCACCGCGGGTCAAAGCTGGCAGGCTTTCCGCCGTCCTCGGATAGGATCGTCACGCGACTTCCGCCGGCATTCGTCCAGCGCCGACTGATTGGTACGAGCGCAGGGGCTCCAAGTTTCTGCCCCTCCTCCGGAGGCAGGGAATGGCTTCGGACAGAACCACGGCAGGCACGTCAAAGCGCACGCGGTAGGCCAGCACCTCCACGCCCGCCTTCGCCGCAGCCACCAGGGCGCGGGCGTAGGCCGGGTCCTTCTCGTGCGCGGCCCTGAAAAAGGAGCCGTCCTCACGGTTCACGACGAAGAGCATGACGGCGCGGCCTCCCTCTCGGACGACGCGGCGCAGTTCGCGCAGGTGTTTGAGGCCTCGCTCCGTCACCGCGTCGGGAAAGCCGATCCCTCCGTCGGGCGTGGGCCAGGTCGTGTTTTTCACCTCCACGTAGCAGGGCGGGAGGCCGGGGCCTTCCATCAGGAAGTCCACCCGGCTGTTCCTGCCGTAGGGGACCTCGGCGCGGACGGTTTCGTAGCCTTTCAGTTCGGGGACTAGGCTCCGGAGAAGGGCGTCGTGGACGATCCGGTTGGTCCGGTGCGTGTTGATCCCCACCCAACCTCCCGGCAGGCGAATCCACTCGGCTGTGAAGGCGAGCCGCCTGGAGGGATTCGAGGCCTGGGTCAGCAGGACGGGAGCGCCCTCGGCCGTGCACCCCTCCATGCTTCCCGAGTTGGGACAGTGCACCGTGAGGAGCGAGCCGTCCGCTAGGCGCACGTCCATCAGGAAACGCTTGTAGCGCCTGACGAAGGTGGCCTCGACCAGGGGTTCCGTCACGACCATGGCGACTCCAGCCGACAGCATAGCCGGAGAGGGGCCGCCGCGAAAGCGCAAAGCACGCACGCCTCGTGAGGGAGGGGGAGGAGAAGAGGGAGCCGGGGAGCCAAGGAGTGATAGCGCGACGTTCCGGCACCCGCTCCCCCTTCCCCGTCGTTCTGAGGCCTCCTTGCAGCGGGCGCCCCCGGAAGGATCTCCGGCGAGGTCCGAGGACTCTTCCACCCTTGAGATGTTTCGAGGGCGGCCCTTCGAATGCGCCCTCAGCAGGACGCCGCGGCGGCGGGGCCGACGGTCGTCGGTGAGCCTTTCTGTCATTCACAATCCCCTCGGTGCCTCTGCGCTTCCGCGGTTTGCCTTCTTTACGAATTCCGACTTATCCTACCTCCCATGCCGAAGGAGTGGGCCGGACGGCCCGTCTACGCGGTCTCGGAAATCGTGAGGCTGCTGGCCTCTGAGCTGGAGCAGGCCTTTCCCGACCTGTGGGTGGAGGGCGAGGTCACGAGCTTCAAACGGGCCGCCTCGGGACACTGCTATTTCACGCTGAAGGACGAGTCGGCCTCCCTCAAGGCCGTCCTCTTCCGCACCCACGCCCTGCGCGTACCCTTCTCCATCGAGAACGGCCTGAAGATCCTGGCCCGGGGAAGGCTCTCCCTCTACGAGGGCTCCGGTGATCTCCAGCTCTACGTGACGGCCGTGGAACCCTCGGGGCTGGGCGCGCTCCAGATGGCCTTCGAACAGGCCAAGAGGAGGCTGATGGCGGACGGCATCACGGATCCCGCGCGCAAGCGGCCCCTGCCTGCGTTTCCCGCCCGCGTGGGCGTGGTCACGTCGCTGGAGGGGGCCGCCCTCCGGGATTTCCTTTCGGTGCTCCAGAGGAGAAGGGCGGCCTTCGAGGTGGTGCTTGCCCCCGCCCTGGTGCAGGGCGCGGGGGCGCCCGAGAGCCTGAGGAGGGCCCTCGCCAGACTCGCCCACCGGCCCGGCATAGAGGTCGTGGTCCTCACCAGGGGAGGCGGCTCCATGGAGGATCTCTGGGCCTTCAATGACGAGGGGCTGGCCAGGGACGTGGCGGGCTGCTCAGTCCCGGTCATCTCAGCCGTCGGGCACGAGGTGGATACGGTGCTCACCGACCTCACCGCGGACCTCCGGGCGCCGACGCCGTCCGTTGCGGCCGAGCTGCTGACCTCGATGAGGGATTCGGTTCTCCAGCGCGCGGGGGCGGCCGAGCGAAGACTCTTCGATCTCTCCCTTGCCCGATTGACCGCCTTCAGGCAGACACTCGTCGCCAGCCGGCCCGACCGTCTCCGAGGCTCCCTCGTGAAGGCCCTGGAGCGGGCGCAGGAACGGAGTGACAGGGCGGTGGATGGGGCGGCGCGGGCGGTCTGGATCCGGCTGGCTCAGG
>JAJYCJ010000079.1 GCA_021778515.1 Acidobacteriota bacterium
GCTTTGCCCGTGGGGCGGGGAGGGAATGGCCCTCCCCGTCCAAGAGACAATGTCTCCCCCCCGTGAACCTGAACCATAGCCGAAGCCACCCGCATTTCAATCGCGGAATTTGGGCTGAAGGGTGCCTCGGGTCGACGTCGACGCGGGGGAGGCTGCCGGCCGCCGGCCATCTCTTCCGCAATTCGCGCTTCGCAATCCCAGGCCCTTGGTGCCTTGGTGCCTTCGTGGTGGATTTTTTCTTTCCCGAATTCTCTCTGTCTGCCCTACTTGGCGGGCTCCGTCTCCACGGTCAGGTAGAAGTACTTCGCGCTCATCAGCTTGGAATGCACGTAGTTGAAGGCGACGTGGAAGTCCTCGTTTTCGCCCGATCGCGTATAGCCGAGCTTGCTGCCCGAAGTCCCGCACCCCACCAGGTTGCCGCTGGCGTCGAACAGGGCGATGGCCACGTGGATCCTGAGCGCGACGGAGCCGTAGTTCTTGACATCCACGACGGCCTCGTTGCGACCCTCGATGTCGAGCTTCTTGGGGCCGATGTACGAGGGGAACTGGAACTCCACGTCCTGGATGACCAGATCGCCCGCCTTGGTATCCAGGCGGATGAAGCGGTTCAGCGCGAAGTCATAACGGTTGCACAAGAACTCGGCGCTGAAGGGAAGCGTAAGGCACAGCGCCGCGGCGACGAGGGCGGTGCGCAGCAGGGAACGGCTCATGCGATCCTCCTATCGGTCGGGGGGGGAAAGGTTTGCTGCCAGAGAGAGCACGCGGTCCCAGTGCGCCCGCTCCGGCGTGAGCACCAGTCCGGCGAGCACCTGCCAGAAACAGAGCAGGAGCATCTTCCAGGGCGGGACCGCGCCCAGGGCCGCCGCCGAAACCGCCGTCATGCCCAGGCTCTCGCCCATCGCCAGCAGGAAGATCCAGGTGAAGAAGGTATAGCGGACCATCTTCTGCATCGAATCCAACCGCAGACGGAGGATGGCCGAGGGGCGGAAGGCGGCCCAGCGGCCCAGGAAGACGACGAGCAGGGCGAAGAGGCCGAACGCGAGGGAACCGTCGGCGAGCGGGTAGGGGGACGGCGGGGTCTGCGCGGTCAGGGCCGCGGCGCTGGCCGCGTAGAAGGCCGCCGAGGCGACGTAGATCCAGAAGAAGAGCCGGTACTGGCTGATGCGCCGCGCGAGCTCCCGCAGGTCTTCAGCCTTCAGGGGTTCCACGGGGGACCTCCTCCTCCTCGAAATCGTGCCGGCGACGGTCCATGAGGAACCGGGGCTCCAGCCTCGTGAGGGCCGACAGGATGGAGCTTCGAACCTTCGGATGGCGCCCGGACACCTCGGCGATGAGGGCCTTCATCCGCGCCCTCTCCTGATCCTGCTCGCCGCAGAGCCAGCACCCGCAGTCGATGATCGGGAATCCCTGCTCGCGCGCGTAGTCGGCGAGCATGGCCTCGGTGGCGTACAAGAGCGGACGGATCAGCGTGATCCTGCCGTTCTCCGCCAGCAGCTTGGGGGGCATGGCCTTCAGGCTCCCCTCGAAGAAGAGGTTCATGAGGAGCGTCTCGGCGGCATCGTCCAGGTGGTGCCCCAGGGCGAGCTTGTTGCAGCCCAGGGCCTGCGCCGCGCCGTAGAGGGCTCCCCGCCTGAGGCGCGAGCAGAGGGAGCAGTAGGGGGAGCCCGGCCGGCGCTTCTCCTCCACGACGGCCGCGAGGGAGGTCCTCTCCACGTGAAGGGGGATGCCCTCGCGGCGGCAGTACTCCTCCAGGAGGTCCGCCTGAAACAGGTCGGAGCCGTTGTGGATGGTGAGCCCCGTCATCTCGAAGGAGACCGGGGAGCGGCGCTGGAGCAAGAAGAGGAGCCTGAGCAGGCTGAAGGAGTCCTTCCCACCCGAGAGGGCCACGGCCACGCGGTCTCCCTCCCGGATGAGGTCGAAGTCCGCGATGGCGCGGCCCGCGCGGTTCAGGAGCATCTTTTCGAGCTTGACGCCGGTGGCCAGGGTCGCGTCCATGGGGGTTCAGGATAGCACGGGGGCTCGGGACAGTGGGAAGTGAGGAGTGAGGAGTGAGACATTTCCCACCGCGTCATTCCGTGGCAACCCTCCAGCGGGCGGCTGACACGGAATCCCGCCGGTGCAAGACCGCGCGGTTCCGGGCGCGACGGGATCCTGAGCCAGCAGCCCTTCGAAGGAGTCCTCAGGATGACTCGGCATGGAGGGCGCGGCCGTCGTTCTATGGGCTGCCCGCAGGGCCCCCCCGGAGAGAATCGCGGGCGAGGTCCCGGCAGATTCCACCCTTATTCTCTGTGCCCCTGTGCCTCTGTGGTTCGCCTTTTCTTTTCGCCTTCTGAAAGGCGGCCTTCCCTCACCCCTTGCGACGGCGGTAGGGAGCGGGGTCGATCTCCAGTTCGCCCAGGCGCTCGTAGAGGCGGGAGCGGCTGAGGGTGAGGAGACGGGCTGCGGCGGCGACGTTGCCCCGGGCCTGTTCCAGGGCCTGGCGGATGGCCTGGGCCTCCGCGAACTGCCGCGCCTCCACGAGCGATCCGGAAGGCGCCTCGCCCTGGCCGAACCGCACTTCGGGCGGAAGGTGCTCCGGACCCGGCATGGCGGGACCGGCCAGCAGCACGGCCCTTTCCACGGCCCACCGGAGCTCCCGGACGTTGCCAGGCCAGGTGTGGCGGGCCACCACCCTGAGGAAGGCCGGCGCGGGTTCTCCGTTGGGCCACGCCTGCCGGACTCGCGCCTCGGCCAGAAAGCGGCGGGTCAGGAGCTGGATGTCCTCCGGCCGCTCCCGCAGCGGCGGTACGTGGAGGGGAAACCCCGACACGCGGAAGAGGAGGTCCTCCCGGAAGCTTCCCTCCTTGGCCTTGGCCTTGAGATCCCGGTGCGTGGCCGCCAGGACCCGGACCCGGACCTTGACGGGCCGGTCCGAGCCCACCGGCTCCACGACGCCCTCCTCCAGCACCCGCAACAGCTTGGCCTGCACCGGGAGGGGGAGGTCGCCGATCTCATCCAGGAAGAGGGTCCCCCCGTCGGCGGTGAGGAACTTGCCCTTGCGCGCGCTCTCCGCGCCCGTGAAGGCCCCGCGGGCGTGGCCGAAGAGCTCCGATTCGGCGAGGTTCTCGGGCAGGGCGGCGCAGTTGAGCGCCACGAAGGGCCCGGTGGACCAGGGGCTCTGCCGGTGGATCCAGCGCGCGAGCACCTCCTTGCCCGATCCCGTCTCGCCGGTGATGAGGATGGGTGCGTAGGACGGCGCGGCCCGCTGCGCCTCCGAGAGGACGGCCTTCATCAGGGGGGAGGCGGTCAGGAACCCCGACTCGCCCTCCTCCGAGGCCCGGCGCTCCAGGGCCGACTGGCGCGTGGCGTTGCGCAGCACGATGAGGAGCCGTTCGCGGTCCAGGGGCTTTTCAAGAAAGTCGTAGGCCCCCCGGCGCACGGCGTCCACGGCGGCCGGGATGGAGCCGTGGCCCGAGATCATGACCACGGGCGTGGTGAGCCCCCGTTCGAGAGAGGCATCCAGGACCGCCGTGCCGTCGAGGTCGGGAAGCCGCAGGTCCACCAGTGCCACGTCCACCGGCGCCTCCGCCTCCAGCGCCGCGATGCCCGCCCGCGCGCTGGCCGCCTCCACGACGGCGTACCCCTGCCGCTCAAGGATGCCCCGGAGGGTCTCCCGAATAGCCGCCTCGTCATCGACGATCAGGACCTTCGCCATACGGAAAGGGTAGCGCGAAAGGTCCTTCGGAGGAAGATGGGACAGCTGGCCAGGGCCAGAACCACCAGTTTCAAGGACAGCCGTTTCAACGGCTTGACTTCCCGGGGGGGGAAGGCTATATTGCCTCCTTTTGATCGAGGAGGGGGAGCCCTCTCAGACCCATCCGACCCGCTTAGGAGGATTCCATATGGCCGACGTGAACCTGAAGGTTGAAGAGTGCGTACCCGGCAAGTGGTACGTGGATGAAAATTGCATCGCGTGCGACTCGTGCATCTCCATCGCGCCGGACCACTTCGTGATGAACGAGGACTCGAGCCACGCTTTCGTGACGAAGCAGCCCGAAACCGCCGAGGAGGAGCAGCTCTGCGAGGACGCCAAGGCCTCCTGTCCGGTGGACGCCATCGGCAACGACGGCGAGTAAGCGGCACCCACGGACACAGCCGTGGAAAGACGAGGGCCCGGGATGGTCGTCCCGGGCCTTGGTGCGTCTGGCGCGCGGGAGGGGAAGGCGGCTCCCCGGGAAGCGGTGGGCGCATCGAGAGTTCCCGGTGGCTCCCGTCCCCCGTCTCCCCGCGCTATAATGGCGCCCTGATCGGGAGGACCGTCGAGAGCACACGCAGAAACCCACATCCCGCGATTGGACTTGGTAGTGGCGCCAAAAGGCAGATGGGAATTAGCTTTCGTGAAAGCCGGTCTTCACTCGCCAAGGGATTTGGGTTGCCTCCTCGCGCGGCCCCGGCCGGGCGAGGAAGCCCCGGGGGCGGGGTGGGGCCCCGACGGGCTTTGCCCGTGGGGCGGGGAGGGAATGGCCCTCCCCGTCCAAGAGACCATCCCTTTCCCCCGTGTGTCAGAAACCCGGCCGAAGCCACCCGCGTTTCAACCGCGGTATTTGGCAGAAAGGAGACGCCCCATGCGGCGCTGGCTCATGTTGCTTGTGGCATTCGGGCTGGCCTTGGCTGTGGCCGCCCAGGACCGCTACCCCCAGCAGGACCTGAAGTTTGGGGTGAGGGTGCCCCCAGACCAATGGGGCTCCCTGGAGAGCGAATTGGCCGCCCACCCGAGCGTGGCGGCCAATCCCGTGGGGGTGACCCTGACCGTTCCGTCGGCGTGGGCCAAGAGCCCGGACTGGCCGGCCTTCGATGCGGCCGTGAAGGCGGTGAATGAAGCCCACGCCAGGCTCTGCGTCACGACGCAGCTGCCCGGCAGCCCCTCCAGCAAGGGCACCCTGGCCTACCTCGTGAGCCTCTCCGAACACGCCGGCCCCACCGCGGACGCCCTCGGTCTCTCGCTGAACGGAGACGAATTCGCCTCCGTGCAGCAGGAGCCCGTCGACCAGGCGATCCTGACCATGAAGGAGCTCACCGTGGCGCTGCGGGGCAAGAGCGGGGCGCGCATCCTCCTGGGCGAGGTGAGTCCAGCCGAGCTGCCCGCCCTGAAGCCCCTCTATGAGCACAATTTCAGCGCCTACGTGGAGGGCTACAGCTCGGAGGCCGAGGGGCCCACCGGGGAGGTCTCCCACGACGTGGTGCACTTCCTGCAGACCCACCACCTGGGCGCACCGCTGCTGCTCCACCTGCCGCGCGTGGAGAACGCCATCGCCGCCCAGCTCCTGGTCCTGGTCTCCGCCAACCGGGGGGTGATCTACACCGACGTGGCGGCCGGCAACCTGCCGGCGGTCTGGGAAGGGTTGCTGGACCTGCGGGAGAGGCTGACGCCGCGCATGGGCCCCGGCTTCGCCACCGAGGCGACCTCCATCCGGGACAGCTCGGGACCGAGGCCGGACATCGGCCTCATCAACCTGCTGGACCCCGACACCATGGTGCAGGGGATGGTGCTCGTGCCGACCGTGGTCGGCTCCAGGGCCGCGGCCCTGGAGATCCATCTGCCCACGGCCGACCTCACCGATCCCGAGGCCTACCCCCTGCCCTCGGGGCAGGCCGTCTCCCTCGGGTACAAGGCCGACCAGAAGAGGCAGGAGACGGTGCTCAACGTGCCCTGGAACGGGCGGCCGCTCCTCGTGCTCTTCGGCCGCCTCAAGACGGGCACGGTGGGTCAGGAGAAGCTCTCCGTCTCCACCACCTACACCATCCCCGTGGAGGTGATCATCGCCCGATACCAGGCCGTCCAGGAGGCGCAGGAGGTCTTTCTCGACAACTACACGAGCGACGCCCAGGTGAACTACCACTTCCAGTTCCCCGGCGGCACCTGGAGCCTGAACGTCACCTTCGAGAACAGCTTCCTCTACCAGAAGGGCGTCGGGGCCCGCTGGGTGCAGAACAGGCTCCTCGTCAACGGCGTGGCGTGGAAGGGCAAAAAGATCCCCCAGCTTCCCATCGTCGAGCCCGAGAAGGTGAACACCCTGCCCCTGGCCCTCACCCTGGGCCGCGACTACGCGTACCGCTACGTGGGCCGGGCCCGCGTGGACGGCCACGACTGCTACGAGGTGGAGTTCGTCCCCCTGCCCACGGCCACGGGCAGCGTTTACTCCGGCAAGGTCTGGATCGACCAGCACAGCTTCGCCAAGATCCGCATGACCGTGAGCCAGAAGGGCCTGCAAGAGCCCATGGTGAGCAATGACGAGACGGACTTCTACGCCCCCTACACGGGCCCCGACGGCAAGACCTACTGGCTCCTGAGCCGGGTGCGGGGGCAGCAGCTCTTCTCCGTGGGCGGGCGGAACATCATGGCCGAGCGCGAGATCCAATTCTCCCACCTGGCCATCAATGTCCCCAACTTCAGCCAGGAGCTCGCCAAGGCCGAGGCGAGCGACAAGCCCATGCTGCAGGAGACGGCCAAGGGGCTGCGCTACCTCGTGAAGGAGAAGAACGGGACCCGCCAGGTGCAGATGCAACAGGAATCCAGCCGCTGGTTCGCCGTGGGCGGCACCTACTGGGACAAGAGCCTCTCCTTCCCCGTGCCCCTGATCGGGGTGAACTACTTCAACTACGACTGGAAGCACACCAAGACGCAGGTCAACCTCTTCGCGGCGGGGGCCGTCAACACCCTCACGGTCTCCAAGGTGGGCCTCTTCCCGAGGATAGACGGCGGCTTCACCGGCTACCTCTTCCTCGTGCCCTTCCAGGACCGCTACTACCAGGGAGGGGTGGAGGCCCGTGACGAGCGCGTGGACGTGCTTCGCGAGATCGTGACCGGCAACCTCGGCTGGCGCATCGACGACTACTCCAAGCTCTCCCTCGACGTGGACGCCCGCTACTACCGCTACTCGAAGGTTTCCCAGACGGCCTGGAACTTCCGCCTGCCCAAGGACCACGGCGACGTGGGGGCGGGGCTGCGCTACACCTTCGCCTGGAAGGGCTGGTCGGCGGAGGCGCAGGCCATGGAGCACCACCGCACCTCCTGGGATCCGTGGGGCCTCCCCGGCGAGCACGAGAATGCCTCGAAATTCAAGGACTACTCTCTCTGGAGCGTGGACCTCAGCAAGAACTTCTACCTGCCCTACTTCCAGAAGATCTCGGCGGGCCTGAACTGGATGGACGGCAGCAGCCTGGACCGCTTCAGCCAGTACCAGTTCACCTACCTGGGCAGCCCCTTCCTGGCGGGCTTCGCGGGCAGCGGCGTCCGCTTCGACCGCGGCGCCATCGGCAGCCTGGGGTACGAGTTCAACATCGCCGATGTCATCAGGCTGGGACTGACGCTGGATCGCGCGAGGGTTGAGCCCGTCCGGGGCAGCGGCCTCTGGCAGAACCACACGGGGCTGGGTTTCTCGGGCGCCGTGACGGGCCCCTGGCAGACCTACTGGACCCTCGACGTGGGGTACGCCCTGCAGAGCGACATCGTCCCCGTCCGGCACGATTACACCGTGGCGCTGGTGGTGCTGAAGCTGTGGTGACGAGGGAGGCGGGGGAGCGAGGAGCGACGGGCATCGGGTGAGGAGGTTCCGGTTGGCGGAGCTCCCTCGCCCGACGGCCCGATCGCCTCATTGCTCTCCCCCTTCCCCGGTCCTTTTCGGCGGGAGAATCTCATGAAGGGAGAGACGCCAGGCAAGCTGCCCCGGGTGGTCGTCACGGCGCCCCTCCCCGGCGGCGCGGCCGCCCTGTTCGAGGGACGGGCGCGGGTGAAGCTCCTCGACCGCCGGGGCCCCCTCGGCGAGGCCGAGCTGGGCAGCGCCCTGCGCGGCGCGGCCGGTGCCGTGACCCTCCTGACGGACCCGGTCACCCGCCCGGTGCTGGAGGCCTGTCCGAATCTCAAGGTCGTGTCCAACGTGGCCGTGGGCACCGACAACATCGACCTGGAGGCCGCGCGGATGCAGGGCGTGGTGGTGACCCACACCCCCGGCGTGCTCACCGAGGCCACGGCCGATCTGGCGTGGGCCCTGATCCTGGGGGTGGCGCGCCGGCTGGTGGAGGGAGACCGGATGGTCCGGACGGGGGGCTTCTCCGGCTGGGAGCCCGGCCTGCTCCTGGGCGTGGACCTGACGGGCAAGATCCTGGGCGTGGTGGGCATGGGCCACATCGGACGGGCCGTGGCGCGCAGGGCCCCGGCCTTCGGCATGCGCGTCGTCTACTCCCAGCCCAGGCGCCTTCAGGACTCGGTGGAAAGCGCGCTGAACGCGCGGCACCTCCCGCTGGAGGATCTGCTGGCCGCCGCCGACGTGGTGTCGCTCCACTGCCCGCTCACGCCCGAGACGCGCCGCCTCATGAACCGGAACAGGCTTCTGGCCATGAAGCCGGGCGCCATCCTGGTGAACACGGCCCGGGGGCCGGTCGTGGACGAGGAGGCCCTCGTCGAGTGCCTGCGGCAGGGCCGCCCCTTCGGAGCCGGCCTGGACGTCTACGAACGGGAGCCCGAGCTGGCCCCGGGCCTTCGGGAGCTGCCCAACGTCCTCCTCCTGCCCCACCTGGGCTCGGCCACCAAGGCCGTGAGGGAAGCCATGGCGAGGATGGCAGTGACGGACTGCCTGGCGGTACTCGAGGGGCGCCAGCCCGAGCACTGGGTTGTCTGAAGGGGGGCGGGGTCATGGACGTGCGACAGCCTGATCCGAAGGGAACCGCCGCGGCGGGGGAGGCCCAGCTCTTCCCCTGCCCCAAGTGCGGCGGGCAGCTGGAGTGGGACCCCTCCCACCAGGAGATGCGCTGCCCCTACTGCGACTCCCTCATCCCCGTGCCCGCGCAACCGGGCTTCAAAGCCCAGGAGCACGACCTGCTCTCCTTTCTGGAGGAGCACCCCAGGAGCGAGGGCTACGGAGTGGCGCTCGAACAGCTCTCGTGCCAGCAGTGCGGGGCCGCCATCCAGGTGCCGCCGGGCCGGCGGGACCTCACCTGCCCCTTCTGCGGCTCCGCCTACGTCCTGGAGGCAGAGAAGCCCTCCGCCGAGGTCATCAGGCCCGAGTCGGTGGTCCCCTTTCACGTGGACAAGGCCGCCAGCCAGGGCCGGTTCCAGTCCTGGATCGGCAGCGGCTGGTTCCGGCCCAACGATTTGAAGAAGATGAGCAAGCTGGACCGCGTCCTGGGGCTCTACCTGCCCTTCTTCACCTTCGACGCCCTGGCCCACAGCCTCTGGACGGCCATGGCTGGCTACACCTACACCGTCGTCGAGCGGGTGGCCGTGCAGGAGCAGGGGCGGACCGTCTGGCGGGACCAGCCGGTTCAGAGGATTCGCTGGGAACCGGCCAGCGGCGAGCGGACCGACCGCTATGACGACGTCCTGGTGCCCGCGGTCCAGCAGGAGCGGCTCGACCTGATCCTCAAGGTCTACCCCTACGACATGAAGGGGCTGGTCCCCTACAACCCCATGGTCCTGGCCGGATTCGGCATCCTCAACGCGGACATGGCCCTCAAGATGGTCTACCAGATCGCCCGAAACAGCATGCAGGCCGATCAGGAGGAGCGCTGCGGCCGGGACGTGCCGGGTGACACCCACCAGAATTTGGCGGTGCGCATGACCCTCTCGCAGCAGACCTTCAAGCACCTGCTCTGCCCCCTGTGGGTGGGCTCCTTCCAGTACAAGGGCCGGGTCTTCCCCTTCGTGGTCAACGGCCAGACGGGGGCCCTCTACGGCGAGAAGCCGTGGTCCTGGGTGAAGATCGGCTTCGCCTCGGCGGCGGCGGCCCTCGTCCTCCTCCTCGTCTACTTCTTCTTCCTGCGGGGGCACTGATGGCCCGGCGGCCCCTCGATCTGCCCGAAGGGGCCCGCGTCCTGGTTCGGCTGCCCAACTGGATCGGGGACGTGATCCTCTGCACCCCCGCCCTGGCCGCCCTTCGGCGGGCCCGTCCCGACCTGAGGCTGGAGGCCCTGGTCAAACCCAAGGCCCGGGCCGCGGTGGAGGGGCTGCCGGCGCTGGAGGCGGTGCGCTTCCTCGCGGGAGAGGGACTCGGGGACACGCTCGGGCAGGCCCGGGAGCTGAGGGGGGAAGGCTTCGCCGCGGCGCTGATCTTCCCCAAGGGCGCGAGGGAGGCCCTCCTGGCCTTCGCGGCTCGCATCCCCGTCCGCATCGGGCTGGCCACCGACCGGCGCTCGCTCCTGCTGACGCACCCGGTCCCCTTCGGAGAGGAGGAGTGGAACCGCCACCACGCCCTCCAATTCGCGAGCATCCTCTCGCCGCTGGGCATCTCCCTGCGGGGGGAGGGGCTGGCCTTCCCCATCGGTGAGCGCGAGCGCGCCGAGGCGGGGCGGATCCTCGCTGAGGCGGGCCTGGCCGAGAGCCCGCTGGCCCTCTTCCACGTCTCCGCCAGCAAGGACCCGCGCGCCTGGCACGCGGAGCGCTTCGGCCTTGTGGCCAGGGAGCACTCGGAGAGGACCGGCTGCCGCGTGGCCCTCGTGGGGACCGAGGCCGAGCGGCCGCTGCACGCCCGGGTCCGTTCGGCCTGCCCCTCGGCCGTGGACCTGGCGGGAGCCACCAGCCTGTCCGTGCTGGCGGCGGTCATGGAGAGGGCCCGCCTCCTGGTCTGCAACGATTCGGGGCCCATGCACCTGGGCGCCGCGGCCGGGACGAAGGTGGTGGCCATCTTCGGCCCCGGCGCCCCCCACAAGACCGCTCCCTTCGTTCCTCCGGAGCGTCTGCGGGTGGTCTACGCCGCCCTGCCCTGCTCGCCCTGCCGCCAGGCCTTCTGGAAGGAGTGCAGCCCGTCGCCCGCCGGCAAACCCCCGTGTCTGGAAGGCGTCCACACCGGCGCCGTTCTCAAGGCCTGCCTGGAGCTGTGGGAGGGGACGCCGGACGCGAGGCGCGAGACCCCAGACGTGAGACGCTAAAGGCAAAGAACGAAATCCGAGAACCGGAGGTTCATCAGCATCGTCGGTTCTTTTCTGCCACTTGCTCCCTGCTTCCTGCCTCCTTCCGCTGGCGAGGTGTCGAACATCTCCTCGAAACCTGGGTTGCCGGCATCTCGAACTCTCTCGTGGCCATCCCGAGAGAATGGCCGAGCGGCGGGCTTTGCCCGCGCGCAGGCCAGCCACCAGCGAGAGGAGTTCGGCGAGGCGAGGCGAAGCGAAGCCGAACCGAGCGCCAAGAGGGGCGGAGCTTCCCTCTCGGACCTCTAAAATCCCAGGGTCTTGCAGCGGCCGGAGCCGCAGCAGGCTTTGCCCGGTTCCAGGTAGCAGGGGTGTGGCTCGGGAACCGCCTCTCCGAGGATCTCCGACAGGATCTGGCCGTCGGGTCTGAGGAGCGTGAGGCTCGTGACGGGCGCGGGCCCGGCGGGGGCAGACCGCCGAACGGGCGATTGGGGTGGGGGGATCGAACGGGCCGCGGCGGGTGCGTCCTGGGCGGCGGAGCCGCCGGTCAGGGCCACGCCGTAGCCGGAGATCCGGATGAACCACCGGGCGAACTGCTCCTGGACGCGTGGAGGGTACTCCGTCATCCCGAGCTTGGCCTCCACCGCCGGGCGGTCCAGGAATACGGGGCGGCCGGCGCGCAGCATGGCGAGCACCTGGTCCACCAGCGGGTCCCCGGCCTGGAGGTAGGCCAGCCGTGAGAGCTGGGGCAGCGAGATGGCCCCGATGCGCAGCTCCGCGGGAAGTGCGCCTGTGCCCTGCTCTGCCGGCGTTCCGAGCCGCTTCAGCGCCCCCTTCGCGATCTCGCTCACCCTCGGGTCCACGGGTTGTCCCTCCGGGGCGGCACGAATTGCACCGCGTCCACCACCCCCATGATCACCGCATCTACGGGGTTCTCGCCGAGGCCCACGGCGTCCACGGCGCTCTGCCCCTCCAGGCAGACCAGCACGTCGTCGCCCTCCCCGGCGTCCACCATGTCGATGGCCGTGAAGGGCAGGCCGCGCGGCTGCTTCTCCAGATCCAGCGGCTGGACCTGGAGGAACTTCAGCCCCTCGTATTTGGGGAACTTCTGGGTCGCCACCACGGTTCCCACGACCCGCGCCAGCTTCACGGCAGCACCTCGTCGAGCTCGTCCACGATCCCCACCACGCAGGCGTCGCAGGGAACGAAGTCGGGGTGGAAGGCGTAGGAGGCTTCGCGCTGGCGGCAGTAGAGGACCACCTCTCCCGCCCCGGCCCCCACGGCATCCAGGGCCCAGAACGGCTTCTCGCGCCCGTTCAGCGGCCGCACCAGCAGGATCCGGTGCCCCTCAAGCCCCGGGTCCTTCACCGTGCTCACCAGGTTTCCCGCCACTCTTCCCACGTTCATGGTGCGAAAGTGAGGAGTGAGGAGTGAGGAGTGAGGAGACAAGAAACCGTCATCGCGGGTTCTCTTTCCGCCGTCAATCCAGGTTCACGGTATCCACGATGCCGACGATGGTGGCGTCCACGGGGGCGTCCTTGGTGCGCTCGGTCATGCGGGCGGAGGAGCCGGTGCACAGGATCACCAGGTCGCCGAAGCCGGCCTGGACCGTGTCCACGGTCACCTCGTAGCCTCCGTCGGCCACCAGCTCGGGGCTCACGGTACCCACGACGAGGAGCTTGAGACCCACGAGCTTCGGGTCCTTGCGCGTGGACACCACCGTGCCCACCACCCGGCCGAGGCGCATGGCCTAGTCGTTGGCGCTGGAGTGGCCGATGGGGAGCGCGTCCTCGAGCGACTTGTGGGGCCGCGGGATGACGTGCACGGTCACCAGTTCGCCGACCTTGCGGGCAGCCGCGGCGCCCGCGTCGGTGGCGGCCTTGACCGCGGCCACGTCTCCGCGGACGATGGCCGTCACGTAGGCCCCGCCGATCTTCTCCCAGCCGATGAGGGTCACCTTGGCCGCCTTGACCATGGCGTCGGACGCCTCGATCATGGCCACCAAGCCCTTCGTTTCGATCATTCCAAGGGCCTCGCCATACTCAGCCATACCTGCCTCCTCTCAGAAGGTTCGGACCTTCATCTTACTGGATTGGGTGGGAGAGGACAATGGGGAGGATAGATGAAAGATGTTGGATGAAGGATGTGGGAGCGATCGCCTGATCGCGACCTGGTCGCGTGAGGAACCGCTCCCCAACCTAATCGCTTAATCGCTTAATCACTTAATCACTTAATCCCCTAATCACCCATTCCCCCGACTCCGCGCGAACTCCGCCAGGAGCTGCACGAGCTCCTCCCGCCCCACGGGGAAGCCCTCGCCGCCCCGGGTCACCGGGCAGTGCTCGCAGGCGGGCGAGGGAAGGGGGGCCAGACCGTAGCCCGCCCCCAGGTCCTTCAGCGATTCCACCACGGGCGGCGGAAGCGGATGGCCGCCGCCGAGCAGCTCCGAGTAGAGGAAAATCCGCGCGGTCTGCTCCAGGGTCTCCATGCGGTAGTAGGCCGTGCGCAGGTCGGGTCCCACGGTCACGGCCCCGTGGTTGGCCATCAGCACTCCCTGGCTCTCCCGCAGGGCCTCGGCCACCTTGGCGGCCAGCTCCTGGGTGGAGGGGAGCGCGAAGGGGACGAGCGGGACGGGGCCGAGGGAGATGACCATCTCGGAGAGGAAGGGGCGGTCGATGGCGTGACCGGCGCAGGCCAGGGCGGTGGCGAAGGGCGGATGGGCGTGCACGACCGCGCCCACGTCGCTCCTGGCTTCGTAGATGGCCCGGTGCATGGGCCATTCGGTGGAGGGCCTGCCGGAGGACGGACGGCCCGCGGCGTCCAGCTCCACGATCATCTCCTCGCGGAGCTCCCCCTTGGGAAGCCCCGTGGGTGTGGCCAGGAAGCCGCCCGCGCCCAGCCGCACCGACAGGTTCCCATCGGTCCCCGCCACGAAGCCTTTCTCGTGAAGGCGGCGGCCGAAGGCCACGAGTTCCTGCCGGCTCCCCGCGGACCCCATGGGCTCCCTCCCCGACGGCCTAGTGTCGTGTCCCCGTCTTGCGTGTGCGGGGGTCTCTTCCCGGGACACGACGCTTCCCAAGGGGCTTCGCCCCTAGGGCGCCCGCCCGCGGCGGGCCGTTACCCCGAAAGAGCGGGGAGGCTTCCTCCCCGCACCCCTCCGCGTGCTGTCTGTCACGTGCTTTCATGGCAGACCCACCGCCGGGACCGCACACTACTTCCCCAGTTCCTTCGCCAGCTGCTGGATCATGGTGTCGTCCGGATACTTGGCCTGGAGCTCCTTGACGATCTCCCCGGCCTTCGCCTTGTCCCCCTTGTCGAAGCCGTACACCACCGCCTCGTTGTAGAGCGCCTGCCTCTTGCCGGGGTCCACGGAGAGCGCCTTCTGGAACATGGCCAGGGCCTCGTCCGGCTTGCCCACGTTGCGGTAGCAGACCCCCAGGTCGGTCATCACGTCGGTGTTCTTGGGGTCGAGCTTGACCGCCTGCTCGTACCAGGGGATCGCCTCGTCGAACTTCTTGGCGTCGAAATAGATGTTGCCGAGCAGGACGCGCTTCTCCACGTTCGTGGGATCCTTCGCCAGCTCCTGCTTGATCTGGGCCAGCATGGCCTCGTGTTGCGCCGAATTGAAGCCCTGTTCGCCCTGTCCCTGTCCCTGCCCCTGCTGGGCCTGGGTCTCCTGCGGCGCCGCGGCGGGGGGCGCGGAAGCCATCTTCCGGGTGTAGTAAGAGTTCGTGGCGATAAAGCCGAGGACCGCGCCCAGTACGGCGCCGGCCACGAGCATGAGCAGTCCTTCCTTCTTCATCGGGATCGTCTCCTTCATCGGGCGGTTTCACGGCGGTCCGTCGCGCCGCGGGGTCGGCATTCGATCACCGCTTCGTCCCCGGCCGCGCCG
>JAJYCJ010000080.1 GCA_021778515.1 Acidobacteriota bacterium
TGACCCACCTGAAGGAGGACCACGCCCTCCCAGTATTGCCCTGCCTCCGCATCCTTCGGGTGCGCCTTCCTCGCCCCGTGGAGAAGGGACGCCAAATGGCCCTCGGCGGCCAACCGGGCGGACTCTAAGGCCGGCGCGGCCGGCGGGATGGCCTGCGGCCCCCCTGAGCCCAGGACTGACCGGGCGGGAGGGGGCATCGGGACCGGCGTCGGCGGAAGGAGGGAGTCTCCGCACCGCGGGTGATCGTCGTGGTACCTAGAGAGCGCGGTCAGCAGAAATTCAGGGTCCTCCCCGAGCAGCGCCCGGGCGTGGTCCAGGTACCAACCTTCGGCGGTCTCGGAGAACCAGAGCAGCCGCGGGGAGCTGATCTGTCCCCCGGGCCCCCCTTGGGTCTCGTGGAGGATGACCAGCGGGACAGAGGCGTTTTCGGCGGCCTGATCGAGAACGGCCCGGCTGTCGTGGTCGAGGGCCTCGCCGGGCCAAAGAATCCAGCCCACCCCGCGAGGGGGACGGGCGAGCAGCGGGGCGAGCCTTCCCGCGAACTGGCCGGCCTCGCCGATCAGGCCCTCGCGCATCCAGGCCTCGGCCTCGTGCTTCCCCCCCAGGACCTGCCGAACCAGAGGCTCCAGCGCGGCGAATGGGTAGGGAGGAGGGTGCCCCAAGGGGACGGGGTCGAGGGCCAGGCCACCGCGGTCGCCGGAAAGCGCGAGTCCGAACACGGCCTCAAGGAGCGCAGAATGGGTAGCGGTGCGAACCGCATGGACGCCAGGCGAAGAGAATTCCGCAGGTGGCACCCACCGAAACCCCAGGCCCCACCCCGGAGAAAGGCCGGGAGGGGGTCCATCTCCGGCCAGACTCCAGAGGCCCAGCAGCCGGCTCCGAAAGGGAGCGATCTCCTCTCCGTTGCCGGCCAGGGTGGAAGTCAGCCATCCGTTCCAAGCGGCGAACCGGCGGTGTCTGCGGGGGATGCTGGGCCAGGGGCCCTGCACAGGAGAGTGGCGTCCGGAGAGGAGGCGGAAGAGCAGGGCGGCGTACCCCGCCAGGAGGGGGTCGTCGGGCAAAGGTGATGTCGCCGCCCGAAAAAGCGGGAGCCCATCGGGCGTCAGCACCCAATCCCGAGGCCCCGGTCGCAGGGGCCATCCCTCCGCTTCCAGAAAGGCCAGAGAGGAGAAGAGGCCCAGGCCGAAACGAAGGATCTCTTCCTCGCCGCGCAGGTTGAGGGGTGAACGCGAAATGCCGGCGGCCGATGGATCGCTCCCCCAGGAGAGCCCCGGACCCAAGGCAGGATGCACGAGTATCCCGGAAGACGGGCTGGGCGATACAGCGCCTGCCTGAACGCCGCCATTCGGCGGATGCGAGCGGCTCAACGATCCCCCCACCAAGGAAAATATGAGCCGTCAGTGTATCGTGATCGCCGCGGGAGCTCAACTGTGAACTGGATTCTCGGGAGCGCTCTGCGACCTCGCGCCCCGTGATCTTGGAAAGACGTTGATAAATAAGGCAATAGTCCCAGTTTGGCTTTTTGCCGATCCTTGCCTGGGCCTGTCGACCGAGGCTATACTACTAGACAGGGAGGAGAGAGCTTGGAGCCCCCCATCAAGGATCTCCACAACGAGCTGGTGGCTCTGCGCGCTTCTCTCTACGACGGCAACACTCGACTGCCGGCCTACACCGCCTGTTTCGAGCCCCTCAAGAGGATGGCCGAGAACCAGTTCCTCGGCGCGATCTTCATCCAATTCTCTGACCTGGAGCGAGTGGAGGGGATCTTCGGCTTCGAGCGTTATGAAGCCATCCTCCGTCAGGCGGCCTTCCAGATCGAAGACGTCAACCACCGTGAGTTCGATGGGGCCCTGCTCACCACCCAGCGTGGAGTCTACGACGATCAGTTCTGCATTTTTGTGCCCTGCCGCTTCTTGCGCGATGGCAACGCCCGGGCGCTGGAGGAGGTGGCGAACAGCCTCTATCTGGTGCTGGAAGAGGAATTATCGGCGCAGGGGCTGCCCGGCCTTTCCCTCCACATGGGCTACTCGGTGCTCCACAACAACCCGTTTCTCCGCTTCGAACGACTGGTGCACCGGGCCGTTGAAGAGGCCGCCTCGGTAGCTCACCACCAGAAGGAGGCCGAGGTCGTCTTCCACGAGCTGGAGCTCAGACAGATTCTCGCTCGTCAGTCCCTCAGCACGGTATTCCACCCCATCGTCCTCCTGGAAGGGTACGAGATCGTTGGGTATGAGGCATTGACGCGGGGTCCCGCCGGATCCCAGTACGAATCCCCGGAATCTCTCTTCTCCTCCGCGAGGCAGTCGAACCTGAGCCGGCAGCTCGACCATCAGTGCAAGCTCACCGCCATCGCCTCCGCCAAGCCCAAGCCGAAGGGGGCCAAGCTGTTCATCAACACGCTTCCCACCACGCTGGATGACCCCGACCTGATGGGCGATGGGGCGGTGAGGATTCTGGAGGCGTCGGGACTCCATCCCGAAGACGTGGTCTGGGAGCTGACGGAGCGCCTGCCGATCGATGACTACGCCGCCTTCGCGACCACCATGAAGGGGTATCTGGAGATGGGCTACAGCGTTGCCATCGACGACGTGGGCACGGGCTACTCTTCCATTCAGACCATTACCCACGTTCGACCTTCCTACCTGAAAATCGACCTCTCCCTCGTGAAGGACATCCAGGCCAACTTGCTGAAGCAGGAGCTGGTGTCGTCCCTGGCCCTGCTCGCCAAGAACATCGGCGCGCTCATCATCGCGGAGGGCGTTGGCACGATCGGGGAGATGGAGGTGCTCAAGGAGCTCGGTGTGACCCTGGCCCAGGGCTACCTCTTCGGGTTGCCCTCCAGGAAGTTCGCCGAAACGGCCCGTCCCGGGTCCTGACGGCGAGTGCGGCGGCTCAGTCGTCCGGCACCGTGAAGGCGAAGGCGCGCTTGATCCTGGCCGGGGGCATCTCGGGCGGAAAGCCCTCGTGAAGCCACCGGCACCAGGTCCGCACTTCGGCGGCATCCAGCCGACCCTCCTCCAAGATCACCGCACCGTAGGCGAAGCGGTCCCGGCTGAAGGGGACCTGGCTCCGTTTGTAGAAGAACGCCGCGAAGCGTCGCGGCCCGATGGGGAAGAGCTTCATCAGCGCCCGGTTGGGGCGGCCTGCCACGGGTTCGGTTCCGCCCAGTTCAAGGCCGCTGGCATCGGGACAGAGCCTGAGCGGATAGGGGGAGGCGTGGGCGGCTTCAAACACCGCCGCGTAGAGGGCCGTGGCAGCCAGTTCCTTCCTCTTTCCCTGAACCTCTGGATCGGAGCCGTTGACGATCACCGCCCCCTCCCCGAGAGGAAGGCACAGGCCGAGAGAGATCTGCCCGATCCCCTCAAGCCCTCTTCCAGCGCACGCCCTGGGGTGTGTCCTCCAGCAGGATGCTCCGGGCCTTCAGCTCCTCCCGGATGCGGTCCGCCTCGGCGAAGTTCCTGGCCTTCCTGGCCTCCTGACGCGCCTGGATGAGGGCCTCCACCTCGGCGTCCAGAATCTCGCCGCGATCGAGGCCGATGCCGAAGACGCGTTCGAAGTCCTCCAGAAGCAGCCCCGCCTCCTCTCTCGCACCAAGGCCCCAGCTCCCCCTGTCCATGGCTGCATTGCTGGCCCGGACCGCCTCGAAGACGGCCGATAGGGCGACGGCGGTGTTCAGATCGTCTTCGAGGGCTGTCGAGAAGGCATCCCGGTGCCCCCGGATGGTCTGCGCTACGGCGGGAGCCCCCTCCGGACCGGCTGCCGCTTCGATCCACCGGGCGCGGAAATCGCGGAGGCGTGCGAGCGCGGCTTTGGCGGCTTCCAGGCCCTCGAAGGTGAAGTTCAGCTGCTTGCGGTAGGGCACCGAGAGGAGGAGGTAGCGGATGGCCATGGGGTCGGCGCCCCGGTCCAGGAGGTCCCGCAGGGTGTAGAAGTTCCCGAGGGACTTGCTCATCTTCTCGCCGTTCACCAGGAGGTGTTCGGCGTGCATCCACAGCCGGACCGGGGCCTTGCCCGTGGCCCCCCGGCTCTGGGCGATCTCGTTTTCGTGGTGGGGGAAGACGAGGTCGATCCCTCCCGTGTGGATGTCGAAGACCTCCCCGAGGTACTTGGCGCTCATGGCCGAGCACTCCAGGTGCCAGCCGGGCCGGCCCGGTCCCCAGGGGCTGTCCCAGGAGGGTTCGCCGGGCTTGGCGGCCTTCCAGAGCACGAAATCGCGGGCCGATTCCTTATCGTACTGGTCGCCGTCCACCCTGGCCCCATCCAGGTTGCCGGCCAGATCCACGGGGCACAGCGCGCCGTATCCGGGGAGGCTGGCGATGCGGAAGTAGACCGACCCCTGGCTCACATAGACGTGTCCGTTCTTCTCCATGGCCCGGATGAGGGCGATCATCTCCGGGATGTGTTCCGTTGCCCGCGGGTAGACGTCGGCCGGAAGGCATCCCAGCGTGGCCATGTCCTCGAAGAAGAGCGCCGCGAATTTGTCCGTGAGCGTCCGCAAGGGGGTCCCGGCCTGGTTCGCACGCGCGATGGTCTTGTCGTCGATGTCCGTCAGGTTCTTCACGTGGAGGACCGAATAGCCCTTCCAGATCAGGAAGCGCTTCAGGAGGTCCTCGAACAGGAAGGTCCTGAAGTTCCCGATGTGGGCCACGTCGTAGACCGTGGGACCGCACGTGTAGAGGCGCACGCGGCCGGGCTCGAGCGGCTCGAAGGGCTCCATCTGCTTGGTCAGGGAGTTGGTGAACCGGATCATGCGGGCCTCGGAAATCGTCTGCCCACGACGGGAGCCAGATCGGCGAGCTCCCCAGCCAAGCGCAGCAGGTCCTCCGGCAGCAGCGCCTGAGGGCCGTCCGAGAGAGCCGACTCGGGTGAGGGATGGATCTCCACCAAGAGGCCGTCCGCGCCGACCGCGGCGGCCGCCCTCGCCATGGGAGCCACGAGCCGCCGGCGGCCCGTCGCGTGGGAGGGATCCACGAACACCGGAAGGTGGGTCATCTCCTTGAGCAGTACGACCGAAGCGAGATCCAGGGAGTTTCGAAGGGCCGGGTCGAAGGAGCGGATTCCCCGCTCACAGAGGATCACCCTTTCGTTGCCTCCGGCGAGGATGTATTCCGCGGCCAGAAGGAACTCCTCCCGCGTGGCGGCCAGGCCGCGCTTCAGGAGGACGGGCTTATTCAGCCGGCCGATCGCCTTCAGCAAGGGAAAGTTCTGCATGTTGCGGCTGCCCACCTGGAGGATATCGGCCCATTCGGCCACCGCCGGCAGGTCCTCCCTGTCCAGGACCTCGCTCATCATCAGGAGGCCGTGGCGGTCGGCCACCTCGCGGTGAAGGCGAAGGCCTTCGCGGCCGAGGCCCTGAAAGGTGTAGGGGCTGGTCCGAGGCTTGAAGGACCCTCCGCGGAAGATGACACCCCCGGCCCGTCTCGTGGCCAGGGCGCAGGCCTCCATCTGCTCTGGGGTTTCGACGGCGCACGGCCCGGCCGCCAGCACGAAGTCCTGGCCCCCGACATCGAGCGGACCGCACCGGATTACGGAGGAGCGCCCCCGAAGCGCCAGCGAAGCCAGCGGGAACCCCTCGTCGGCCGGAAGAACGGCGGCGACGCCGGGGATGGCGGTCAGGCGCTCGGCCGGCGGCTCGCCACCGTCGGACCTGATCACCCAGATCGGGCGGACGCCGGTCGCCGTCCTCTCCACGTGGACCTCCAGTTGGCGCAGGCGATCCTCGATCTGCTGGAGTTGATCGGCGGTGAGGTCCGGCTCAAGGCTGAGAAGCATGCGGCCTCCATCGAACCTCTCATGCTAGTATGTCCCATCCTTCAGTTCAATACGGCTACGGTCGCAGGGTGACGGAGTCCGAGCCCTCAGGCGCGCCACGCCGACGGGACCCCCCGCCGTTGACAACCATCGACGGGGGCGGATACACTCGGCCCGGGAGGCGTGCCGTGATCGTCACCTGCCCCTCGTGCCAGAAGCGCTACCGCCTCGAGGAGAAACACTTCCGGGGAGGAGAGAGGTTCCGCTTCACCTGCCCCAACTGCGGCCAGGCCATCGAGGCCGTCCGGGAGGTGGACTCGCCGCAGGCCTCCGGAGGTGCCCCCGCCAGCGAAGTTCAGCAGCCTTCCACCGAGAAGGTCCACAAGCTGGAAAATACCTGGGCGGGATCGGAGGTGCCGGAGTCGGAGCTGCTGGCCATGCCCGAGGGCAAACGGGTTTCGCTGGCCGTGCTGCAGGGTAATGACGCCGGGACCATCATCCCCGTTGATAAGCCCGTGATGCTCATAGGCCGGGCCGGAGCCGACGTGAACCTGAACGACAGCGAAGTCTCCCGGCGGCACGCCCAGATCGAGATCAAAGGGAAAACCATCCTCCTGAGAGACCTCAGGAGCACCAACGGCACCTATATCAACGAACAGCGCATCACGGTGACTCAGGTGGACCACCAGTGTGAGTTCCGCGTGGGCACCAGCACCCTCATGCTGATCGTCACCGACGAACAGCCGTAGGCCCCATGTCCCATACCGTTCTCGTCGCCATGTCCGGGGGGGTGGACTCCTCCGTCGCCGCCCTTCTGTTGCTCGAACAGGGATACAGGGTCGTGGGCGTGACCCTGCGCCTGCACGAATCCTGCGGAAGCCCTGGGGCCAAGCGGTGCTGCGGCCTGGAGGACGCCTTCGACGCGAGGGAGGTGGCGAGGGCGCTGGGGATCGAGCACAGGGTTCTGGAGCACCAGGAGGCCTTTCGGCGGCTGGTGGTCAGGCCCTTCGCGGAGGCCTACGCCCGGGGAGAGACCCCCAACCCCTGCATCCGCTGCAACGAGCGGGTGAAGTTCGGCACGCTCTGGGAGTATGCGCGCGAGCTGGGCGCGACGTGCGTGGCCACGGGCCACCACGCGCGCATGGTTCACCAGGACGGATTCAGCCGCCTCAAGCGCGGCAGGGACCCCGCCAAGGACCAGTCCTACGTGCTCTTCCCGCTCACGGAGCGGCAGCGCGGCCGGACCCTTCTGCCCGTTGGGGAGTGGACCAAGGAGGAGATCCGGGCGAAGGCCCGTGGGCTCGGCCTCGCCACGGCCGACAAGCCCGAGAGCCAGGACATCTGCTTCGTGGGGCCGGGGGGCTACGCCGAGGTGGTCGAACGTGAGTTGAAACCGTCCCGGCCGGGCATCGTGCGGCATCTGGATGGCCGGCTGTTGGGCAGGCACCAGGGCATCCACCGGTTCACCGTGGGGCAGCGTCATGGCCTGGCCATCCCTTGGAGCGAGGCGCTCTACGTGACCGCCATCGATGCGGAGGCGGCGGAGGTGACGGTCGGGCCGAAGGGGGCCCTGGGTGTTCGAAGGTTCGAGGCCGGGGATTGGATCTGGCACGTGGCGGAGGGTAATCGGCCGACGGAGGCCTGGGTCCAAGTCCGATACCACCAGCCTCCGCTGCGCGCGCGCCTCGTTGAGGCCGGTGAAGCCGTGATGATAGAATGGCTGGACGGCGTCAGCGCAGCAACTCCCGGGCAGGCGGCGGTGGCCTACCTGGGCGACGCGGTCGTGGGCGGCGGCTGGATACGCGGGAGGGTCGCATGAACCCCCAGAACTTCACCCTGTTCTTCTATGTGGCGGCCCTCTCTTTCGCCCTCATCTACGGGGGATTTCAGAAGCGCATCCTCTTCTGGCTCACCATGGCCTTTGCCTCGGCCGGCTTCGCGGTCCAGACCGTGAGAATCGGGTGGCTGTGGGGACGGCTCGGCTATCCCCCCGCCACCAACCTCCACCAGCTCTTCGAAATCAGCGCTTGGGCCATCCTGGCCCTCTACCTCTGCATCTACCCGCTGAACCGAAGCAAGATCCTGACCTTCTTTCTCATGCCGCTCGTGATGCTCATTTTCCTTCTGGGCTTCATGGTGCCCGACATCCTGGAAAAGCCCAAGAGCTTTTATTTCACCCCTTGGTTCAGCATCCACATCTTTTTGCTGGTGTTCGGGATGGCCTTCTTCTTCCTCTCCTTCTTGTACGCGGCCATCTTCATCATGCAGGATCACAGCCTGCGTCATCGGCACCACCCATCGGAGCTTCCCATTCCCTCCCTGGAAGAGGCCGAGAGGTGGTCTTCCAAACTGCTGCTGACGGGATATCCCCTCTTCACGGTGGGCCTCGCTTCCGCAATTCTCTACGGCGTCCTGTACGGCGAGCGGAAGGACTGGAGCCCCGGCCTCCTCGAAGGCTCCAGCATTCTCGCCTGGCTGGTCCTGGGGGTGGCCATCTACGGGTGGTTCTCGGCCAAGGTCCATCCCCGCCGGCGCTCCTGGCTCGTGGTAGCGGGGGCGGCCTTCTCCGTCCTCATCATCATAGGGATCATGTGGCATTGAGCGAACTCATCCTGGTGGGCCTCAACCACAAGCAGGCGCCCGTGGAGGTGCGGGAGCTGGCGGCTTTCGAAGAGGGGGAGAGGCTCCCCTTTCTGGAGGGCCTCAGGGCTTCGGGCCTGGCCGAAGGGGCCGTCCTGCTCTGCACCTGCAACCGGGTGGAGCTGTACGCCGACTCGGCGAGTGACGACGGAGGGAAGGGGCTCGTCTCGACCCTCATGGCGGGCCGCCAACTGGACCCGGCTCACCGCGACCTCTTCTACATCCGCCGCGGGAAGGACGCGGTGCGCCACCTGTTCCGCGTGGCGGCCGGCCTGGACAGCATGATCCTCGGGGAGCCGCAGATCCTGGGCCAGGTCAAGGACGCCTATTTCCAGGCGCGGGACGGCGGGACCCTCTCCACGCCGCTCAACCTCCTCTTCCAGAAGGCCTTCCACGTGGCCAAGGTGGTGCGGACGCAGACGGGTATCGGCCAGCGCCCGGTCACCGTCTCCTACGCCGCCTACAACCTGGCCAGGGGCATCTTCGCCGACCTCTCCACCAAGCGGATCCTCCTCCTGGGGGCCGGGGAAATGAGCCGGATCGTGGCCACCCACTTCGTGGAGAACGGGGTCGGACGGGTCCGGGTGGCCAACCGCACCTACGAGCACGCCGTGGAGTTCGCCAAACCCTTCGGCGCCGAGGTGGTCCCCTGGGAGGAGTTCCCCAAGGCCCTGATCCAGAGCGACATCGTGGTCACCTCCACGGGCTCGCAGCGCCCCATCATCCTCAGGCCCATGATGGAGACCGTGATGAAGATCCGCCGCTGGGCAAGCCTGTTCCTCATCGACATCGCCGTGCCCAGGGACGTGGAGGAGTCGGTCGGCAAGCTCGACGGCCTCTACCTCTATGACATCGACGACCTGCAGGAGGTGGCCGACGAGGGGCTCGCCGAGCGCAAGCAGAAGGCCGCCGACGCGGAGGCCATGATCCAGTCCGAGCTGGACCTCTACGCCCGCTTCATCGGCCACCAGGACCTCTCGGAGCTGATCGGTTCCCTCATGGGCTGGGCGGGGCAGGTCCAGGATTCGGAGCTCGAAGAGGCCCTCCGGCGCCTGCCGGAGCTGAGCCCCAAACAGCGGGAGATCGTCCGGAACACCGTCCGGCGGGTGGTGCACAAGATTCTCCACGCACCCATCACTCAGGTCAAGCGCCTGGTCATCGAGGAGGACTCGGCCCAGGCTCTGGATCTCTTTCGGCAGCTTTTCCCCCAGAACCAGGAGGAAAAGGAGCGCGGGGAGGGGCAATGAAGAGGGGTCCCTATCGCATCGGGACGCGCGGCAGCGCACTGGCCCTCTGGCAGGCCCGATACGTGCAGAGACGGGTCGAGGAGGCCGGCGGTACACGGCCGGAGATCGTGGTCATCCGGACCAGCGGAGACCGGATCCAGGACCGGGCGCTCCTCGAGGTCGGAGGCAAGGGGCTCTTCGTGAAAGAGATCCAGTCTGCGCTCCTGGAGGGAGAGGTGGACCTGGCGGTCCACAGCTTGAAGGACTACCCCGCCGAGAATCCGGAGGCCCTGACCCTGGCCTGCATTCCGGAACGCCAGGACCCGCGCGACGCGCTGGTTCTTCCGGTGGGCCGCGGGGTCAAGGATCTTCCCCCCTCGCCGCGGGTCGGAACTGGGAGCCTGCGCCGCCATTTCCAGCTCCTCGATCTCCATCCCTCCTGGGCCATCCAGGGTTTGCGGGGGAACGTGGACACCCGCCTGCGCAAGGTGGACGAGGGTGAGCTGGACGGCGCCGTGCTGGCCGCCGCCGGGCTCGCGCGCCTCGGCTACGCCGACCGCATCACGCGGCGTTTCGAGAAGGACGAGATGATCCCGGCCGTGGGACAGGGGGCCATCGCCGTCGAGACCCGCCGGAACGACGACGGGCTGATCGCCCTCCTCTCCGGGCTCCAGGACCCGAGGGCCAGACGGGAAATCGAAGCAGAGCGGAGGTTTCTGAGGGGGCTGGGCGGCTCCTGCACCACCCCCCTGGGCATCCACGCCGAGATCCAGGAGGAGCGCGTGGTGCTGCGCGCCTTCCTGGCCAGCGTGGATGGTTCACGGCGCATCCGGGACAGGATTGAGGGCGCGGCCTCCGAGGCTTCGGAGCTTGCGGCGAGCCTTCTCGACCGCTTCTGGGCGAAGGGGGCGCGGGAACTAGTGGGGGACTGACGTGATCCACACGCTCATGGGGCAGAGGATCCTCATCACTCGCCCGAGGGACCAGGGGGAGGGGCTGCGCCGCGCCATCCTCGCCTTGGGGGGGGATGTGCTCTGGATTCCCGCCATCGAGACTGCGCCCTGTCCTCTGTCCGATGGGAATCGCTCGCTGTTGCAGGAGTTGGGCACCTTCGCCTGGCTGGCCTTTGCCAGCGCCAATGCGGTCCGCTATTTTCTGGCCGCTGCGGAAGGCGAGGGGGTCAAGCTGCCGGCGCACCTTCGCGTGGCGGCCGTGGGAACGGGCACGGCCAAGGCACTGGAGGCCAAGGGGCTGACGGTCCACGCGCGCCCCGAGCGGGCGACCGGCGCCGCCCTCGCGGAGTATCTGGTCTCCTCACACCGGCCGGCCCGGCTGCTGCTTCCGCGGGGGGAGTCGGCGCGGGAGGAGCTGACCGAGCAGCTGGCCGCTGCGGGATGGGACGTGGTGCCGCTCGTCTGCTACCGGACGCGGCCCGCCCCCCTCCGCCCGGACCAGATCTTCGCCATCGAACAGGGCGTCCATGCCTCGGTTTTCGCCAGCCCATCCGCCGTTCGGGCGCTTTGGGAGAACCTCCCCGAAACCGGCCGGGAGGCGATTCGGCGCAGCCGCTGCCTCCCCATCGGCCCCACGACGGCTGAGGCGCTTCTCGAGACCGGCCTAAAGCCGGCCGCCCTTCCCCAGGACCACTCCGTCGAGGGCATCGTGGCGGCCCTCGAAAAGCTGGCCGTTCCCTAAACGGGGCTGCCGCACCCCCAAACGATGAGCTCAACGCCCGCCGCCGAGGCTTCGGGCGGGAGCCGCAGGCTCCGGGCGGCCCCCTCATTTGTCTCCCTCCAGCGCGTGTGTTGAAATGACCACCTAAGGAGCAACCGCCATGGCAGAAACGCTCTACCTCGTGGACGGCTCTTCGATCCTCTACCGGGCCTTCTTCGCCATCCGAAACCTCTCCACGCGGGACGGGCGCCCCTCCAACGCCATCTTCGGCACCCTGAAGATGGCCCAGAAGCTGCTCAAGGAACACGCCCCCTCCCACATGGCCGTGGTGTTCGACCTGCCGGCCCCGACCTTCCGTCATGAGGCGTACGCCGAATACAAGGCGAATCGCCCCGAGATGCCCCGCGAGATGGCCGGGCAGATCGAACCGGCCAAGGCGATCCTCAGGGCCATGGGGCTTCCCCTGGTGGAGCTGGCGGGGTACGAGGCGGACGATTGCATCGCGACGCTCGCCAGGCGGGCCGTGGAGGCGGGCATGGAGGTGATCATCGTGACCGCCGACAAGGACCTCCTCCAACTCGTTCGCCCCGGGGTGCGGGTCCTCCATACCAAGAAAGAGGATGTCCCCCTGGACGCGAAGGGGGTGGAGGAGCTCTTCGGCGTGCCGCCCGAGAGGGTCGTCGACGTGCTGGCCCTCTGGGGCGACCCGACGGACAACATCCCGGGCGTCCCCGGCATCGGCGAGAAGGGGGCCAAGGAGCTGGTCAGGCAGTACGGAGACCTCGAGAGCGTCCTGGCCCACGCCTCCGAAATCTCGCGCAAGGCCTATCGCGAGGGGCTGCTGGCCCACGCTGACCAGGCGCGGTTTTCCCGGGAACTGGCCACCATCCGGGAGGACGCGCCTCTCTCCGAGAAGCCCGGAGAGCTGCGCGTGGGCGAGCCCCGGCGGGAGGCGCTGAACGCCCTCTTCACCGAGTACGAGTTCACCTCCCTTCTGGACGAGAGCGCGCGGCCGCGGGTCGAGGTGCTCAGCGCCGGCGCCGCGGCGCTGGATGAGGAGGGTCGGCACTCGCTGCAAGAGGCGGCGGCCGTGGGCCTTGCCTGGGAAGGGGAGGAGGCCTGGCTCTCAGAGGGCCAGCGGGTCTGGACTGCCCTGCTGGACGCTTTGCCGGCGGAGGGGCTGCTCGGCCTCCCGCTCTGTGCCCACGGGTTCAAGGCGCTCCTGAGGCGATTCACCGGTGGGGTCCAGGGCGGGGTGGCGCCGGGACTCGATACGGCGGTGGCGGGATACCTCCTCAACCCGTCCGGGTCCGTGCCCACCCTGGAACAGCTCGCTCAGCAGCACCTGGACGCGGCGCCCGCCGCGGGAGATCGGGCAGGGGCCGCCCTGTGCCTGGCCCGCCTCAAGGCCCCCCTGGAGAAGCACCTGCTGGATCTGGGAATGGCCGAGCTGTACCACGAGGTGGAATGGCCGCTCGTGGGAGTCCTGGCGCGGATGGAGGCGGCGGGCGTGTCGGTGGATCTCCCCTACTTCGAGGCACTCGGCCGGGAGCTCGAAACCGCGTTGAAGGCCCTGGAAACTCAGATCCACGAGGTGTCGGGGGCGGATTTCAACGTGGCCAGCCCGAGGCAGGTTGGGGAGGTCCTCTTCGAGAAACTCCACCTCCCCGTGCTCAAGAAGACCAGCAAGACGAAGTCCTACTCCACGGACAGCGAAGTGCTCGAAGGGCTCCGGCAGGCGCACCCCGTGGTCCCCCTGATCCTCGATCACCGGATGCTCAGCAAGCTCAAGGGCACCTACGTGGACCCCCTTCCGACGTGGGTGGACCCGGCCACGGGCCGCATCCACGCGCAGTTCCACCAGACCGTGGCGGCCACGGGGCGCCTCTCCTCCTCCGATCCCAACCTCCAGAACATACCCGTACGGGGGGACTGGGGCGGCAAGATCAGGAGGGGCTTCGTGGCCCGGGAGGGAGGGCTCTTCGTGGGGGCCGACTATTCGCAGATCGAGCTGCGGGTGCTGGCCCACCTGTGCGGCGATCCCGCGCTGCGGAGGGTCTTCGAGCGGGGAGAGGACATCCACACCTCCACCGCCGCGGAAGTGTTCGACGTGGCCCCTCCCTTCGTCACTCCCGATATGCGCCGCCAGGCGAAGGCGATCAATTTCGGCATCCTCTACGGCATGGGTCCCTTCGGCCTGGCCCGGGAGCTGGGCGTGGGCCAGAAAGAAGCGAAGGCCTTCATCGAACGCTATTTCGCTCGGTTCCCCAAGGTGAGGGGCTACCTGGACGGCGTGCAGGAGCACGCGCTGGCGAAGGAGGAAGTGACCACGATCCTGGGGCGGCGGCGCCTGTTCCCCGGTATCGCCAAGGCACCCAAGCCCCTCCAGGCGGCGCTGCTGAGGCAGGCGGTCAACACGACCGTACAGGGCAGCGCCGCTGACCTCATCAAGAAGGCCATGGTGGCCGTGGAGCCCCTATTGCCCGAGGGTTGCCGCCTGGTGCTCCAGGTGCACGACGAGCTCATCGTGGAGGCGGGCGCGGCCAACGCGCAGGCGGCGGGGCGGGTTCTCAAGGGCGCCATGGAGGGGGCCATGGCCCTCGCCGTGCCGCTCGTGGTCAGCCTCTCCACGGGCCGTCGTTGGGACGAATTGAAGTGACCGCGCGCCGAAGGCGCGCGGTCATCCTGAGGGCCGCTTCGGAGGGCGGCTGACGAAGGATCGCGAGGAGTTGGACGAAGGGTGGACCGCCGAGGCCGGGTGGAGGAGGAGCGCGCGGTCATCCTGAGGGCCGCTTCGGAGGGCGGCTGACGAAGGATCGCGAGGAGTTGGACAAAGGGTGGACCGCCGAGGCCGGGTAGAGGAGGAGCGCGCGGTCATCCTGAGGGCCGCTTCGGAGGGCGGCTGACGAAGGATCGCGAGGAGTTGGACGAAAGGTGGACCGCCGAGGCCGGGTGGAGGAGGAGCGCGCGGTCATCCTGAGGCATTGGAGAGGGCCGTGAGTTGATAGGGTGGCGGCCCTGCGATTGGCCGGACGGATGGCCCGGGGTCTTCGGCGGTAGGGAGGAGGCAGGCGGCATGAAGATCTACACCAAGACGGGAGACAAGGGCGAGACGGGCCTCTTCGGCGGCCGGCGCGTGTCGAAGGCCGACCCGCGCGTGGAGGCATACGGAACCGTAGACGAACTGAACGCCCACGTGGGCTGGGCCGTCTCTCTGCTGGAAGAGTCGCCGCTCCGGGAGGCGCTTCGCTCCATCCAGTCGGAGCTGCTGACCGTTGGTGCCGATCTGGCCGCCCCTCCCGGCCTGGGGCCCGCCGTCACCGCCCGCACCGTCAGCCTGCTGCCCGGCGCATCCGTTCGTCTCGAGGCGCTCATCGACCAGTGGGATGCGGAGCTGCCACCCCTGACCCAGTTCATTCTCCCCGGCGGGTGCCCAGCGGCCTCGGCGCTGCAAATCTGCCGGGCCGTCTGCCGGCGGGC